>JAKOWB010000081.1 GCA_029781795.1 Pseudomonadota bacterium | reverse complement strand
CTGCTCGTTGGCGATCTTGCCGCGGGCGGCTCGGCCGGTCTCGATCCCCTTGGCGTCGTAGCCATACTCCAGGCCGGGCTCGATGCGGTCGAACAGGCCGGGTGCCAGGCAGAGATAGCCCTGTGCCGCCCAGGAATCGGCGACGTTCCGGATGTGGCGGTTGGTGCCGAAGATCTCCTGGATCACCACCAGGCCACCCTTGGGCGAACCGGCCCGCGGCCGCGAGCGATAGGCGGCGAAGCGATGACCGTCGGCGGCGGCCAGACGGAGGGAATCGGCGGCGGTCAGATCCTTGGGACTGGTGGTCATGGGCGGTCTCCCTGAGATGGGTCTGGCCGACAGTCTAGCCACGCGGTACGTGGCGATGGAACACGGCCGCCAGCTTGTTGCCGTCGGGATCGCGAACGTAGGCAACGTAGAAGCTGGGCTCGTAATAGGGGCGCGTGCCGGGGGCGCCCTCGTCGCTGCCGCCGTGCGCCAGGGCGGCGGCGTGGAAGCGCCGCACCGCGGCCTCGTCCGGGGCGCGGAACGCCACCATCGCGCCATTGCCCCGAGTCGGCGCCGCGCCGTCGAAGGGCCGGCAGATCCAGAAGGAGACGCCGTCGTCGTAGCTGGGCCCCCAGCCAGCCCAGTCCGGCGTCCAGCCCTCCGCGCGGCCATAGCCCAGGGTCGCCAGCACCGCGTCATAGAAGGCCACGGCGCGGTCGCGATCACTGTAACCCAGGGTGGTATAGAGCGTCATGGTATGCATGCGGAACTCCCGGCGTGGCGCGGCGGCCTCTGCATAGCAGCCCGCTCCAGGTCCCGGAACCGGCGCGGCGCATCCAACCCACGGCCCGGCAAGTCGCCATAATGCTGCAAATGCAAGTGAGTTTGCATCTTACTCAAAGCGCCGATAGTCTCCGCTCCGCACCGCCGCCTTGCACCCTGTCAGACGCCGACGCAGTGCAGCTTTCCGCAGGACCGCGCGGCTTCGCCGGCAGGTTGCCCCCCCGCCCCTCCAACCTCTCGGCACAGCCATCCCCCCTAGATGCTCAGGCAGTTCATCGGCAAGCGCACGTCCGTCACCCTGATCACGGTCGGCTTCCTGCTGTTGCTGGCGATGAGCGCCGCCTCGATCCTGCTCGTGCGCTACGCCGGCGACAGCGGCGACCGGGTCGAGCGCTCGATGACGATCAACAACCTGATCACCGTCCTCAGGGCCGACCTGCGCCGTGCCGAGAGCGGCCAGCGCGGCTACCTGCTCACCGGCGACCGGGCCTACCTCGACGACTACGAGGCCGCACGCGCCAACATACTGCCGGCGCTCGACAGCCTCGAGCAGGCGCTGGCCGGAGAGGCCGGCATGGCCGACCACCTGGCGCACC
This sequence comes from Pseudomonadota bacterium, assembly GCA_029781795.1. GTDB lineage: Bacteria > Pseudomonadota > Alphaproteobacteria > Kiloniellales > JACOMY01 > JAKOWB01. The sequence continues at coordinate 31,989 of JAKOWB010000081.1, read as the reverse complement.
TGCACCAGAAGGTCATTCAGAAGCTGGACGAGATGGCGCAGACCGTCGGCCTGGCCAAGGAAGGCCGCCTGCCCGAGGCCATCGCCCTGGTGAACACGGACCGCGGGCTTGGCCTGATGGACGAGATCCGTACTCATGCCAGCGCGATCCTGACCGGGCAGCAGCAGCTCCTGTCGGCGCAGACGCGGGACTCCGACCGGGCGCAGCTCCTGCTCTTCGTCTTCAACATCGGCGGCGCCTTCATCGTCGCCGCCCTCGCCATCGTCTCGATCCTCCTGGTGCGGCGCAGCGCCAGGGCGACCCTGGCCGCCAACGCGGCGCTGGAGAACGCCAACGAGGCGCTGGAGCAGCGCGTCGCCGCGCGCACGGCCGACCTGCAGTCGATGAACGACGAAGTGCAGCGCTTTGCCTACATCGTCGGGCACGACCTGCGCTCGCCCCTCGTGAACATCATGGGCTTCACCAGCGAGCTGGAGATGCTGGGCGACCGCCTGGCACCCAGACCGGCCGAGGGCGAGGATCCCACCGGCGAGGCAGCCGACCTCAGGCGCGACTTCGACGAGTCGCTGGGCTTCATCAAGTCTTCCATCGCCAAGATGGCCCGCCTGATCAACGTGATCCTGCAGCTCTCGCGCAGCGGCAAGCGGACCTTCAACCCACGGCACCTGGACCTTGGCGAGGTCATCGGCGGCCTGGTGGCGGAGGCTGGAAAGCGCGCCGCCGATCTTGGCGCCGAGATCACGCTGGGTGCCTTGCCCAGCCTGGTCAGCGACCGCCCAGCGCTGGAGCAGATCTTCGGCAACCTGCTGGACAACGCCATCAAGTACCTGCGTCCCGGCATGCCCGGCCGCATCGCCATCACCGGCAGGGAACAGGGATCCTTCGTCTTCGTTTCCATATCGGACAACGGCCGTGGCATCGCCGCGGCCGACCTGGATCGTGTGTTCGATCTCTTCCGGCGCGCGGGCCCGCAGGACCGGCCCGGCGAGGGCATCGGCTTGGCACACGTCCGCGCGCTGACCCGCAGTCTGGGCGGCTCGGTGAGGCTGGAAAGCCGCCTTGGCGAAGGATCCAGCTTCACCGTCGTCTTGCCCAAGCTCTGGACCCCGGCCGCCGCCCCTTCAGACAAGGCAGAGGAAGCATGAGCCAGCAGCGACCTGTATCCATCGTCATGATCGAGGACGACGAGGGCCATGCACGCCTGATCGAGCGCCACATCCGGCGCGCCGGCGTGAACAACGAGATCCTGCCCTTCGTCAACGGGCTGGAAGCGCTGGCCTTCCTGACTGGCGCCGAGGCCCCGCCGGCAGCGGGCGATGGCGTCGGCTTCCTCATCCTGCTGGACCTGAACCTGCCCGACATCTCGGGCGTCGAGGTGCTGCGGCAGCTGAAGAGCAACGAGCGGACGCGCCGCATCCCCGTCATCGTGCTGACCACCACCGACGACAAGATCGAGATCGAGCGCTGCTACGCGCTGGGTTGCAACGTCTACATCACCAAGCCGGTGAACTACGAGAACTTCGCCAATGCCATTCGGCAACTCGGCCTCTTCCTGCTGGTGATGCAGATCCCGGAGTGCCATTGATGGCGGACCAGCGGCCGCGCCTGCTCTACATCGACGACGACGAGGTGCTGCAGCACCTGGTGCGGCGCTCGCTGGACCGCAGCGGATTCAAGGTGGAGACGGCCAAGGACGGCGCCGGCGGACTGGCGCGCCTTGCCGAGGGCGGCTTCTGCGCCGTGGCGCTCGACCACCACCTGCCCGATCTGACGGGCCTGCAGGTGCTGAAGAGGATCGTCGCGCTGGAGAATGCGCCACCGGTGGTCTATGTCACCGCGGACTCCGCCGGCCAGGTCGCGGTCGCGGCGCTGAAGGCCGGCGCCGCCGACTATGTCATCAAGCAGGCGGACGCCGAGTTCCCCACCCTGTTGCGCGCCGCCATCGCCGCCGCCATCGAGGCACGGCGCCTGCAGGCCGAGCGCGACCGGGCGCAGGCGGAACTCCGCGCCTCGCGCGATTCCTTCGCCAAGCTCGCCGAGGAGCGCGAGGTGCTGATCCGCGAGATCAACCACCGCGTCGCCAACAACCTGCAGCTGGTCAGCGCCTTCCTGCGCATCCAGGCCAATACCGTGGCGTCGCAGGAGACCAAGGACGCCCTCGCCGGCGCGCTGGCCCGGGTCGAGGCCATCGGGCACGTCCACCGCCAGCTCTATATGAGCCACGACGTGCGCCAGGTCGAGGTCGTCGGCTACCTGTCGCACCTGCTGGGCGAACTGGAGCGCGTGGCGATCGGCGACGAGGAGGCGGTCAATCTCTCCGTTGCCGGCGATGACAGCGCCATCTCGACCGAGCGCGCCATCGCCATCGGCATCCTGGTGACCGAGCTGGTGATCAACGCCTTCAAGCACGCCTATCCGGCGGGACAGCGCGGCCCGGTCCAGGTCACCTCGGCCAGCTTGGCGCCCGACACCCTGCGCCTGACGGTAGAGGATCGCGGGCGGGGCCTGCCGCCCAATGGCACGGCGCCGAGCCGCGGCCTGGGCCAGGGTATCGTGCAGATGATGGCCGCCAAGCTGGGCGCCCGTCTGCGCAGCGAGGATGCGCAGCCGGGCGCGCGCTTCGTCATCGAGGTGCCGCTGGCCGAGCCGTCGACGGCGTCAGCCGGTGTCTAGCTGGCCGCCTTGCGGCAAAGCCAGTAGTCGGCGGTGAGGATCGAGGGCCGCCGCACCGCCAGCAGCAGGAAGCCCAGCATCCAGGCGTAGTGCTCGGCATGGCCGATCTTGTTCTCCATGCCCTCGGGCGTCTGGGCCACGATGAACTGGATCACCGCGGTCATGCCGAAGAGGCCGAGCGCGGCCAGGCGCTGGCCGAGGCCGAGCCAGAGGAAGATCGGCAGCACCAGCTCGCCTGCGGTGGTGACGACCGCCGACAGCAGGGGCGGCAGGCCGGGTACCGGGTGGATCTGCTCGAAGAGGAACTCCTGGCTGCCCCAGTCGGTGACGCGGCCATAGCCGGACTTGAAGAAGATCCAGCCGAGATAGGCGCGCGCGGCGACCTCAACGACCGGTCCGAGGAAGAGGTCGAGCGTCTGGCCGAGGCGGCCGTAGAGCCGGCCCAGGCGACCCAGCAGGCCGACCTGGTCGGGTGTCATGGTGTTGGCGGACATGGCTCTGGTCCTTATGTCTCCGGTTGCTGCACGGCGGCGAAGCTGCCGCGCACGAGATGACCGAACAGCGTCTGCTGCAGGTCGAGGTCTGCCGTCTCGGCGAGCGCGGCCCCCGCCGCCTCCGCCAGACTGGCCCCGGCGCCGAGGGCCGCGAGCAACGCGGCATCGCCGCGCGCCACGGGAAGCTGGACGACCTGCCAGGCGGGCCGCAGGACCAGGACGGCCTGCGCCGCGCCCTCGGCAAGGACGGCAGCCGGATCGGCCTCGCCCAGCCAAAGGTCGTGGATCGGATAGGCGGACCGCACCACTCTCAGCGAGGGGTGGAGCGTGAAGCGCAGGCCCGGCACCTGCTCCGGCGGCACGCCGGTCAGGGCCTCCGCCTTCAGCGGCTTGGCGTCGGGCGCGAAGAGCGCCTCGTTGCGCGCCCACTCCAGGCGCGCCACCTCGGCCAGCCAGGGACTGTTCTCCGCCGGCGCGAAGCCCGCCAGCCAAGCCGGGAAGTCGGCGCCATAGGCGAGCAGCCGCGGCTCCGAAGGCGGATGCGCCAGGGCGAAGCGGCTGGCAGCCCAGCGGAAGTTCGCCGCGCCGGCCAGGCGGCTCGTCGCCGGAAAGGCCGCGGCCAGCACCTCGGCCAGGCCGGCTTCGTAGTTGTTGCTGTAGCTGGCGAAGCGGTCGGCCGGACCGATGTGGTCGGCGACGACGCCGCCCAGCAGCGCCGTCACGTCGCCGCCCAGCAGGGCGGAGCGCATGCGATTCTGCAGTTCCAGCAGCGAGGGCTCAGGCAACATGCTGACCCTCCACCACGTCCAGGCCGATCAGCCGCCGGTCGGCCTTCGCCGCCTCGGCCAGCAGGACCGGCAGTTCGGGAATGTTGCTGTCCCACTCGATCAGCGTCGGCCGCGGGCCGGTCAGCGCCAGCGCCGTCTCGTAGAGCTGCCAGACCGCCGGGATGACGGCCGAGCCGTGATCGTCGATCAGCAGCACCTGGTCGCCGACCGGACGGCGCGCATGGCCGGCCAGGTGAATCTCGCCGACCGCCTCGGCCGGCAGGGCGGCGAGGTAGGCCCGCGCGTCGAGGCCGTGGTTCTGGGCGCTGACATAGACGTTGTTGACGTCCAGTAGCAGGCCGCAGCCGCTGCGGCGCTGCACCTCGGCGAGGAACTCGGCCTCGGGAATGGTGGAGTGGCGAAAGCGCAGGTAGCTGGAAGGGTTCTCCAGCAGGATCCGGCGGCCGAAGGCCTCCTGCGCCCGGTCGATGTTGCGGCAGACCAGGGCCAGCGCCTCATCGGTGTAGGGCAGCGGCAGGAGATCGTTGAGATAGCTGCCGCCGGCGACGCTCCAGGAGAGATGCTCGGACACCACCGCCGGCTGGAAGTCGGCGAAGAGCGCGGCAAGGCGGCGCAGATGCGTCGGGTCGAGCCCCTCGGCCGAGCCCATCGAGAGGCCGACGCCGTGGAAGCTCAAGGGATAGTCGCGGGCCAGATCGAAGAGCGCGCGGCGGCGCGGCCCGCCTTCGCCCAGGTAGTTCTCGCTGTGCACCTCGAGGAAGGCCGTCGCCGGCCGCTCCTCGAGGAAGCCCAGCACATGCGGATGCCGGAGGCCGACACCCGCGCGCGGCGGCAGCAGTGAGGCGGAAGCGGCCGGGCAGTCGGTGCGCGCGTTGGCGTCATCCCTCCCGCTCATGCCCCGTCCCTCCTCTCTGCTGCCGCGCGTAGGTCGAACCTTACTTGTGGTTCGGGTTCATGCCCTCGAAGGCCTCGGTCTTGCCGCCCATCGCGGTGCACTCGTCGGCCGACATCGTGGCCTTCCAGTCGGCGCCGTCGTAGTCGGCGGCGGACTGGCCCTTGCAGGAGTGCGTGCCGGCGGCGTTGGCGCAGTCGTTCTCGCCGGCCTTGCTGATGCCGTAGCACTTCACGCCGTCGGCGGCCTGCGCCGGCAGGGTGACGGCAGCCAGCGACACGGCGCCCAGCAGGGCAGAGGCCAGCGACAGGGTGGTGAGCTTGTTCATGGGTCCAGGTCTCCAACGGTTGCGGAGTCTTCAGCGGGGATCGCCGTCGCTCCGATGAAGCAAACCTAGTCCCCGCCCTCCGCCACTTCCAATTCCCAAAGGCTATCGAGGACCTTAGCCGGGTTTATCGTCCTGTGATCGACCTCACGCGGACGTAGGCCAGCGTTTACACGGCCGCTGCCTGGGGATGCGGCCCGGCGATCAGATCGACGTCACAAAGATTTTACGGCGCGGGAGCGGTCAATCGGCCGTCACATAGACGTCGACGGTCGCGCTGTGGCCCGCCGCGTCGATGACCTGAAGATGCGCGAATCCCGGTCCGTCGGGCTGCCAGAGCACCGGCCCACGCCAGGCCTTGGTCGCCAGCGGCGCGCCGTTGACCAGCCAGGTATAGGGCCTGAGGCCGCCCTGGACCTTCAGCGGCAGGGAACTGAGGCCGTCGGGGCCCTGCACGAGATCGAGGGTCGAGCCATCCAGCGGGAAGGCGATGACCGGCGGGTTCTTCGGCGCCATGGCCACCGCCACGTCGCTCTGCTGCAGGCGGCGCAGCGCCGGCGGCAGTGCGGCGGTGGGCCCCGGTATGACACCGGGGGGCGGCGCGCTGAAGCTGGAAGGCGCCGGCTCCGGCGGCAGCAGCGAGAAGACCTGGAACAGCAGCGGGCCCGCCGCCATCAGCCCGACGCAGCCGCTGCAGGGCTGACCGTCGGCGCGGCCGGCCCAGACGCCGATGGTATAGCTGTGGTTCCAGCCGACCGCCCAGGCGTCGCGGTAGCCATAGGCCGTGCCGGTCTTGAAGGCGATGCGGTTGCCGCCGCCGGTGTCCTCCGACAGGCGGAAGCCGACCGGGCGCGGCGCCCCCTCGAGGATCGTCGTCAGGTACCAGGCGGCGACGTCGGAGACCACGGCGGCCGGCGCCGCCCTGACCGGCTGCGCCGGATCCCAGGTCAGCTCCACCGGGGTGCCGCCGCGCGCCAGGCCGGTATAGAGCTTCACCAGGTCGCGCAGCGTGATGCCGGCGCCGCCGAGGGCGAGCGGCAGGCCGGGCGCCGCGCTCTGCCGGTCGAAGACCAGCGTGACGCCGACGTCCTGCAGGCGCTGGTCGAAGCGCAGCGGGCCGACCCGGTCCAGCAGCATCACGGCCGGAATGTTGAGCGAGCGGCGCAGCGCGTCGGTCAGCGTCACCTCGCCGTTGAACTTCTCGTTGAAGTTGGTCGGCGCGTAGGCGCCGAAGCGCTGCTTCACGTCGGCGACCAGCGTGTCGGGATGCGCGATCAGCCGCTCGAAGGCGAGACCGTAGATGAAGGGCTTCAGCGCCGAACCGGGCGAGCGCAGCGCATTGGTCATGTCGATCATGCCGCTGCGCCCGGCATCGAAGTAGTCGCCGGAGCCGATGTGCGCCACCACGCGGCCGGTGGCGTTGTCGACCACCAGCACGGCATAGGTCACGCCTTCGCCCAGCAGGCGGGCGGCCTTGTCAGCCAGCGTCTCGACCTGGGCCTGCAGGCGCCCGTCGATCGTCGTGGCGATGCTCGGCTGCGTCGGCGCGGCGGCGACCAGCGCCTCGGCCAGGTGCGGCGCGTGGAAGGGCATGGCGAGGCGGCGGTCCGGCACCGGCGCCTCCTTGGCCTCCGCCAGTTCCCGCGCTGTGATGACGCCGGCCTCGGCGACGCGCTCCAGCACCTTGTCGCGGGCGCGGCGCGCGGCCTCGGGATTGAGGTCGGGCCGCAGCAGCGAGGGCGCCTGCGGAATGGCGACCAGCAGCGCCGCCTCGGCCGGCGAGAGCACCTTCGGCTCCTTGCCGAAGAAGGCCAGGCTGGCGGCGCGCACGCCCTCCAGGTTGCCGCCGAAGGGCGCCAGGGTCAGGTAGAGCGCCAGGATGCGGTCCTTGCCCAGGTGACGCTCGAGCTGCTGGGCGCGGAACATCTCCACCAGCTTGCTGGCGAGGGTGCGCGGGCGCTGCTCCAGCAGGCGCGCCACCTGCATGGTGAGCGTCGAGGCGCCGGACACTACCTCGCCGTTCCACAGGAACTGGCCGAAGGCCCGCACGGCCGCCAGGTAGTCGACGCCGCCATGGCTGTCGAAACGGCGGTCCTCGTAAGCCTTGAGCATGGCGAGGTAGAGCGGCGAGACCTGCTGCGCCGTCACCGGGAAGCGCCAGAGGCCGTCCGGCGTGGTGAAGGCGCGCAGCACGGCGCCATCGCGGTCCACCACCGCGGCCGAGAAGCCCTCGGCCCGGGTCAGATTCAAGGGATGATCGCGGTCGAGCTGCAGGAAGGCGACCTGCCAGCAGGCATAGATCAGGGTCGCGGCCGCCAGGGACAGGAGTCCCAGGCGGCCGCAGATCCCGATCAGCCGGGCCGCTGCCCGCCGCATGGCCCGCTCAGCGCGCGCCGACGACGATGCTGCCGGCCGGGCCGCGGGCATTCAGCTCCGGCTGGTACATGTCCTCGACGTAGGTGCCGGGCAGCACGAAGGTGCCCGGCGTCACGACGCGGACCATGTAGGCGACGCGGAACCCGGGCCGGTAGGAGTCGAGCCGCACCGCCGCCGCGTAGCGGTCGTCGCGCGCGTCGCTCGACAGGGTCCAGGACAGCTCGCCCAGCCAGGGATAGGCGGCCAGCGGACCGCCCTGCCCCAGGTTGCCGTTCTCGATCTCGAAGCCGGCGGGCAGCAGGTCGACCACCAGGGCGTCATGGTCCTTGGCGTCGTGGCTGCGGCCCTCGACCAGGACGAGGTAGCTCTCGCCCTGCTTCATGTCGTTGATCGCGACAGGCACGCCGGAGAGATCGAAGATGCGGCGGCGGATGGTGAAGCCGTTCTCCTGGGCCGGCAGCGGCTCGGTCGGAACGCCGGTCACCGTCAGCACCTGGTAGAGCGGGCCCTTGCCGCCGTTCTGCACCGTCATCTTGCCGTCGCCCTCGCCGAAGCGGAGGTTGGCGTAGAAGGGCTTCTTCTGCGGCGGCAGCTTCTTGCCGTCGACCGCCAGGGTGACGTCGCCACCCCGCTTGACCATCTCGTAGGTGGCCAGCAGCAGCCAGGACATCTCCTGCGTCGAGAGCCACTTGCGCGACTGGAAGCTGCGCGCCAGGCGGTCAGCCTGGGTGATCAGCGTCCGGTCGTCGATGGCCCCGCTGTCGGCCATCAGCGCCAGGGCCGCGGCGTCGTCGCGCAGCTCCGAGCCGTAGTCCCGCCAGCGCAGCGAGACGTCGTAGTTCGCCGGCTGCAGGTTGGCGAAGCCGGCGCGCGCACGGTCCAGGTCGCCCAGCCAGGCCAGCGCCGCGGCGAACTGCGCCCGGGCGATCGGCGTCGGCAGGTTGTCCCACTGCGTCTCGTAGAAGTAGCGCAGGTCGGACAGGTTGGCGACGCCGGCCCGCGCCAGCACGTACTGGGCATAGGCATAGCCGACATAGGCCGGGGCGCCATCCAGGTAGCCGTTGGTGCTGCGCTTCAGCCAGTCGAGCGCCAGGCCGTAGCCGGCCTCGGGCACGTGATAGCCCTTCTCCTTCGCGCGGGTCAGGAAGTCGACCACGTAGGAGGTGAGCCAGACCTCGCCGTCCGACCAGGGGCCCCAGAGCCCGAAGGCGCCGTAGCCGATCTGCATGTTCATCAGGCGATAGATCGCGCCCTGCACCCGCTCGGACAGCGCCGCGTCATCACCCAGGCCCACCGCCGTCGCCACGTCGTTGACGTAGAGCAGCGGCAGGGCACGGCTGACGGTCTGCTCGGCGCAGCCGTAGGGATAGCGGTCCAGCGCGTCCAGCAGGCCCGGCACGTCGAAGTCCGGCACGCTGGAAAGCGTCAGCTTCGCCGAGGCGGTTTCCAGGTAGAAGCCGTTGGCGACCTCGGGCGTGACGGTCACCGACTTGCCGGCGGGCAGCTGCGCCACCTGCCGGATGTCGATGGTCGGGCTGGCGGGCCTGACCGAGATCTTCTTCTCGCGCACCAGGCTGTAGCCGTTCGGCCCGCTGACCGAGAGCGTGATGGTGGCGACGCCGATCTCCTCGGCCGACATCATCCGCGTCTCGCGCACCTCCTTGCCCTGTGCCAGGCCCTTGGCCTGGATCAGGTTGCTGTCGAGCTTCACCACGCCGTTGGTGGCGATGTCGATCTTGTAGTCGCCGGCCTCGCCGTCGAGGTTGCGCAGCGCCACCGTCACCTGGGCCACGTCGCCCGGGGCCAGGAAGCGCGGCAGCGTCATCTCGGCGATCAGCGGCGCGCGCACGATCATGGTCTTCTCGGCCATGCCCATGCGCGCCTTGCCCCAGGCCACGGCCATGAGGCGCAGGCGGCCGTTGAAGTCGGGCACCGACAGGGTCACCTGGGCGACGCCGTCGGCACCGACCGTGACGATGCCGCTGTAGAGCGACACCACCTTGCTGGAACGCTCGGGCAGGCTCTCCAGGTTGCGGCCCTCCATGTCGCCGCCCTGGCTGAGGCCCGCCATCACGTCGCCCTCGGCATGGATCAGGTAGCCGTAGACGTCGTGGATCGAGACACCCAGCGCCCGCTTGCCGAGGTAGTAGCCGAGCGGATCGGGCGCGGTGTAGCCGGTGAGCTGCAGCACCGCGTCGTCGACCGCGGCCAGCGTGACGTGCACCTGCTCGCCGGGCTCGGCGCCCTCGACCTTCACCGGGACCGTCAGGTCCTGGCTCGGCCGGATCATCTCGGGCGTGTCGATCGAGACGTTCAGCGCCCAGGCCTGCTTGTCGATCGCCAGGTAGGCGACGCCGACCGCGCGGCGCGGCATCTGCGCCTTGGTGGCAGCCTCGCCCGGATAGGCGTTGGCCAGGACATAGACGCCGGCGGTCCAGTCGCCGGCGACCGGGATGTCGACGAAGGCGCCCTCGGCCGGGACATCCAGCATGGTGGTCCAGCGCACCTCGTGGTCCGCCACCGTCACCAGCACCTTGCCGGCATAGGGCGGCTTGACGAAGGCCTTGGCCGTCTCGCCGGCGTTGTAGCTCTCCTTGTCGAGCGAGACCTCGACCTCGTCCGGCCGGTCGGCCGTCGGGTCGGTCCACCAGCCGCCGCTGAAGCGGACCGAGCTGGCGACGCCGGTGTTGTCGTCGAAGACCTCGACGCGGTACTGGCCCCAGTCGGTCTTGTAGTCGATATGCGCCGGCTCGCTGGGCGAGAGGCTGATGTCGCCGGTCTCGACCACGGACTCGCGGGTCACCCACTCGGCGTACCACTGCCCGCCGGAACGGTACCAGACGTAGTCGTACTCCTCGCGCAGCACGGCATAGTGCAGGCCGTCGGCGGCGAGCTGGTTGCCTGCGCGGTCGACCGCGATCACGTCGAAGCCGGCGGTCGCGCCCTCGGCGACCGCGCCGTTGGCGAAGTTCGGCTTGATGCCGATGTGATAGGGCTGCAGGTCGACCGGAACGGTGATGCGGCGATAGACCGGGCGGCCGCCCAGGTCGAAGATCGCCACGCGCACCGAGGCCTGCAGCGGATGGGTGGTGTCGGGGTACTGGTCGGCGTAAGCGTCGATCTGGGCCTTGCCGTCGGCATCGGTGGTGAAGGGCACCGCCTCGCTCTGCAGCGGGGTGAAGTTCTCCTGCACCAGGCCGAACTGATAGCCCGGCAGGTTGGGGAAGGGATCGTCCGCGACGCTGAGCAGCAGGGTGTATTCGCCCTGCAGGTCGGCGGCCGGGGCGCCATAGAGGTACTTGGCGTCGACGTCGACCGGGATCGACTCCTCCAGCTTCGCCACGGCGACCGGCGAGGCGAGGTCGAACTCGATCTGCGGCGGCACGAAGTCCTCGACCTCGAAGGAGACGCGGCCGATCGCCGGGCCCTTCGGGTCGACATGCGCCGTCACCTCCCACAGGCCGGTACGCGCGCTGCCCGGCAGGTCGAGGTCGAGGCTGTAGCCGCCACCGCCGGCATCACTGACGGTGAAGGTGCGATACTCGGCGCCGTCCGAGCGCCAGAGCTTGAAGGTCAGCGGCGTGTCGGCGACCTGCTTGGCCTCCGCGTCACGCAGCAGGCCGGTCAGGTGCACCGTCTCGCCGGGGCGATAGATGCCGCGCTCGGAATAGAGGAAGGCGTCGAGCTTGCCCGGCAGGGTTCGCCCGCCGATGCCGCGGTCGACCAGGTCGAGGACCGGCCCGCCGAGGTCGAGCACGTTGAAGTCGCTGCCGCTGCCATAGGCCAGTACGGCGCGCGGCGTGTTGCCGCCCTGCCCGCGCACGGCGCCGGCCTCGAAGCGGGCGAAGCCCTGGGCATCGGTCGTGACCTTGCCGAGTTCGGCGTTGTTCTGTGCCAGCAGCGCCAGGTCGATTCCGGCCAGCGGCGAGGCGTCGGCCAGCGAACGCGCATAGACATAGAGCCCGTTGTCGGCCCAGAAGGTGGTGAGGCCGATGTCGGAGATCACGAACCACTGCGTCGCGACGGGATCCCAGTAGTCGTCGGACTTCGGATCCTTGGCGGCGGCAACGTAGAGTCCGGGCTTGATCTCGCCCATCACGTCCTTCACCGGGACGATGGTGTCGACCGACTTGTTGCGCTCGGCATTGGGAATCTCGACCGAGCCTTCCCAGATCACCTCGCCATCCAGGTTCTCCAGGTCGCTGACGTCGTAGTCCCACAGCGTCTGGTTCACCTTGCCGCGCGCATACTGCTGCACCAGGTTGCGGTCGTTGACGCGGATCAGCCGCAGCTCGGCCTTGTCGATGTTGACGGTGCGCAGCGGCAGGCCCTCGGCCAGGGCGCTGGGCAGGATGTAGCCGTTGCCGCCGCGGAAGCCGATGGAGGCCGGGCGGTCGGGCACGTAGATGTCGTAGTAGCGGTCGCCGTCGAGCTGTTCCGCCTTGCCCTTGGACGGCAGCCCGGCCAGCAGCGTCACCTTGTAGCGCTTGCCGAAATCGAAGCCGGAGACGCAGAGCTGCGAGCCGCGCGGGGAGACCGCGGCCTTGAACGGCGGCGAGACGGCGACGTAGTCGTCCAGCGTCGCTTCGCGCGCCGTCGGCAGGTCGACCGAGAAGGAGAAGCAGACCTCCGGCACGTCGCGGTCGCTGAGGACCTGCATGTCGTTGACGTCGAAGTAGCTGTCGGCCGTCGCGGCCGTGCTTCCCACCAGCCCCATGACGAGGCCCGCGATCCATCCGCGGGCGCGCTTGGCGAAGCGACGATCGACCTGCATGATTCCCTCCCCAGGGCCAGCCGCGCAGCTTGCGCGGGCACGGCAAATGACCGCTCCCGCACGAAGATGCCTTGGGTGCCATTCTATCCAGATTTGTGGCAGTAAGGGGAACCCCTGGGGGTTTCCCTGGGACGAAAAAATAACCTTGCCAAGTTGTTGCAGCCACAATTCGGAGCCATCGATGACCACCTATGCCGCGCCCCTGCAGGACATGCGCTTCGTGCTGGAGGAGATCGCCGGCCTGCCGCAGCTGGCCCGCCTGCCGGGCCTTGAAGAGGCGACGGCGGACACGGTCGAAGCGGTGCTCGGCGAGGCCGGACGCCTGGCCGGCGAGGTGCTGGCGCCGCTGAACCGCGGCGGCGACATCGAAAGCTCGATCTACGAGAACGGCGTGGTGCGCACGCCCACCGGCTTTGCCGCCGCCTATGGCCAGTTCGTCGCCGGCGGCTGGAACGCGGTGGCGGTCGAGGCCGAGGCCGGCGGCCAGGGCCTGCCGCAGGCAGTCGCGACGGCCACGATGGAGATGTGGAACGCCGCCAACATGTCCTTCGCGCTCTGCCCCATGCTGAACGGCGGCGCGCTGGAGATCATGCTGCAGTACGGCTCGCCCGAGCAGAAGGCGCGCTATCTCGGCAAGATGGTGACCGGCGAATGGACCGGCACCATGAACCTGACCGAGCCGCAGGCCGGCAGCGACCTCGGCGCGCTGAAGACCCGCGCCATCCGCGAGAACGGCCACTATCGCATCCAGGGCCAGAAGATCTACATCACCTATGGCGAGCACGACATGGTGGACAACATCATCCACATGGTGCTGGCCCGCACGCCCGACGCGCCGGCCGGCAGCAAGGGCATCAGCCTCTTCATCGTGCCGAAGTTCATGGTGAACGACGACGGCAGCCTGGGCCGGCGCAACGACCTGCGCTGCGTGTCGATCGAGCACAAGCTGGGCATCAAGGCCTCGCCGACCTGCGTGCTGGCCTTCGGCGACAACGGCGGCGCCATCGGCTACCTGGTCGGCGAGGAGAACCGCGGCCTGGAGTACATGTTCTCGATGATGAACGTCGAGCGCCTCGGCGTCGGCATCCAGGGCCTGGGCCTCGCCGACCGCGCGCTGCAGCAGGCCATCAGCTACGCCAAGGAGCGCCGGCAGAGCCGCGCGATCGACTCCAAGGACCTGAAGCCGGTCTCGATCATCGAGCATCCGGATGTGCGTCGTAACCTCGGCACCATGCGCGCGCTGGTCGAGGCGGGGCGTGCCCTCGCCTACACCGTCGGCGCCGCCATCGACCGGCAGAGCCGGGTGGCCGACGCCGCGCAGCGGAGCGAGGCGCAGGCCATCGTCGAGGTGATGACGCCGGTGGTGAAGTCCTGGCTGTCCGACATGGCCTGCCAGGTTGCCTCGATCAACGTGCAGGTGCACGGCGGCATGGGCTTCATCGAGGAGACCGGCGCGGCGCAGCTCTATCGCGACGCCCGCATCCTGCCGATCTACGAGGGCACCAACGGCATCCAGGCGCTGGACCTGGTGATGCGCAAGCTGCTGCGCGACAGCGGCCAGGCTTTCGGCCAGGTCGAGCGCTGGCTGAACCACATGGTAGTCCAGGTAGAGGAGTGCGCCGATCCGGTGGTGGCCGCCCTGGCGCCGCGCCTGACCGAGGGCTTGAACCGCGCGCATCAGGCCGGCCAGTGGCTGCTGCGCAACACGCGGCATACGCCGGCGCGCGCCGCCGCGGTGGCGACCCCCTTCCTCAACCTGCTGGGCGTGGTGGCCGGCGGCTGCCTGATGGGCGCCGCCGCGGCGGCCGCCGCGCGGCGCCTGGCCGCCGGCGCGGGCGATGCCGCCTTCAACAAGCAGAAGATCAAGACGACGCGGTTCTACGTCGATAACATCATGCCCTATGCCGAGGCCGAAGCCCGACGCACCCTGGAGGGCGCCGAGAGTGCCCTCGACCTCACGCCCGGTGACTTCTAGCCAGCGCCGGGGCGCGCTCGTCGCCCTGCTCCTGTGCCCGGGCCTGCTGCTCGCCGCCTGCGGCAAGCAGGACCCCTGCGGCCACGCGGCCGGACTGGCGCTCGACGTGAAGCCCGGTCCGGCACCGGCGAGCTGGGTGCTGTTCGATCCGGCCGCGAAGGCTGGTGCCGCGCCGCTGGACGGCGAGATCCTGGCCATCGCCGCTGGCCCGGAGGACGGCGCCGTCGCCGCCGGCCTGCTGAGGGCCGCGGACGGACCGCGGCTCTTTGCCATCACGCTGGATCGCGCGGCCTGCGTCGTGCAGGCCTGGACGGCAATACCGGCACCCGCGGGCGCCGAGATACGCCGCATGGTGGCGATGGGCGACGGCGGCCTGCTGGTCGCTGGCCGGGCACCGGGTCCCGGCGTCGGCAATGACGAGGCCTGGGTCGCACGCTATGACGGTCAGGGCCGCAGCCTCTGGTCCGTCGTCGAGGGCGAGTTCCTCTACGTCAGCGGCCTCTTCGAGACACCCTCGCGCGAGGTGGTCACCGCCCTCTCCCTGTTGCCCGACGGCCAGATCGCCGCGGCCGGCACGGCCGATGTGAATGCCGCGCTCTACAGCAACTGGGTGCTGCTGCTGGACGAGGCGGGCCGCGTCCGACGGCGCATCGACCTGCCGCGCGACGATCCGCGCACGCCGGGCGAACTGGCGGCGGTGACGCAGCAGTCCGACGGCAGCCTGCTGCTGGCCGGGACCCTGACGCCGGACAGCGACCAGGCCGACGCCTGGGTCCTCGCCATCGGCGCCGACAGCACGCTGCTGTGGGACCGGCGCTACCGCCAGGCCGGCCGCCAGCGCGTCCTCGCCGCTGCCGCCCTGGATCGCGGCCTGGCCCTGGCGGGCCGAGAGGCCCTCGGTGGCGGCGCGGGCGACGCCTGGCTCAGCCTGATCGACAGCGAGGGCGAGGACCGCGGCACCATCAACATGCGGGCCGGCGACGGCAGCGAGGACGGCGCGGCGCTGCGCGCTCTGGTGGGCGACCAGGGCAATCTGCTGGCGGCAGGCGGCAGCGGGCGCGACGGCGGCGCCTGGATGCTGCGACTGACGCCGAACGGCGCGCCGCTGGACAGCCGGAGCCTGGCCGGCGGCGGTCAGTTCAACGACCTGCTGCGGCTGGACGACGGCCGCGCCCTGGCCGCCGGCCGCCAAGGCGCGAACGGTCCGCCGCTGCTTGTGCTCATGGCGCCGCCGCGCAAGCACTAGGCTGCCGGCGTACACCTATCGGCTTGTGCGGCGCACGGCTTCACGACACCCTGCGGGCCCATGCGCCGTCGCCTGCCTCTGATCCTTCCGCTGATCGTGCTGATCCTGGGCGTCGGCCTGCGCGCCTGGGATCCGCAGCCGGTGCGGGAGTTTCGCGACAGCACCTTCGACATCCTGCAGAAACTGCAGCCGCGCGCCTATGACGACAGCCTGCCGGTGCGCATCGTCGCCATCGACGACGCTTCGCTGGCGCGCTACGGCCAGTGGCCCTGGCCGCGCTCGCTGCTGGCCCGCCTGGTCGAGCGGCTGGCCGACTACGGCGCCGCCGCCGTCGCCTTCGACGTGCTGTTCGCCGAGCCCGACCGTTCCTCGCCCTGGCGCATCGTCGAGCAGTTGCCGGCCGGCCCGGCGCGCCAGATGCTGGAAGCCGAGATCGCCAACGGCGACCTGCCGGACAACGACCAGCTCTTCGCCGCGGCGATGCAGCGCGTACCCGTGGTGCTGGCCATCGTGCCGACCGACACGCAGGCGGACGATACGATCTACGATTCCAAGTCGGGCTTCAGCTTCAAGGGCGAGTCGCCGGCGCGCTACGTGCGCAACTACCTCGGCGCGGTCGGGCCGATCCCGGAACTGGTCGCCGCCGCCGGCGGTCTGGGGTCGATCCGCGTGGTGCGCGGCAGTGACGGCGTGGTGCGCCACATCGCCCTCTTCGCCAAGGCCGGCGCCGAGATCTATCCCTCGCTGGCGCTGCAGGCCGTGCGCCTGGCGATCGGCGCGCGGAACATCCTGGTCAAGACCTCGGGTAGCGACAACGTCGCCGGCTCGGGCGGCTTCACCGGCGTGCAGGCGATCCGGGTGCAGAACAACAAGACCGGCGTCAAGATCGACATCGAGACCGATCCGGCCGGCGAGCTCTGGCTCTATGACACCGGCCCGCGGGCGCACCGCTACGTCTCCGCCGAGGCGGTGCTGGAGGGTACCGCCGATCCCGCCCTGCTGGCCGGCAATATCGTCTACATCGGCGCCACCGCGCAGGCGCTGTTCGACAACCTGGCGACGCCGACGGCCGGCGCCATGCCCGGCGTCGAGCTGCATGCCCAGGCGAGCGAGCAGATGCTGACCCACAGCTACCTGTCGCGTCCGAAATGGGCCGACACCTGGGAGACCATCGGCGCCGCCGTGGTCGGCCTGCTGATCCTGCTCTGCTTCGCGATCCGGCGCATCGGCGCCTTCTGGGCGGCCGTGCTCGGTTTCGTCCTGGTCGCGGCCGGCCTCGGCGGCGCCTGGTACGCCTTCACCGCGCTACACTTCCTGCTCGATCCGGTCACCGGCTCGGCCGTCGGGCTGCTGGTCTACGCCACGGCCGGCATCACCGCCTATCTGGAGAGCGAGAAGCAGCGGCACGAGGTGCGCACCGCCTTCGGACAGTACGTCTCGCCCGAAGTGGTGGCGCGCATCGCCGAGAACCCGCGCAAGGTCAGCCTGGGCGGCGAGGCGCGCGAGCTTACCCTGCTGTTCTGCGACGTCCGCGGCTTCACCACGCTGTCCGAGAAGCTGGACCCGCAGGCGCTGACCCGGCTGATCAACCGCTTCCTGACCGAGATGAGCGACGCGCTGTTGAGGAGCGGCGGCACCATCGACAAGTACATGGGCGACTGCGTCATGGGCTTCTGGAACGCGC
The DNA here is from genome assembly GCA_029781795.1 of Pseudomonadota bacterium. GTDB lineage: Bacteria > Pseudomonadota > Alphaproteobacteria > Kiloniellales > JACOMY01 > JAKOWB01. Next base: position 14,762 of record JAKOWB010000081.1, on the reverse strand, counting down.
CGCTGGACGTGCCGCACCACCCGGCCCGTGCCTGCGAGGCGGTGCTCGACATGCGCCGCCGCCTGGTGGCGCTGAACGAGGCGCTGGCGAAGGAGGGCGACGGAGCCCTGAAGCTGGGGGTCGGCATCGGCGTCAACAGCGGCAACTGCTCGGTCGGCAACATGGGCTCGGCGCAGCGCCTGGCCTATACCGCGGTCGGCGACAACGTGAACCTCGCCTCGCGCCTGGAGGGCCTGACGCGCCTCTACGGCGTCGACTGCCTGGTGAGCGAGGCGGTGACTCTGGACGCCCCGGACTTCACCTTCCTGGAGGTCGACCGCATCCGGGTGAAGGGCCGCGTGCAGCCGGTGACGGTCTTCGCCCTGCTGGGACACAGCGGCGAACTGGGCCAGGATTCGCTGGCCGCCGTGCTGGGCGTGAAGGCCTTCCTGGCGCCCTTCCGCGCCGGCGACTGGGCGGCAGCCGAGATCGCCCTAGCCAACCTGGCGCCGATCCTCGGCGGCACGGCCCTGGCCGGCCTCCTGCCGCGCTACCGCGACCGCCTCGACGAGGTCAAGGACAGGCCCGCCCCCGAGGGTTGGGACGGCGTCTATACGGCGCGGGAGAAATAACCGGGTAATCTTGCTTCCAGGTCTGAACAAATCTGCTGCCGATTGCGGTGAAAATCACTAGAGTGACCGATACTTAGGAGCCGCCGCGCGGCGCTTTTGGGGGACATCGACCGTGACTGCCAAGCGTGCCCTGCTGGCCGCCATCCTGGGCTGCGGACTTGCCGCGCCCCTGCTGGACCCCGCCCAGGCCGAAGAGACCTGGTGGCCCTTCAGCTCGGCCGAGCAGGAGGACTACAACCAGGCCATCGCCGCGCTGCGCGCCGACCCGGGCAATCCCGGCCTGCTGGCCGCCGTGGCCAATATCGCCAGCCGCCTCGGCAACTACGAAGTCGCCATCGGCGCGTTGGAAGCCATCCTGCTGCAGAATCCCGGCCTCAACCGCGTGCGGGTCGAGCTGGGCGTCATGTACTACCGCGTTGGCGCCTACGACGTGTCGCGTTTCCATCTTGAGCACGCGCTGGCCAGCGGCACGCTGCCGCCGGCGACCGAGGCGCGCGCGCGCTCGTTCCTGGCGGTCGACGAGGACCGCATGGATGGCACGTCCATCAGCGGCTACGTCTCCGCCGGCCTCCGCCGCGATTCCAATCCCACCCTGGTCAGCGACAAGGACCTGGTGCAGACGAACGATCCCTTCTTCGGCGACGTGGTGGTAGCGAACAACCAGGACTCGGACCCCGATTTCGCCGGCTTCCTGCAGGGTGGCATCCTGTGGCGCGAGGACCTGGGCAACCAGTGGGGCGAGACCTGGGACACCACGGGCCTGACCTACTGGCGCTGGCAGTTCGACACCGAGGACGTCGACATCGGCTACAGCAAGATCACCAGCGGCCCGCGCATCTCCATCCTGCCCGGCACGCTCGACAATGCCTGGGTCCGGCCCTACGTGCTCGGCACCCTCACCTTCGTCGACACGGGCTACGCCACCTCGTCGGGCGGCGGCGGCGCGACGGTGAGCAAGCGCTTCGGCACCTGGCTGACGCTGACCGGCGACGGCACCGTGCGCTATCGCGACTCGAGCTCGGATACCCAGGACGGCGTGATCTATACGGGCCTCGGCAAGGTCTCGATGGCGCTGAACGAGGACATCCTGCTGAGCCTGGGCGGCGCCTACGAGCGCACCGACGCCGACGCCTCCTGGCGTTCGAGCGACCGGACGACCGGCTTCATCGATCTCAACGTGCGCTATAACGCGCCTTTCGGCCTCACCGACTACCCCTGGGAGTTCTCGGTGCACGGCGAAATCAGCAAGGTGCGCTACGACAGTCCCGACCCCACGGTCTCCAGCACGACCGAGCGCGACGATACAAATACGCGGCTGGTGGTCAGGAATACGATCGGTCTTTCCTCGTCGTGGTTCGTGTACGCGGAGGGCGGCCTCTACAGAAACCGCTCCAACTTCAACAACTACGAAGTCGAAAACAACTACTTCGCCGTCGGTGCCACTTGGCGCTTCTAGGGAGTCTCCCTACATAGCTGGCTCCCTAGTCTCGGAGGTTTTACCATGAGGCGGGCTATATCTCTGATCGGTCTCGGTTTTCTTTGCGGAGCGGCTTTGATGCCCGTGGCAAAGGCCGAGGTCGTGGGCTCGACCACGGCGGTGCAGCCGGAGGCCATGCAGACCCCGGAGGGCGGCCAGCCGCGCGCGCTGGCGAATGGCGATGCGATCAACCTGCAGGACCTGATCGCCACCACGGCGACCGGCGCGGCGCAGATCCTTTTCGCCGACGACTCGACACTGGCGGTCGGGCCGAACTCCGAGGTCACAATCGACGAGTTCGTCTACGACGGCGCCGGCGGCGGCAGCATGCTGATGCAGATGGGCAGCGGCACGATGCGCTACATCGGCGGTCACATCTCCAAGACCGAGGATGTCGAGATCGGCACGCCGCAGGGCACGATCGGCATCCGCGGCGGCATGGTCGCGATCGAGGTCGCGTCGGAAACCTGGGCAGCCCACCAGTTCGGCATCATGACCTGCCGCGCCGGCGGCAAGACCGAGGTCATCACCACGCGCGGCTTCGCCTGCATCCTGGGGCCGGACGGCGTCACCGTGGTCAAGGTGCCCAAGGAGAAGTACGACGCCCTGCTGCAGGCCCTGCTGGGTAGCGGCGGCGCCGAGGACGACGGCACCACGGGCCTGATCGACCTGTTCTGCGATTCGGGCTTCGCCGAGAACCACAAGGACTGCCTGGCGCCTCCGGGCGGCTTGGCGCATGTCGAGGACGAGAAGATCGACGTGCCGGACGAGGCGATCGACGAGGGCGAGATACCCGAGGACGCCAACGACAATCCGCCGGGCGTGAACGACGACACGCTCTGCGACCTGAATCCGAATCTGCCGTCCTGCATCTGACCGAAGCGGGGCGGCGACGCCCCCGCTGTTGACCCTTGCAGGCGTGCTCCCCCAGGATCGCGGCAACAAGAAGCCGCTGGGGGAGCACGCATGTCCAAGGCCGACCTGATCCTGGCACTCGACCAGGGCACCACCTCGACCCGCGCCATCGTCTTCGACCGCGCCGGCAAGCCGCTGGGCGTGGCGCAGCAGGAACTGCCGCAGCACTATCCCCAGCCCGGCTGGGTCGAGCACGACCCCGAAGATATCTGGCGCGACACCAAGGCGGTGCTGACCGGCGCGCTGGTGAACGCCAAGGTCGATGCGCGGCGCATCGCGGCGCTCGGCATCACCGACCAGCGTGAAACCACGCTGCTGTGGGACCGCCGTACCGGCGAGTGCCTGCACCGCGCCATCGTCTGGCAGGACCGCCGCACGGCGGAGCTCTGCGCCAAACTGAAGGCGGAGGGTCTGGAAGAAGCGGTGCAGGCCAAGACCGGCCTGCTGCTGGACCCCTACTTCTCCGCCACCAAGCTGGCCTGGACGCTGGACCAGGTGCCAGGCGCGCGCGAGCGCGCCGAACGCGGCGAGCTGGCCTTCGGCACCATCGACTGTTTCCTGCTGTGGCGCCTGACCGGCGGGCGGGTGCATGCCACCGACGCGACCAACGCCGCGCGTACGCTGCTCTATGACATCCGCGAGGGCGCCTGGGACGAGGAACTGCTGCGGATCTTCCGCATCCCGCGCCAGGTGCTGCCCGAGGTGCGCGCCAGCAACGCCGACTTCGGCGCGACGACCGGGGCGGTGCTGGGCAGCGCCGTGCCGATCGCCGGCATCGCCGGCGACCAGCAGGCGGCGACGGTCGGCCAGGCCTGCTTCAAGCCCGGCATGATGAAGTCGACCTATGGCACCGGCTGCTTCGCGCTGATCAATACCGGCCAGGACTGCGTGGCCTCGAAGAACCGCCTGCTGACCACCATCGCCTATCGCATCGGCGACGAGGTCACCTATGCGCTGGAGGGCGCGATCTTCGTCGCCGGCGCGGCGGTGCAGTGGCTGCGCGACGCCCTGGGCCTCGTCGCCTCGGCGGCGGAGACCGAGACCCTGGCCAAGGCGGCGAACCCGGCCGAGCGCGTCTACCTGGTGCCGGCCTTCGTCGGCCTGGGCGCGCCCTATTGGGACGCCGAGGCACGCGGCGCCATCTTCGGCCTGACGCGCGGCGCCGGGCGCGCCGAGCTGGCGCGCGCCACGCTGGATTCCGTTTGCTACCAGACCCGCGACCTGCTGCAGGCGATGCGCGCCGACGGCGCGCCGGTGCCAGACCGCCTGCGCGTCGACGGCGGCATGGTGCGCAACGACTGGCTGATGCAGCGCCTGGCCGACCTCTCGGGCTCGCCGGTCGAGCGCGGCCTGCTGCCGGAGACCACGGCGCTGGGCGCCGCCTTCCTCGCCGGCCTCGGCGTCGGACTCTACGGCTCGCTGGAGGAGATCAGCGGCCTCTGGTCCGGCGCCGGCCACTTCGAGCCGCAGATGGCCGCCGGTGAGCGCGACGCCGCCTATGCCGGCTGGCAGGACGCGGTCCGCCGCACGCTCAGCCGAAGCTGAAGCGCGTGAGGTAGTCCGGCACTGAGACGCCAGGCTTCAGCTTGCCGTCGTCCTGGGGCGCGCCGGTCACCAGGCGCACCGGCAGCACGCCGGCCCAGACCGGCTGCTCCAGGTCCGCGCCCTCGTCCTTCGGCGGGCCCTGGCGCAGCTTGGCGCTGCCGAGGTCGATCGCCATCGACAGCACGGCCGTCGCCTTCAGCTCCTTCGCCGTCATGGGCCGCAACTCGTTCCAGCGGCCGGGGAAGAGCCCCTCCACCATGCGCTCCAGGTGCTGCGCCTTGGCGGCCGGGTCGGTCACCAGCTCGGCCTTGCCGAAGAGCATGGCCGAACGGTAGTTGACCGAGTGGTTGAAGGCCGAGCGCGCCATGACGAATCCGTCGAGCAGCGAGACGGTCAGGCAGACCGGCGCGCCGGCCGCCGCCTTCAGCATGCGGCTGGCGGCGGAGCCGTGCCAGTAGACGCGACTGCCCTCGCGCCACTGCAGGGTCGGCGTCACCAGCGGCTGGCCGCCGATGGCGTAGCCGACATGCGCCAGCGGCTGCGCGTCGAGCACGGCCGCAAGCGCAGCGAAGTCGTAGGCGCCGCGATCGGGCCGGCGGCGCAGGCGGGTCAGCGGCGTGGCCTTGGCAGCGACATCGGTACGGGGCATGGACGCTCTCCTGACTTTTCCCGCGGCGGAACCTGCGGCAGAATTGGCCTGAGAGTAAGATCCACTTTCGAAAAACGGATCAGACCACTTTGCCACGCCGCCCGAGCTACCCCGCGCCGATCGCCGCAGCCGCCGACCTCTCGCTGCAGGAGCAGGTCTTCCGCCAGCTGCGCGACGCCATCGCCGCCGGACAGCTGAAGCCCGGGGCGCGGCTGCCAGCCAGCCGCGCATTCGCCGCCGAGCAGGGCCTCGCGCGGCAGACCGTGACCATCGCCTACGAGCGCCTGGCCGCCGAGGGCTTCGTCACCACGCGGCGCGGCGCCGGCACCTTCGTGTCGGGTGAGTTGCCGGCACGGCCTGCGCCGGGCAAGGCCATCGCGGTGCCGCGCTCGCGGCGCCTGCAGGCGCTGCTCGCCAGTCCGCCGCGCCGCACCGAGGGCCTGCCCCTGCCGCTGAAGCCCGGCGTGCCGGCGCTGGACCACTTTCCCTTCGCGCTGTGGAATCGCCTGCTGCAGCGAGCGGGGCGGCACGGCGGCGCGCGGCTGCTGGAGTATGGCGACCCCGCCGGTCTGCCGGCCCTGCGCCAGGCAATCGCCGACTATGTCGGCGCGGTGCGCGGCGTGGCGGCGCGGCCGGAACAGATCATCGTGACCGCCGGCGCCCAGGGCGCGGCGCTGGCGGCGGCGCTGGCGGTGAGCGATCCGGGCGACACCGCCCTGGTGGAGACGCCGGGCTACACGTCGCTGCAGGGGGCGCTGCGCCTCGTCGGCCTGGCCCTGCAACCCTTGCCGGTCGACGCGGAGGGCGCCGACATCGGCCGCGCGCCGGCAGCCACGGTGGCGCGCCTCGCCCTGGTCTCGCCTTCGCACCACTATCCGCTGGGCATGACCCTGACCTTGGAGCGTCGCCTGGCGCTGCTGGCCTGGGCGCGGCGGCAGAACGCCATGATCCTGGAGGACGACTACGACGGCGAGTACCGCTTCGACCAGCCACAGGTGACGGCCCTGCACAGCCTGGAGCCGCAGAGCCAGCGCGTGCTCTACATCGGCACGCTCAGCAAGCTGCTGGCGCCCGGCCTGCGCCTGGGCTTCCTGGTGGTGCCCGATGCCCTGGTCGAGGGCGTGACCGCGATCCGCGCGCTGCAGGACCGGCACGTCGCGCAGCCGATCCAGGCGGCGCTGGCCGACTTCATCGGCAACGGCCACCTGGCGGCGCACATCCGCAAGAGCCGGCCGCTCTATGCCGAACGCCGCGCAGCGCTGCTGGCGGCGCTGCGGGACGAGGCGGCCGACGTGATCGACCCCAGCGGCGCGGCGGCCGGACTGCATGTGCTGGGGCGCCTGCCAGCGGGTTGCGACGACCGGGCCATTGCCCAGGCGGCGCAGCGGGCCGGGCTCGGCGTCGGCGCGCTCTCCGGCTTCTTCCTCGCTGGCCGGCCGCGCGCCGCCGACCGTGGCCTGGTGCTGGGCTTCGCCACGGCCGAGGCCAGCGCCCTGCACGGGCACGTGGCGCGCCTGGCCAGGGTGGTCCGCGCCGGGCTGGCGCGCTGACGCCGGCTCTGGCATCTCTGCGGACCCGCGCGAGCCAGCAGGAGTCGGCCCATGTCCAGCCAGCGTCCCCGCAAGGTCCTGATCTTCGCCGGCGACCAGTGGCGCGGCGAGTGCCTCTCCGCCGTGGGCCATCCGCTGGTGAAGACGCCGAGCCTCGACGCGCTCGCCGCCGAGGGCACGCTGTTCCGCAACCACTTCACCCAGTGCAGTCCCTGCGGCCCCTCGCGCTCCAGCCTGCTGACCGGGCTCTACCTGATGACGCACCGCTCGGGGCGCAACGGCACGCCGCTGGACGACCGCTTCACCAACATGGCGCGCGAGGCGCGCAAGGCGGGGCTGCGCCCCTGGCTCTTCGGCTACACCGACACCTCGCCCGACCCGCGCACGCGCCCGCCGGGCGACCCGGCGCTGAAGACCTACGAGGGCGTGCTGCCGGGCATGGACATCGGCACCAACCTGCCCGAGGACCTGAAGGCCTGGCGGGCCGACCTCAGGGCCAAGGGCTATCCCAGCTTCGACGACGTCTGGGACTACTTCGAGCCGGCGGACGGGCGCCTCAATGGGCCCGCGCTCTATCGCGCCGAGGACAGCCCGACGGCCTTCCTGGCCGACCGCGTGATCCAGCACATCGGCGAGCGCGCCGACGAGCCCTGGCTGACCTACGTCTCCTTCCTGGCGCCACACCCGCCGATCCGCGCCGCCGCGCCCTGGCACGAGCGCTACAGTCCCGGCGAGGTGACGCTGCCCGCGCGCCTGGCGCGGCACGAGGACGAGGCGGCGCTGCACCCCTTCCACGCCTTCCGCACCGAGGCGATGAAGCTCGGCCGCTCCTGGCTCGGCAAGCAGGCGGTGGGGCGCCGCCTGGACGACGAGGTGATGCGCATGATCCGCGCCACCTACTACGGCCTGATCAGCGAGACCGACCACCACATCGGCCGCGTCCTTCAGGCGCTGAAGGATTCGGGCCAGTGGAACGACACGCTGGTGATCGTCACCACCGACCACGCCGAGATGCTGGGCGACCGCTGGCTGGTCGGCAAGGAGACGGTGTTCGACAAGGCCTTCCACATCCCCTGCATCCTGCGCGATCCCAGGGTGGCGGCCGACGACGGGCGCGGCCGGCAGGTGACGCAGTTCACCGAGGCGGTCGACCTGCTGCCCACGATCCTGGACTGGCTCGGCCGGCCGCAGCCGCCGGAGCTGGACGGCCTGTCGCTGCTGCCGTGGCTCGCGGGCGAGACGCCGGCGCGCTGGCGCACGGCGGCGCATTTCGAATACGACTTCCGCGACCCGGTGCATCAGGGGCCGGAGCAGGCCCTCGGCCTCAGCAGCGACCAGTGCTACGCCGCGATCCTGCGCGGCGAGCGCTGGAAGTACGTGCACTTCGCCGGCCTGGAGCCGCTGCTCTTCGACATGGCCAAGGATCCCGCCGAGGCCTGCAACCTGGCCGGCGACCCGGCGCACCAGGCAACGCTCCTCGCCTGCGCGCAGGAGCTGCTGTCCTTCCGCATGGTGCATGCCGAGCGCACGCTGGCCGGCAAGTTCCTGACCGAGCAGGGCATCGTCGAGCGCGCCGACCTCAGGTACTGAGCGCCTGCCACAGCAGCCAGCCGGCGAAGCCCAGCAGCAGCAGGCCGCTGGCCCGGTTGACCCAGACCAGCAGGCCGGCGGCCATCCAGCGCCGGGCCAGGCCGGCCAGCGCGACCAGGCCCCACTGCCAGGCAAGCGAACCGAGGAAGACGCCGGCCACCACCGTCGCCGCCGCCCCCGGTGCGCCGCTCGCCGCCACGCCCAGCGAGGCGAAGACGGCGAGGAAGGAGACGATGGTCAGCGGGTTCGACAGCGTCAGCAGCAGCGTGGTGGCGAAGGCGGCCGCCAGGCTGCCCCGGCGCGGTCCGGCCTCGGCCGCCCGGGCCGCCGGCCGGCCCAGCAGGATCTTGAGGCCGAGATAGAGCAGGAAGTGCGCGCCGGCGAGGCCGACCCACCAGGAAACACTGTCGAGCAGCGAGGAGGCCGCCACCAGCCCGAAGGCGGCGAGCAGGCCATAGAGCGCGTCGGCGACGGCGGTGCCGAGGCCGCAGGCGAGGCCGGTGCGCGGCCCCTCGGCCAGGGTGCGCTGCATGATCAGCAGGGCGATGGGACCGACGGGAGCGGCGATGGACAGGCCGATGACCGCGGCCTTGGCCAGCAAGGCAAGATCGAAGGACATGGCGATACCCGCGAGCTGAAAGGCAAAAAGAGCAGGCGAATCAGATGCCTGCCGGCGGCGAACTCAGCGCGGGGAGGTTTGTCGCGCCGTCTCGCGAGGCGCGTGGCAGTGCAGGGTTATGCAGAGCCTGATCAAGTTGGCGGCCATCCTTTTGCGCCGCCGTCATACACCAGCCCAGGGCCTGCCGCAATTCCGCCCCTACCCGGCATCAGGTTTTCCAGCGTTTCCGGGAAAGGAGGCATCCATGCCCCGCTTGAAGTCTCTTCGTCAGCTTGCCCTGGCCAGCGCCCTGGCCGCGGTCTCCGGCACGGCCGCGCTGGCCTGCGGCATGGAGACCTCGTGGGTCGAGGCCGACTACAACGCCGTCTTCGCCGACTCCATCCTCAGCGTCTCGACCGTGGCGGCCGAGGATCCGACGATGATCCACCTGACCGTCGAGGCTGAGGTGCCGGCCGCCGGCTACAGCAACGCCGCGCTGGAGCAGGTCTACTACGTGGTCGAGCCGGCCGACGGCATCTACGAGATCTACGTCATGGCCAATCCGCCGGCCGAGATGGCGGCCGAGGTCATCTCCACCGTCGAGATGTCGCTCGACCTGCCGGCCCAGGCTGACGGCGTCTCCGGCTACCGCCTGATCGCCGGCGGCAACTGCGTCACCATCATGCTCGACAGCAATGGGCTTCCCCCGCCGGAAGACGGTTGCGCGGTGCAGAACCTCTCGGTCTGACCGCCGGCCGTAGTCTCTAGACCTCTCTCCGCTGTCCTCCCTCCGCCCCTGTCCCGCCTCCGCGGGGCGGGGGCGATTTGTTTCTACGGCAAATCCCATCCTGGAATTGGCCCTGCCAAGAGGCTTTCAGGCGTCATGCAGCGGCCCATATACTCGGGCCGTCAACAGGACGGGGAGTGACCATGGGCGGCGCCCTGGGCAAGCTGATCGGCGTGCTGCTGCTGCTGGCGACGGCCGGCGTGGCGACGGTGCAGGGCGTGATCGCCCCCGCCGAGCCGCCGGCCGCCAGCGGAAGCAACTGAGGTGAGTCAATCGCAGGGCAGCGGCGGCCGTGCCGGCGGACGCGTGATCGCGCCGCAGGGCGTGCTGCCCTTCCTCTTCGTCGTGCCGCCGGCGATCAGCGCCGTGCTGGCCCTGGCGCGCGGCGACGTCGGCCGCTTCGGCCAGGCCGCTGGTGTCACCGCGCTGTTCTTCCTGGCTGCTTGGCTGATTCGGCGGGGCGTCAAGGCAGCCGGCACCAACCGGCCCTTCCCCGGCCGCCTGCTCGGCGCGGTGGCCATGGCCCTGGCGACGGCGGGCGCCGCCTGGTTCCTCGCCGGGCACAACATGATCGTTTCCATCATCTTTGGCGCCGGCGCGCTGGCCGGCGTCGTGCTGGCCTATGGCTGCGAACTGATGCCCAGCCGTGGCGAGGGCCTCTCGGCCGACGCCGCCGAGGTGCGCCAGATCGTCGGCGAGGCGCGCGGCAAGCTGGAGCGCCTGATGCGCGCGCGCTACCGCATCCAGGGTGCGCCGGAGATCACGCAGAAGCTGGACGGCATCAAGGGCTGGATCGAGAAGATCCTGGCCCTGATAGAGGAGGACCCGCGCGACCTGCGCCGGGCGCGCAAGTTCCTGGTGGTCTATCTGGACGGCGCCGGCGAGGTGGCCGACAAGTACGTGGCGCTGCAGGCCAAGGGCGAGGGCGCGAGCTTCCAGCCGCGCCTCGAGGCGCTGCTCGACGAGATGGAGAAGGTATCGGCCGAGCAGCACGGCAAGCTGCTGGAGAACGATTCCTTCGACCTGGACGTGCAGCTCCAGGTGCTGAGCGACCGTTTGAAGAAGGAGGGCGTGGCCTAGGGGCCCGTCCGCAGAGAAGGAGAACCGGACCCATGACCAGCATCTCCCCCTCCCCTACCCCGCTGGCACCCGAGGAGCTCGCGAAGGGTGCCCTGGTGAAGTACGAGGAAGCCCCGGCCGAGCGCAAGGCGGTGATCGACCAGGCGATCGCCGAGATCAACCTCGGCGACAGCAACTCGATCATCTACTTCGGCACCAAGGCGCAGGAGCAGCTCACCACCATCTCGGACACCATGCTGGAGGGGGTGCGCAACAAGGACACCGGCCCGGCCGGCAACGCGTTGAGCGAGATGCTGGTGACGCTGCGCGGCTTCAACCCCAGCTCGATCGACCCCAGCAAGAAGCCGGGCTTCTTCGCCCGCCTGTTCGGCGGCGTGAAGCCGGTGGCGAAGTTCCTGCAGCAGTACGAGGAGGTGCGGCGCCAGATCGACTCCATCACCGACCGGCTGGAGGGCCACACCACCAAGCTGCTGACCGACATCGCCTCGCTCGACAAGCTCTACGACGCCAACCTCGACTACTTCCACACGCTGGCCGACTACATCGCCGCCGGCGAGGAGATGCTGCGCCGCCTGGATACCGAGACCATCCCGGCGCTGGCCAAGGAGGCCGAGGGCGCCGACGTGCTGAAGGCGCAGGCGCTGCGTGACCTGCGTACCGGGCGCGACGACCTGGAGCGGCGGGTACACGACCTGAAGCTGACGCGGCAGGTGGCGATGCAGTCGCTGCCCTCGATCCGCATCGTGCAGGAGAACGACAAGTCGCTGGTCAGCAAGATCAAGTCGACCATCGCCAACACCGTGCCGCTGTGGCGCCAGCAGCTCGCCATGGCCGTGACCATCGCCCGCTCGGCCGAGGCCGGCCAGACGCTGAAGCAGGCGACGGACCTGACCAACGAGCTGCTGACGGCGAACGCCGAGACGCTGCGCACCTCGAATGCGCAGATCCGCGAGCAGGTGGAGCGCGGCGTCTTCGACATCGAGGCGGTGAAGAAGGCGAACGACAACCTGATCGCAACGATCCAGGACAGCCTGCGCATCGCCGACGAGGGCAAGCGCAAGCGCGTCGAGGCCGAGAAGGTGCTGGTGCAGGCCGAGGCCGACCTCAAGTCGACCCTGCAGATGGCCAAGGCCAAGGCCGAGGGCGCCCCGCCGCCGGCCCCGGCAGCCTAGAGAGACGACGGTAAGGATTAGAGAGGAAGGAGATCCCGATGATCTGGAACAAGATCATGGGCGAGTTCATCGATGTCATCGAGTTCACCGACAGCTCGAACAACACGATGGTCTGGCGCTTCGAGCGGCACGGCAACGAGATCAAGAACGGCGCGCAGCTCACCGTGCGCGAGAGCCAGGTGGCGGTCTTCGTCAACGAGGGCAAGATCGCCGACATCTTCGGTCCCGGCATGTACACGCTGGAGACCAAGAACCTGCCGATCCTCTCCACCCTGCAGGGCTGGGTGCACGGCTTCAAGAGCCCCTTCAAGGCCGAGGTCTACTTCGTCAACACCCGCCGCTTCACCGACCTGAAGTGGGGCACGAAGAACCCGATCATGATGCGCGACAAGGAGTTCGGCGCGGTGCGCATCCGCGCCTTCGGCTCCTACGTCATCCGCGTCGTCGATCCCGGCACCTTCGTGCGCGAGATCGTCGGCACCGACGACCACTTCACCACCGAGGAGGTCAGCGAGCAGCTGCGCAACATGGTGGTCTCGCGCCTGCCGACCATCCTGGGCGAGAGCGGCATCCCGGTGCTCGACATGGCGGCGAACCAGGAGCAGTTCGGCCAGTTCATCGCCAACAAGCTGAAGCCCGAGTTCATGGGCATGGGCCTGGAGCTGGTGCAGCTGCTGATCGAGAACCTGTCGCTGCCGCCCGAGGTGGAGCAGGCGCTGGACAAGCGCACGCAGATGGGCGTGCTGGGCGACCTCGGCAAGTACCAGCAGTTCCAGGCGGCCGAGGCGCTGGCCGCCGCGGCCCAGGCGCCGGGCGGCGCCGCGGCCCAGGGCATGGGCCTCGGCATGGGCATGGCCATGGCGCAGCAGATGGGCGGCATGATGGGTGGCGGACAGCCGGCGCAGGCGGCCCCGGCCGCGGCGACGCCCCCGCCCCTGCCGCAGGAGACGAAGTACCACGTCGCGGTGAACGGCCAGCAGCAGGGCCCCTTCGGCACGGCCGAGCTGCAGCGCCTGGCGTCGGGCGGGCAGCTCACCCGCGACACGCTGGTCTGGACCGCGGGCATGGCGGCCTGGACCAAGGCGGGCGAGGTGGCGGCGCTGGCCAGCCTCTTCGCCGCCGTGCCGCCGCCGCTGCCGCCGGCCTGACGGGGGAGTCGAGACACGTGGCTGAGAAGGAAAGCCCCTGGGGCGCGCGTCCGGCCGAGCCGGCGCCGCCACCCCCGCCGTCGGACGAGGCAACGGAGGCCGAGGCCGGCGAGGCCACGGGCGCGGCGGAGCATCGCTTCCCCTGCGAGTCCTGCGGCGCGGTGCTGACCTACGCCCCCGGCTCCACCGTCATCAAGTGCGAGCACTGCGGGCACGAGAACGCGATTCCCGAGGACGACACGCCGATCGTCGAGATCGACTTCCGCTCCACCCTCGCTTCACTTGAGACCGACGCGCCGCATAGCGACAATCGCGTGGTGCGTTGCGATTCCTGCGGCGCCGAATTCTCCCTGCCGCCCGACGCCCACGCCGGCGCCTGTCCCTACTGCGGCTCCACCGTGGTCACCGACACCGGCAAGGAGCGGCAGTTGAAGCCGGCCGCGCTGGTGCCCTTCCAGCTCGACCAGAATGCCGCCAGCGACCGCCTGGCGAAGTGGCTGAAGGGCCTGTGGTTCGCGCCCTCGGGCGTCGGCAAGTTCTCGCGCAATGACGGCCGCTTCCTCGGCGTCTATGCGCCGCACTGGACCTTCGACGCCGAGACCGCCTCGAACTACGTCGGCGAGCGCGGCGTCTACGTGCAGGTGCCGCGCATGACCACCACCATGGTCAACGGCAAGCCGCAGACCCGCACGGTGATGCAGACCGAGACGCGCTGGACCCGCGTGCGCGGCTTCGTGCGCCGCACCTTCGACGACGTGCTGGTGCTGGCCAGCAAGAACCTGCCCAGGCACCTCGCCGGCAAGCTCTTCTCCTGGAAGCTGGAGCAGCTAGTCCCCTATCGCGACGAGTACCTGTCGGGCTTCCGCAGCGAGGCCTACCAGGTTGGGCTGGAGGAAGGCTTCCAGCAGGCCAAGGTCGTCATGGAGAACCAGATCCGCAGCGACGTGATGCGCGACATCGGCGGCAACGTGCAGCGCGTGCACCGCATCGACACCAAGTGGGGCCGCATCTCCTTCAAGCACGTGCTGCTGCCCATCTGGGTCGCCAACTACAGCTTCCAGGGCAAGACCTACAACTTCGTCATCAACGGCCAGACCGGCGAGCTGCGCGGCGAACGCCCCTGGTCCTGGATCAAGATCGCCATCGCCGTCGCCATCGTCGCCGCCATCGGCATCGGCGCCTGGCTGCTGACCAAGAAGTAGAAAAAATGTTGGCTGCCCGAAGATTCTAGTTGTCAATTCTAACCATTTTGTAGTACAAAATGGTTACATTGGGCGCTTTGCCGCCTGATGCCTTGAGGGCCGCCGCTTCCCGCTGAAGCGCGCGGCCTTTCGCTTTTCATCCCCTCCCCCAGGCCCGCCGGCTCTGCCGCGCGGGCCTTTGCATTTGGAGCAGCGCGCATGGCTTTCCCCCCGCCGACCAGTCCCGAGGATGAGCGGACGGAGCTCATCGACTTCATGGGCACGAAGTATCCCTTCAAGGTGGCGGTGCCACCGCCCGAGCGCTTCGACCCGGCCAAGGCGCGGGCCGACACGGCGGCGCTGGCGTCGGGCCCGCTGACGCAGACCTTGGTCAACGGCGGTCTGGCCGCCAGTGTCAGCCAGAAGGCGGTGGCCGAGCTGGCGGGCGGGCGTAAGCCG
>JAKOWB010000079.1 GCA_029781795.1 Pseudomonadota bacterium | reverse complement strand
CGAGCGCTACATCTCGGCCAGCGCCGTGCTGGACGGTACCGCCGACCTCGCCAAGCTGAAGGGCAACATCGTCTTCTTCGGCACCACCGCGGCCGGGCTCTACGACAACCTGGCGACACCGCTCGATCCCGCCATGCCGGGTGTCGAGCTGCACGCGCAGATCACCGAGCAGATGCTGACCGGCACCTTCCTGTCGCGTCCCTGGTGGGCGGACCCGGCCGAGAAGGTGGCCGTGGCCCTGGTCGGCCTGCTCATCTGGCTCTGCTTCGTGATCCGCGGCGTCGGCGCCTTCTGGGCCGCCATCCTCGGCGGGGTGCTGGTGGGCGCCGGCTTCGCGGCCGCCTGGTACGCCTTCACCGTGGAGCACTTCCTGCTGGACCCGGTCACGCCCTCGGCCATTGGCCTGCTGGTCTATGCGACCGCCGGCATCGCCGGCTACCTCACCAGCGAGCGGCAACGGCGCGAGGTGCGCGCCGCCTTCGGCCAGTACGTCTCGCCGGACGTGGTGGCCCGCATCGCCGACAATCCGACCCGGGTCAGCCTGGGCGGCGAGGCGCGCGAACTGACGCTGCTGTTCTGCGACGTGCGCGGCTTCACCACGCTGTCCGAGAAGCTGGACCCGCAGGCGCTGACCCGGCTGATCAACCGCTTCCTGACCGAGATGAGCGACGCGCTGCTGAAGAGCGGCGGCACCATCGACAAGTACATGGGCGACTGCGTCATGGGCTTCTGGAACGCGCCGCTCGACGTGCCGCACCACCCGGCGCGCGCCTGCGAGGCGGTGCTCGACATGCGCCGCCGGCTGGTGGCGCTGAACGAGGCCCTGGCGAAAGAAGGCGACGGCGCGCTGAAGCTCGGCGTCGGCATCGGCGTCAACAGCGGCAACTGCTCGGTCGGCAACATGGGATCGGCGCAGCGCCTGGCCTATACCGCGGTGGGCGACAACGTGAACCTCGCCTCGCGCCTGGAGGGCCTGACGCGGCTCTATGGCGTCGACTGCCTGGTGAGCGAGGCGGTGACGCTGG
>JAKOWB010000043.1 GCA_029781795.1 Pseudomonadota bacterium | reverse complement strand
GTCTGGTCGCGCACCTCCTCCAGCGTGTGGCCGGGGTGCAGCGAGGCGAGGCGGAAGCCGCCGTCCGCGAAGGCAAAGGCGCAGAGCGGCGTCACCAGCGCGACGGGGCCGCCGCGCCGCCAGACACCCGGCGGGCTGGTGCCGGGCGCCGAGATGAAATCCACCTTCTCAACCAGCGAGCGGCGCGAGTGCTCGCTGCGGAAGAGGATGACGCGCGGCACCGCGAAATAGAGCAGGCCCGAGCCCCAGGAACCGGGAAAGCGCGCCCTGGGCGCCGCGTAGTCGCCGACGGCGACGAGGTTGATGTTGCCCTGGCCGTCGATCTGCGCGCCCGACAGGAAGAAGGCGTCGAGCCGCCCCTGCCCGGCCAGGTCGAAGAGCTCGCGCCCGCCGTCGGTGAAGCTGCTGAACCGGGGGAACTGCTGCATCGAGATGCGCACCGCGCCGCTGCCGAGGCGCCGCGCCAGCAAGGCCGCCGCGGCCGGGATCGGCGAATTGGCGCCGATGGCGACGTGACGCGTGCCGTCCAGCAGGCGCCGCACCGTCTCGATCAGTTAGATCTCGGCCGGCAGAGTCATCGCCGGCCCTCCGGCCCCAGCACCCAGCGCTGGAGATAGGCCTGGAAGCCCTCGGCCGTGGCGGCGAGCCGCAGGTACTCGGCCAGGTGCGCCGCGTCCTCGGGGTAGCGTTCGCCGAACTTCAGCGGCCAGGCGCCCCGGGGCGCAAGCGCGATGCCATCGATGTAGAGACTGGTGATGACGGCCGGCGCCAGCAGCTCGTCGTCCAGCAGGTTGCCGGGGCGGATCTCCTCCACCGTCACCAGGCTGCCGGCGGCGGCGTGCGCCAGGGTGAAGAGCTCGCGCCGCCGGCCGACCCAGACGTTGCCGGCCGCGTCGGCGAAGGGCGCATGGAACAGCGCGACGTCCGGGCGGATCGCCGGCACCAGCAGGATGGGATCGCCGCCCCCGCCCAGCGGATTGTCGATCACCCGCCAGTCGTCCCGCATGCGGATCAGGTCGGAGCCGATGACGCCGCGCAGCGGCATGAAGGG
>JAKOWB010000399.1 GCA_029781795.1 Pseudomonadota bacterium | reverse complement strand
GTCGCCGACGCCGCCCTTCAGGTTGCTGGTCGTGGTGTAGGCCAGGCGCCCGCCGCTCGCCTTGGCGGTGCCGAGGCCGAAGGGGCCGCTGCTGGGCTTGGGCCCGAAGAGGCTGCCGACCAGCGAGCCCAGCAGGCCGCCGATGATGTCGCCGCCGGGGAGGAAGTCCAGGAAGGAGCCGGCGAGGCCGCCCAGCGCGCCGCCGATGCTGCTGCCCGGGCCAGTGCGGCCGAAGGGGCTGAAGCCGCCGACCAGGCTGCCGATGCCGTAGCCGAGGGCGGCGCTGCCGAGGGCGGAGCCCAGGTCGAAGTCGCTAAGCCAGGATGTCGGCCCGCCGTATCCCTGCGCCACGCCGCCGCCCGGGATCCGCCCGCCGGCGCCGGCGACCGCCGGGCCCGCGCTGGCACCGAAGCCCAGCGTGCGGCCGATCCAGTCGAAGGCGTCGGTCGCAAGACTGGTGACCGCGCCGAAGATGTTGGTGCCACCGAGCGTGCCAGCGGTGCCGCCGCCGCCAATGCCGAAGAGCCCCGGAACAGCGCCGACCAGCTCCATGGTAATTGGCAGGATCAGCTTCTGCTTCAGGATCTCCAGGCCGATGCGGCGCACCCACTCGCCGATGTTCGACAGGATGTCGTCGAAGCCGGACTTGCCGCCCTCGAAGAGCGCGGTCGTGAGGTCATCGGCGATGCCTTCGGACACGCGCCGCACGTCGTCGGCGAACTTCTTGGTGGCCTCGGCGGCGGCATCGGCGCCGGAGTCGATGGCCTGGGCCCACAGGTCCGCGCGCTTCTTCGCGTCGACGGTGGCGTCGGACAGCGCCTGGGTCTGGAACACCGCTTCCGCGATGGCCTCGGCCTCGGCGTTGAAGGCGTTGGTGGCGAGCTTGGTCGGGCCGGCCAGGGCCTTCACCAGCTCCACCTGCGTGCGCAGATCGTCGGTGCCCCACAGTACGTCCGGCGGCCGGTTGCTGCCGGCGACTGCCTTGTTGATGGCGTCGATGGCGGCGAGCGCGGCGGTCAACTCCCGCGTCGCGGTCTCGCCCTGCTTGGCGGCCTCGGTCAGCAGCGACTGCCGGACCAGGGCGTCCTGCGCCTCTTCCGCCGCCGCGGTCAGGGCCTTTAGGGCGTCTTTCGTGCCGCCGGCCGTGGTGGTGATCTTCTTGAGGGTGTCGTCGGTTTCGTCCAGCGCCGGCAGGATCTGGTGCACCATGCCTTCAAGCTGGCCGCTGCCGAAGACGGACTCGATGAAGTGCCAAGCCTCGTTGACCCAGCGGACTACCGTCTGGATGGCCTCTGCTGCGGTATCGAGAACCTTGACGATGAACTCGATCGCTCCCGCGACTGCGTCGGCGATACCCTGGATGATGCTGGTGATCTCGGGCGAGGTCAGGGTGTCGAAGAGGTCGGAGATGGCCGGGGCGATCTTGGCGAAGCTGATCTGGAACACGCGCTCCAGCAGCTGGCCGAACTCGCTCCACTTGTCGGCGGCCTTGTCGGCGGCGTCGGACTGCTGCTTGGTCAGCACCAGGCCGAGGCTGCGCGCCCGCTCCTCGAACTTGCGCAGCCCGGTGGCACCGCCCTCGAGGATCGGCAGCATCTTCTGGCCGGACTTGCCGAAGAGGTCGACGGCCAGGGCCGCTTCTCTCGCGTCGTCCGGCAGCTGGGCGAAGCGCTCCGCCAGGTCGCGCATCACGGCGTCGGTGCTGCGGATGTGGCCTTGCGCGTCGACCACGGAGACGCCGACGGCCTTGAAGGCATCGACCGCCTGCTTCTCACCCAGCGCCGCCTCGCCGATGGTGCGGGACAGCTTGGACAGCGCCACCTGCAGGTCGGCCTGGCTGAGGCCGGCCTGGCTGGCCGCGTACATGTAGACCTGCAGCTGCTCGATGCCGACGCCGAGCTGCTGCGACAACTCGCCGAGGCCACCGGCGGCGTCGAGGGCGCCCTTGGTGAAGTTCACCAGCCCGCGCACACCCAGCGCGATGCCGAACGCGCCGGCCACGCGAGTCAGCAGGCCGAAGGAGTTCCGCAGTCCGCCGACCGCGCGGTCGATGCCGGCGAGCTGGCCGTTGATCCGCCGCTGCGCATCGGCCATCGCCTGCACAGCCTTGCCGATCTCGACCTGCGCGCCGGAGGAATCACCGACGATGCGGATCAGCAGCCGCTCAAGCTCGCGAGCGTCCATGCCGGTCCTCCAGGGTGAATGTCAGGTCTTGGGCTTCGGCTGTGGCCTGTTCGCCGCGGCGGCGCGCAGGATCTGCGGCAGGGCCTTCGCCACCGCCTTGCGGCCGGTGATGGTCTTCGACTTCTTCTTGCCGAAGACCGCGCCAAGCAGGTCGGCGACGTACTCGTCGCGGGCGGCGGCTGCCTCGACGATCAGCGGCATCGGTGTGTCGAGCGTCTCGTCGGCCGACCAGCCGAGGCGCCCGGTGCCGAGCCGGAAGAGATGCGCGGCGTACTCTTCCGGGGTTACCCGTTTCCCCCGCCGCCCTCGGCCTCGCCGTCGTCGTCCTTCGCCGGGCGGCCGCCGTTGTTGAGGCTGGCGAGGTACTTCAGGAGCAGCGGCTGGAGCAGATTGAGGCCGAAGCTGAAGACCTCTTCGTCCAGGCCCTTCGATCGCTTGTCGCCGACCTTTCCGCCGATGCGGGTGATGGCCACCATCGCGTCGGCGTTCAGGGTCAGCACCTGCTGAACCGCGGTCACCATCGAGCCGAAGCGCTTGGAGATCTCCATCAGCGCGCGGGCGGTGGGTTGCAGGGTGATGGTGCCGCCGGCGAGTTCGATCTCGACGGTGGCAACGGCGATGTCGGGAGCGGACATGGGGTCCTTTCTGGCGAGGAGTGGCGAGGGCGGTCAGGCGGCCTGGCTGGCCGCCTGCCGGTCAGACGGCGGCGACTTCGACCTGGGCGCTGTTCACGCCGATGTTCACGACCGCGCGGACGATGTTGTCGGCACCGCCGACCTG
>JAKOWB010000389.1 GCA_029781795.1 Pseudomonadota bacterium | reverse complement strand
TCCGCGGCGGCGAGGCGGCAGCGCTGCTGCGCCTGGCCACGCGGCCGGTGGCCACGCTGGACGACCGCTTCGACGTGCTGCTGGCCATCGACTGGCAGAACCTCAACCGCTTCGGCGACGAGATCCCCATCGGCGCCGGCAGCCTGCTGATCGGCGACAGCGATGCCGGCGAGGCGCCCGAGGTCTTCCTGCGCCAGGGCGCGCGCCTGCACGCCCTGCCGCTCAAGAAGACCGCCAAGGCCGCCGGCGGCGGCTGGGTCAACATGGTGGCGCTGGGCCTGGCCGGCGCGCTCGCCGGTCTGCCGGCCGCTGCGCTGGAAGAGGCCTTGCGCGCCAGCTGGAAGCGCTCGGCCGAGGCGCTGGCCTCCAACCTCGCGGCGCTGCAGCAAGGCATCGCGCTGGCCAGCGGCCTGCCCGGCGAGCGGCCCGCGCCGCTGGAAGGCACGGCGCTGCCGGGCGGGCGTGCACGCTGGCTGCTCTCGGGCAACGAGGCGGCGGGCTGCGGCGCGCTGCGCGGCGGCGTGCGCTTCGTGGCCGCCTACCCGATCACCCCGGCCACCGAGCTGCTCGAGTGGATGGCGCCGGCGCTGACGCGCCTGGGCGGCAGCCTGCTGCAGGCGGAAGACGAGCTGGCCTCGGTGAACATGATCATCGGCGCCTCCTACGGCGGCGTGCCTTCGCTGACGGCCACCGCCGGCCCGGGCCTGGCGCTGATGACCGAGGGCATCGGCCTGGCCGTGGCCGCCGAGGTGCCCATCGTCGTCGTCGACGTGATGCGCGGCGGGCCGTCCACCGGCATCCCGGCCAAGAGCGAGCAGAGCGACCTGTCCTTCGCGGTCGACGGCCTGCACGGCGACGCACCGCGCCTGGTGCTGGCGCCCAACGGCATCGCCGACTGCCTGGCCACCAGCGAATGGGCGGTGCAGCTGGCCGAGGCGCTGCAGTCGCCGGCGCTGCTGCTGTCCGACCAGTTCATGGGCCAGTCGCGCGCGGTGATCGACCAGCCCACGCAGGCGCCCGTGCCGGCGCAGCGCCTGGTGGCCGCGGCCCACACCGAGGGCTACCAGCGTTATGCCGACACGCCCTCGGGCGTCTCGCCGATGGCGATTCCCGGCACGCCCGGCATCACCTACACCGCCGACGGCCTGGAGCACACCGAGCGCGGCATCCCGAGCAGCCAGGCGCGCGACCACGTCAAGCAGCTCGACAAGCGGCTGCGCAAGCTGATGCAGCACGACTACGGTCCACGCTGGGCCGACATCGAAGGCGATGCCGACCTGGCCATCGTCACCTTC
>JAKOWB010000388.1 GCA_029781795.1 Pseudomonadota bacterium | reverse complement strand
CGGACTTCATGCTCGACCTGACGAAGCTCGGCGCCGGCGGCCAGGCCTTCACCGGTCCCTGGGGCACCTCGGTCTCGGCCAACATCACGCCGCACAAGGATGTCGGCCTCGCCGACTGGAAGGACGCCGAGATCGAGCGCGCGATCCGCACCGGCGTGTCGAAGGACGGCCGCAAGCTCTTCCCGCCGATGGCCTTCCCCTACTATTCCCGCATCGACAAGGACGACATGGCGGCGCTGATCGCCTACCTGCGCTCCCTTCCACCTTCACGTGTAGAGTAACCGTCATCCTGAGCGGCAGCGAAGGATCCGGCGGTCGAATGGTCAGTTCCATGCGTAGTATCCGTTCACACCATCGCCAGGTCATCCGCGTCGCCCAGGACTGCAGCCGATGAGCCCCTGGCGGGTCGCGAGCGGCGGCCTCGCGGCGACCCTGATCGGCAACGGCCTCGGGCGCTTCGCCTATACGCCGCTGATCCCGGTGCTGATCGCCGCCGGCTGGTTCGCGCCGGCGGAGGCCTCGTATCTCGCCGCCGCCAATCTCGCCGGCTATCTCGTCGGCGCGCTGATCGCCGATCGCCTGTCGCGCCTGCTGGGCGGCACCGGCGCGATCCGCCTGGCCGCGGCGGCGACCGCGGTCAGCCTGCTGGCCTGCGGCTGGAACCTCGGCTTCGTCGGGTATGCCGGCTGGCGCTTTCGCGCCGGGGTCACCGGCGGCGGGCGGATGGTGCTGGCGGTGCCCGTCGTGCTGGCGGTCACCGCGCCGCAACGGCGCGGCCGCGCCGCCGGCGTGGTGATCACCGGCATCGGCATCGGCATCACCGCCTCGGGCCTGCTGATCCCCGCGCTGGCATCCGCCGGGCCACGCGCCATCTGGCTGGCGCTGGCCTCCGCCGCCGCGGCGCTGACCGCGTATATCTGGTTCGTCATCCCGCGCGAGCGCCTCGCCATCACGACGGCGGCGGCGCCTCCGCCGCGCCTGCCGCGCGCAGTGTGGCCGCTGCTGGCCGCCTATGGCTGCGACGCGATCGGCTTCATCCCGCACACGGTGTTCTGGATCGACTTCATCGCCCGCGCGCTGGGCCACGGCCTGGCGACGGGCGGCACGCACTGGATCGTCTTCGGCTGCGCCGTGGTGGCCGGCCCGCTGCTGTGCGGCCTGTTCGCCGACCGCTACGGGCTGGGCCTCGCCTTCCTGCTGTCGATGCTGGTGAAGGCGGCCGGCGTCGGCCTGCCGTTGCTGTCGACCCACCCGGTGGCGCTGTTCGCCTCCTCCGTGGTCGTGGGCCTGCTGGTCTCGGGCTCGACCTCGCTGTGCTCGGCGTGGACCGCGGAGCTGGTCGGCATCGCCAGCCACCGCCGCGTCTGGGGCTGGATGACCGGCGCCTTCGGCGTGGCGCTGGCCGGCGGCGCCTGGCTGCTGTCGCACATCTTCGCGCAGACCCAAGCCTACGCACCGCTCTTCGCCATCGGCGCCGGCGC
>JAKOWB010000379.1 GCA_029781795.1 Pseudomonadota bacterium | reverse complement strand
GCTGGACAGCCTGCTGCCGCCGGGCAGCGAGTCCTACGGCGGCGGCACCTACTGGCTGGGCACCGACAGCCAGGGCCGCGACATGCTCTCGGCCATGATGTACGGCCTCGGCACCAGCCTCGGCGTCGGCGCGCTCTCTGCTCTGGTGGCGCTGCTGATCGGCACCAGCGTCGGCCTGCTCGCGGCCTATCACGGCGGGCTGCTGGACGCGCTGGTGATGCGGCTGGTCGATCTGCAGCTCTCCTTCCCCGCCATCCTGGTGGCGCTGATCCTGCTGGCGGTGCTGGGCCAGGGCGTCGACAAGATCGTGCTGGCCCTGGTGATCGTGCAGTGGGCCTACTACGCGCGCACGGCGCGGGCGGCGGCGCTGGTCGAACGGCGCAAGGAGTACATCGAGGCGGCGCACTGCCTGCGCCTCGGCACGCTGCGCATCGTCTTCCGCCACCTGCTGCCCAACTGCCTGCCGCCCCTGATCGTGGTGGCCACGGTGCAGGTGGCGCACGCCATCGCGCTGGAGGCGACGCTGTCCTTCCTCGGCATCGGCCTGCCGATCACCAAGCCCTCGCTCGGCCTGCTGATCGCCAACGGCTTCGACTACATGCTGTCGGGACGCTACTGGATCAGCTTCTTCCCCGGCCTGCTGCTGCTGGTCACCATCATGTCGATCAACCTGGTCGGCGACCGGCTGCGCGACGCGCTGAATCCGAGGCTGCGGCGATGAGCGGGCCGCCGACCCTGGAGGTGCGCAACCTCCGGACCCACTTCCTGCTGCGGGACGGCGCGGCCAAGGCGGTCGACGACGTCAGCTTCACGGTGGATCGCGGCGAGGTGCTGGGCCTGGTCGGCGAATCGGGTTCCGGCAAGTCGATGACCGGCTTCTCCATCCTCGGCCTGATCGACCCGCCCGGCCGCATCGTCGGCGGCGAGATCCTGTTCCAGGGCCGCGACCTGGTCGGCCTGCCGCCGGCGGCGCTGCGGCGCCTGCGCGGCGACCGCATCGCCATGGTCTTCCAGGACCCGATGATGACGCTGAACCCGGTGCTGCGCATCGACACGCAGATGATCGAGGCGGTGCGCGCGCACCGCGCCGTCACCCGCGCCGAGGCGCGCGCCCGTGCCCGCGAGGCGCTGGGGCAGGTCGGCATCCCGGCGCCGGACGAGCGCCTGGCCGGCTATCCGCACCAGCTTTCCGGCGGCATGCGCCAGCGCGTCGCCATCGCCATCGCGCTGCTGAACGAGCCCGACCTCATCATCGCCGACGAGCCGACCACCGGCCTCGACGTCACCATCCAGGCGCAGATCCTGCACGTGGTGCGTGGCCTGGCCAGGCGCAGCGGCACGGCGCTGATCTGGATCACGCACGACCTGGCGGTGGTGGCCGGGCTGGCCGACCGCCTGGCCGTCATGTACGCCGGCCGCATCGTCGAGTCCGGTCCGCTGGACGCGCTGCTGAACCGGCCCCGTCACCCCTATACCCGCGGCCTCATGGCCTCGGTGCCCGGCCGCGCCCGCCGCGGCGCGCCGCTGCCGCAGATCCCCGGCGCGCCGCCGACCCTGGCGGCGCTGCCCGAGGGCTGCGCCTTCCGGCCACGTTGCGCGCGGGCCGACGCCGCCTGCCTGGCCGAGCCCGCCTCGACGCTGCTGCCCGACGGCCGCAGCCTGCGGTGCCATCATCCCGCGACCGACGCGCCGGACCTGCCATGACGACGCCGCTGCTGACGCTCGACCGCATCACCAAGCGCTTCGGCCAGCGCCGCGGCCTGGCCGACCGCGCCCTCGACCGCCTGGCGCGGCGCGGGCCGGCACGCAGCCTGCAGGCGCTGGACAGCGTGTCGCTGACCATCGAGACCGGCGAGGTGCTGGGCCTGGTCGGCGAGTCTGGCTGCGGCAAGTCCACCCTGGGCCGCATCGTCGCCGGCATCCTGCCGCCCAGCGAGGGCGCCGTGCTCTACCAGGGCGCGGACCTGGCGGCGCTGCCGCCGCGCGAGCGCCGACGCCGCCTGCTGGGGGTGCAGATGGTCTTCCAGGACCCCTATGCCTCGCTCAACCCGCGCCGCCGGGTGCGCGACATCATCGGCGAGGCGCCGCGGCTGCACGGCCTCGTGCCGCGCCGCGCTCTCGACGGCTTTCTCGACGAGCTGATGCAGCGGGTCGGGCTCGATGCCGGCTACAAGGCGCGCTATCCGCACCAGTTCTCCGGCGGCCAGCGCCAGCGCATCGGCATCGCCCGCGCCCTGGCAGTCAGCCCGCGCCTGCTGGTCTGCGACGAGGCGGTGGCGGCGCTCGACGTCTCGATCCAGGCGCAGGTGCTGAACCTCTTCCAGCGGCTGCGGCAGGAGCTCGGGCTGACCTACCTCTTCATCAGCCACGACCTCGGCGTGGTGCGGCATGTCTCCGACCGCGTGGCGATCCTCTACCTCGGCCGCCTGGTGGAACTGGCGCCGAGCGAAACGCTGTTCCAGCGCCCGAACCACCCCTACACCCAGGCACTGCTGGCCGACCTGCCGCGCCTGGACCGCCGGCGCCGCGACTACAGGCCGATCGAGGGCGAGCTGCCCTCGCCGCTGGACCCGCCGCCCGGCTGCCACTTCCACCCGCGCTGCCGCTTCGCCACGCAGCGTTGCCGCGCCGAGGCGCCGGTCCTGCGCGAGGTCGCGCCGGGGCACCTCAGCGCCTGCCACCTCAACGACGGCGGCTAGATCTCAGGGCCTGCCGAGGAAGGCGGCCCCCTCGCGGATCGCCTGCAGGGCGCGCGGCTCCATGCCGGAGTAGTGCAGGAAGGCGTGCAGCACGCCCTCGTGGATGGAAAGCGCGTGCGGCACGCCCGCGACCTCCAGTCCCTTGGCCAGGGCCAGGGAGTCGTCGCACAGCGGATCGAGGCGGCAGGCGAGGACAAAGCAACGCGGCAGCAGCGCGAGGTCGCCGCGCAGGATGTCGTAGCGCGGGTCCGCCGCCTGCGCCTCCTCCGCCAGGTAGGTGGAGCGGAAGAAGCCCAGCTCCTTCTCCTCCAGGCCGTCCCACTTGTTGCCGTAGAGCCGGCGCGAGGGCGAGTCCCTGAGGCCGAAGCCGCCGTAGTAGAGCAACAGCGCCTCGGGCTTCGGCCCGCCCGTCGCCGCCAGCTCGTAGGTCGTGGCGCAGGAAAGGTTGGCGCCGGCGGAGTCGCCGGCGAAGGCGAAGCGCGCCGGATCGACGCCGCGCCCCTTGAGGATCGTGCCGAGGCTGCGCGCGACGCTGGCGGCCTGCAGGATCTGCGTCGGGAACTTGGCTTCCGGCGCCAGGGTGTAGTCGATCGCCAGCACCGCCCAGCCGCTCTCGCGCGCGTGCAGGCGCTGCACCCGGTCGTGCGTGTCGAGCGTGCCGAGGATGTAGCCGCCGCCGTGCAGGTAGAGGATGACCGGCAGGGTCTGCCCCGGCGCCGGGTGATAGAAGCGCAGCTTGATGGTGCCGTGCCCGGTGTCGTGGGTCAGGTCCTCGACCCGCGCCACCTCGGCCGGGAAGGCGTTCCAGAATTTCCGCTCGGCGTTGTAGCCGGCGCGCGCCGCCGCCACGGGATGCTCCGGCAGGCCGGTGAGGCCCGCGTGGATCTCCTGGCTCTTCAGCGCCGCGGCGCGGCTCTCCTCGCTCAGCAGCGGCCAGACATCGACCTTGCGCATGGGGGTTCTCCTCCGCCTGGCCGGCGGCCTCGCCCCCGGTCGCGTTTTCTGCCATTGATGGCGCCCGGCCGACAGTACCCGGCACCCCGCCGGCAGGACACTGGCGCCCGGCCGAAACGTGATCCGCTCGTTAGCGCAGATGGCAGAGCCCGGACAAGACACAGCACCGCAGGACAGCACCGCCCTTCCGGCGCTGCCGCTGTCGGAGGAGTCGGCGCGCCGCTCGCGCGCCGGCCCGCTCGGCGCGCTGCTGCTGCATGCCGGGGTCGCCGGCCTGCTGCTCTGGGCCGCCAGCGACGCCGCCGGTGGCAGCGGCGGGGGCGGCGGGCTCTATGCCATCGAGGTGGTGCTGAGCGGCGGCGGGTCCGCCGGCGCCGAAGGCACACCCGACAGCCCGGCGGAGACAGGGGCCGAAGCCGCGGAAGCGGCCCCGGAGGCGCCGGAGCCTCCCGCGCCGCGGGCCGCCACCGAACCGCTGCCAGCGCCGGCCAGCGCGCCGCGCGCCGAGGCCGGCGAGGTCATGCCGCCGCCCGGTCCGGACCCCACCCTGGTCGCCGACGCCACCGAGCCGGCGCCAGCCGAGACCAGCGAGCCGGCGCCAGCCGAAACCAGCGAGCCGGCACCAGCCGAGACCGGCGAGCCGGCGGCGGCGACCGCGGCCGTGGACCCGGCTGTCCCGCCGGAGAAGCCGGCCATCGCCGTTGCCGTCCCTGCCCCGCAGCTCAAACCGGCGCCGGAACCGGCGGCGCCAGCGCAGACCGCCGCCGTGGACCCGGCTTCCGCCGACGAGCCGCCGGCCGACGCCGTCACCGCGCCCGGCAGCGGCCCCGCCCTGGCAAGCCCGGCCGCCGGTGCCGGGACCGGCGGCGTCGCGGCCTCGGTCGGCGACGGCGGCAAGGCGCGGCGTGCCTATGAGGCCGAGCTGATGGCCTGGCTGCAGAGCCACAAGCGCTATCCCAAATCGGCCGAGCGCCGCCGGCAGCAGGGCATCGCCACCGTCGCCTTCCAGGTGGCGCCCAACGGCCAGGTCACCGGCGTGCACCTGGTTGCCGGCTCGGGCTACGAGCTGCTGGACCAGGAGGCGCTGAACCTGCTGACCCGCGCCGCGCCCCTGCCGGCCTTTCCGCCCGGCCTGCCGCCGGAGCCCCTGGCCCTGACCCTGCCGGTGACCTTTACCCTGCGATAATGCGGGATTGCGTGACGCCTGGGCAAAGAGTCCGGCGCATTTGCCGGGCATCTTGATCCAGAGGCACGAACCTCCACATAATTCAGCGTCGGGGTGCCAGTCTGGGCCCCGGGACCGTCAGGGAGGCCAATCCGGGCGGTCGGGACGAGTGGCCAGAGGCAACCTTGCTCGCTCGAGGAGGCGTGCTGCCAATGACCCGTGTGTCGCTGTTTTCCTCTCCTTTCCTGCTGGGCTTCGAGCCCTTCGAGCGCGCGCTGGATCGCATCGCCAAGAGCGCCAGCGACGGCTATCCGCCCTACAACGTCGAGACGCTGGGCGAGAACCACCTGCGCATCACCGTCGCCGTGGCCGGCTTCGCGCCGGACGAGCTGGCGGTCGAGCTTGAGGGCTCCACGCTGTTGGTGCGCGGCCGCCAGGGCGAGCAGGGCGAGCGCGTCTTCCTGCATCGCGGCATCGCCGCGCGGCAGTTCCAGCGCTCCTTCGTGCTGGCCGAGGGCATCGAGGTGACCGGCGCGACCCTGGACAAGGGCCTGCTGCACATCGAGCTGGAGCGCCCGCAGGTCGAGCCCGCGATCAAATCCATTGCCATCCGTACCCTGGACGGCGCGTGAGCGCCGCGCGACATAACCAGGAACGGCACCGGCGTCACACGAGTATCACGAGTGAGAGCGTTTCCTCTTCGAGAGGGTCGAGGTTGCAGGAGGTAAAGATGATGAACGTCGAGACCCTGCGGCAGCTGTCCGCGGACGACTTCGCGAGCCTGGGCCTGGGCGAGATCGCCTACGTGCGCCCGGCCAAGCTCGACGGTCACCAGGTATGGGCGGTCTATGCCGCCAACGGTCGCCAGGTCGCCATCATGCCGAGCCGCGAGAGCGCCTGGGCGGCGCTGGCGCAGAACGACCTGGAGGTTGCGACTGTCCATTGAGCTGGCGGACGCGCGGCGACGGCTCCTCGGCCTGATCAGGGCCGCCTACCTGGAGCCTTCGCCGGCCCGCCGGAAACAATGCGGCCGGAGACGACCAGCTAGCCACGGGGGGCACGCCATGCTGGAACTGAAGCGCTATCCCTGGTTCACCCACCTGCGCGCCGACGCCAGCGTGCATGTCCTGCACTTCTCGCGCGGGCGCAAGGCACGCGACGGGCGCGGCCTCGCCTTCTGGTTCCGGCCGATCAACGCCAGCCTGGCGGCGCTGCCGCTGGACGACCGCGAGCTGACCTTCACCTTCCAGGGCCGCTCCAGCGACTTCCAGGCGGTGCACGTGCAGGGGGCGGTGATCTATCGCATCGCCGATCCGGCGGTGGCGGCGCAGCGCATCGACTTCACCATCGACCTCAACAACGGCGCCTTCCTGGTCGACCCCATGGCGCAGATCGCCAGCCGCATGACCGAACTGGCACAGCAGTACGCCTGGGACTTCCTGGTCGCCGCGACCTTGCAGGAGGTGCTGACCAGCGGCCTCGCCACGCTGCGCCAGCGCCTGCAGAACGGCCTCGCCGCCGAGGAGAGCCTGAAGGCGCTGGGCCTCGAGGTGATCTCGGTGCGCGTCACCGCGCTGCGCTCGGACGCCGAGGTGGAGAAGGCGCTGCAGACGCCGACGCGCGAGGCCATCCAGCAGCAGGCCGACCAGGCCATCTTCCAGCGCCGCGCCCTGGCGGTGGAGAAGGAGCGCGCGATCCAGGAGAACGAACTCAAGACCAAGATCGAGCTGGCCAAGCAGCAGGAGATCCTGGTCGCGCAGGAGGGCCTGAACGAGCGCCGCCGCCGGCAGGAGCAGGCCGAGGCCGAGAAGATCGCCGTCGAGTCCGCGGTCCATCGCCAGGCCGCGGAGGCCAAGGCGCGCGCCGAATCCACCACCGTGGTCGAGACGGCGAAGAACGCGGTGGAGCGCGAGCGGCAGGAGATCTTCCGCGCCATGCCGGCCGACGTGCTGCTGGCCCAGGCGGCGCAGGTGCTGGCCGCCAAGCTGACCAAGATCGACAACGTCTCCATCACGCCGGACAACCTGGCGCAGATCCTGGCGCGCATCGGCCTCGGCAGGGATGGCGGCAAGGACGCCGGCAAGGGCGGCTGAGCCCTTGGCCAACGCCACGCCGCGCCTGGTGCTGGTGACCCGGCGCACGCCGCTGGAGGAGCTGCTGGCGCGCCACGCCACGCGCGGCCAGGCGGCGACCTTCGTGGCCCAGCGCGGTCTCAAGATCGAGGTGCTGGAGGAGCGCCACGCCCGCACCCACGCCGCCGAGCGCCAGGTCGGCGCGCTGGCGCCCGGCGACTGGCGCCGCGCCAGCGTCGAGCGCGAGCAGCTCGACCGCTTCCTCTTCGAGGAACAGGACATCGTCGTCGCCGTCGGCCAGGACGGCCTGGTCGCCAACCTGGCGAAGTACCTGGCCGGCCAGCCGGTGATCGGACTCAACCCCCTGCCCGAGCTCTATGACGGCGTGCTGGTGAAGCACGCGGTCGAGGCGGCGCCGCGCCTGCTGGCCGCGGCGGCGGACGGCAAGGCCAAGGTCGAGCGCCGCACCATGGTCGAGGCGCGGCTGGACGACGGCCAGCGCCTGCTGGCGCTGAACGAGGTCTTCGTCGGGCACCGCAGCCACCAGTCGGCGCGCTATCGCCTGCGCTGGCAGGGCAAGGAGGAGCGCCACTCCTCCTCCGGCGTCATCATCGCCAGCGGCACCGGCTGCACCGGCTGGGCGCGCTCGATCTGCCTGGAGCGCGGCGACCACCCGGCGGTGCCGCAGCCGGCCGATCCGGCGCTGCTCTTCCTGGTGCGCGAGGCCTTCCCCTCGGGCGTCACCGGGACCGACCTTACCGCCGGGCTGCTGGCGGGCAACGAGACGCTGGAGATCGTCTCGGAAATGGAGACCGGCGGCCTTGCCTTCGGCGACGGCATCGAGCAGGACTGGATCGAGTTCGCCTGGGGCCAGCGCCTGACGCTCGCCCGCGCGGCGGAAACCCTCAACCTCGTGCTCTAGCCCCCACCGCTCGACTTCGCGGGTCGGGGCGGGCACTCTGCCGGCCATGACGGCACCCCTGAAGCACCTCTACCTGGTCGACGGCTCGGGCTACATCTTCCGCGCCTATTTCGCGATCCCGCCGCGCTCGACCTCCACCGGCATTCCGACCAACGCGGTCTTCGGCTTCACCAACATGCTGGTGAAGCTGCTGCGCGACAGCGACTGCGACGGCCTGGCGGTGATCTTCGACCACTCCGGCAAGTCCTTCCGCAACGAGCTCTACGACCAATACAAGGCGCAGCGCCCGGAACCGCCGGAGGATCTGCGCCCGCAGTTCGGCGCCATCCGCGAGGCGACGCGCGCCTTCGCCCTGCCCTGCATCGAGAAGGAGAACTACGAGGCCGACGACATCATCGCCACGCTGGCCAGGCAGGCGAAGGAGGCCGGCATCAAGGTGACGGTCGTGACCTCCGACAAGGACATGATGCAGCTCGTCGCCGAGGGCATCGAGCTGCTCGACCCGATCAAGCAGCGCCCCATCGGCCCGGCCGAGGTGATGGAGAAGTTCGGCGTCAGTCCCGACAAGGTGGTCGACGTGCAGGCGCTGGCCGGCGACTCGGTCGACAATGTGCCGGGCGTGCCGGGCATCGGCATCAAGACAGCGGCGCAGCTCATCAACGAGTACGGCGACCTGGAGACGCTGCTGGCCCGGGCCGGCGAGATCAAGCAGCCCAAGCGCCGCGAGTCGCTGCAGGTCCATGCCGACAAGGCGCGCATCTCCAAGCAGCTCGTCACCCTGGCGCATGACGTGCCGCTGGAGGAGCAGCTTGCCGACTTCGGTCTGCGCGAGCCGGACCCGGCGACGCTGCGCGCCTTCCTGGAGAAGTACGAGTTCCGCTCCATCCTGACGCGCCTGGCGGACAAGATTGCCACCGGCGACGTCATCCCCGACGAGCGCGAGAGCCTGCCACCGGCCAAGCCGGAAGATGGCGCGGCGCCGTCCGCCGCCCCCGCATCGGCGCCGAAGCAAGCCGCGGCCGGGCCCGGCGCCTTCGCCGACGGCAAGGCCGAGCTGCCCGACGCCGGCCCGCCGGTCGACCGCGCGCGCTATGAATTGGTGCAGGACGCGGCGGCGCTGCAGCGCTGGATCGACGAGGCACGCGAACTGGGCGTGGTCGCGGTCGATACCGAGACCACGGCGCTCGACCCCATGCTGGCCGAGCTGGTCGGCGTCTCGCTCGCCACCGCGCCGAACCGCGCCTGCTACATCCCGCTGCGCCACGGCAGGATCCGCCATGCCGAGGCGGGCCTCGACCTCGCCGGCGCCACCGAGGCGCCGCCGCAGATCCCGGTGGAGGAGGCGCTGGCGCTGCTGAAGCCGCTGCTGGAGGACCCGGGCGTCCTGAAGATCGGGCAGAACGTGAAGTACGACCGCCAGGTCTTCGCCCAGGCCGGCCTCGGCCTCGATCCCTTCGACGACACCATGCTGATCTCCTATGCGCTGGAGGGCGGCGCGCACGGCCACGGCATGGACGAGCTGAGCGAGCTGCACCTCGGCCACAAGCCCATCGCCTTCAACGAGGTTGCGGGCAGCGGCAAGGCGCAGGTCACCTTCGACCGCGTGGCGCTGGACAAGGCCCTGGCCTATGCCGCCGAGGACGCCGACGTGACGCTGCGGCTCTGGCGCGCGCTGAAGCCGCTGCTGCCGCGCGCCAAGGTCGCGACGGTCTACGAGACGCTGGAGCGGCCGCTGGTCGCCGTCCTGACGACGATGGAGGCGACCGGCGTCAAGGTCGACCCCGCCGTGCTGCGCCTCATGTCCAACGACTTCGCGCAGCGCCTGGAGCTGCTGGAGAAGGAGATCCACGAGCTGGCCGGCGGCCCCTTCGCCATCGGCAGCCCGAAGCAGCTGGGCGAGGTGCTGTTCGACAAGCTCGGCCTGCAGACCCAAGACGGCGGGCGCAAGACCAAGACCGGCGCCTATGCCACCGGCGCCGAGGTGCTGGAGGAACTGGCGGCGCAGGGCCATGCCCTGCCGGCGCGGGTGCTGGACTGGCGCCAGCTCGCCAAGCTGAAGTCGACCTATACCGACGCGCTGCAGACCCAGATCAACCCGAAGACCGGGCGCATCCACACCAGCTACAGCCAGGCGGTCGCCTCGACCGGGCGGCTCTCGTCCAACGATCCCAACCTGCAGAACATCCCGATCCGCACCGAGGAGGGGCGCAAGATCCGCCGCGCCTTCGTCGCCGAGGAGGGCTATTCCCTGCTCTCGGTCGACTACAGCCAGATCGAGCTGCGCCTGACCGCCGCCATGGCCGACGTGCCGGGCCTGAAGCAGGCCTTCGCGGAGGGCAAGGACATCCACGCCATGACCGCCAGCCAGGTCTTCGGCGTGCCGCTGGACAGGATGGACAGCGAGACGCGGCGCCGCGCCAAGGCCATCAACTTCGGCATCATCTACGGCATCTCGGCCTTCGGCCTCGCCACCAACCTGCGCATCCCGAACGAGGAGGCGCGCGCCTACATCAAGGCCTACTTCGAGCGCTATCCCGAGATCCGCGCCTACATGGACCGCACCAAGAAGCAGGCGCACGAGCAGGGCTACGTCTCGACCCTGTTCGGCCGCAAGGTCCACATCCCGGCGATCCGCGACAAGAACCCGGCCCGCCGCGCCTTCGGCGAGCGCGCGGCGATCAACGCGCCGATCCAGGGCACCGCCGCCGACATCATCAAGCGCGCCATGATCCGCCTGCCCGCCGCGCTGGAGCGCGAGGGCCTGAAGGCCCGCCTGCTCCTCCAGGTCCACGACGAGCTGATCTTCGAGGTCCCGGCGGG
>JAKOWB010000377.1 GCA_029781795.1 Pseudomonadota bacterium | reverse complement strand
AAGCGCGTGGGAAGGCCCCGCGGGGCGCGGTATCGTCGGGCAGCGGCCGGCTTCGGTCAAGTGGACCGGCCCCGGGGATCAGCCAAGGAGGCCGCCCATGCGCATCGACATCTACGCCGACACGATCTGCCCCTGGTGCCTGATCGGCAAGCGCCGCCTGGAGCGCGCCCTGGCCGAGCGGCCGCAGGCCGACCTCGCCATCACCTGGCGGGCCTTCCAGCTCAACCCCAACATGCCGAGCGAGGGCATGCCGCGCGACCGCTACATGGCCCTGAAATTCGGCGGCGCCGACCGGGCGAAGCAGGTCTACGAGCCGGTGCTGGCCGCCGGCGCGGCCGAGGGCATCGATTTCGCCTTCGACCGCATGGTTCGCACGCCCAACACCGCGCTGTCGCACCGCCTGATCCGCTACGCCACGGCGCGCAGCCTGGGCGAAGCGGCGATGGAGGCGATGTTCCGCGCCTACTTCCTGGAGGCGCGCGACATCGGCGATCCCGGCGTGCTGCTGGAGGTCGGCGCGGGCATCGGCCTCGACCGTCAGGCCCTGGCCGACTTCCTGGAAGGGACCGAGGGCCTGCTGGAGGTCCTGTCCGAGGACGCGCGGGCGCGCGAGATCGGCATCCAGGGCGTGCCGACCTACATCTTCGAGCAGAAGTACGTATTGTCGGGCGCGCATCCCCCCGAGGTGCTGCACCAGCTCTTCGACCTGGCGAACAACGAGGGCAAGGCAGCGGAGTAGGCCTTCAGGACAGCACCCCGTCGGGCGCCGCGAAGGCCTCCGCCAGGCGCTGCACGTCGGCGCCCAGGTCGCGCGCCGCCGTCACCGGCGGGAACTGCACCCGCACCGCGGCCAGGAAACCGCGCAGCGGCGGCGCCGGCTCTCGCCCGGCCACCGCCAGGGCCTGGCTGGCGCTCGCCGCCAGCATGGCCAGCAGCGCCTCGGCATGGCGCGCCGCCTCGGCCTCGCGCTCCCAGGCGCGGAACAGCGGCATGACGGTGTCGGTCTGGACGTCGTGCCCGGGATAGAGCGGCGTCAGCGCCGGACGCGCCGCCTCCTGCGCCCGTGTCGCCACCTCGTAGGCCGCGGTGCCGAGGAAGAAGGT
>JAKOWB010000453.1 GCA_029781795.1 Pseudomonadota bacterium | reverse complement strand
TGGTGGCCCTGGCGCGTCGACCCCGTCTCGGGTGAGGCCGTGCTGCTTATCGAGGATGGCGACGCCCTGCGCCCCGGCGAGACAGCCAGCGCCACGCCGCCTGAATGGCTGTGAAGGCCAGAGCCCAAGGCTCCCGGGCCAGATAAAGCGACCGTTTCATCCCTCGATTGTAGGAGGCTCCGATGCCGAGGCTCAAGCCCTGGCTGCTGGCCATCGCGCTGGCGGCCCTCTTCCTGCTGTCCGTGGCGATGGTGAAGGCCGAGACGGTGGAAATCGAGCTGGTCTGCCAGCCCTCGCATGTCGGCGTCGCCTTCATGCGCAGCCTGGGCATGACGACGGCCGACGCCTGGGTGTCGGACCAGGGCCTGCCGGTCGAGGTCTGGAGCGACGGCCGGCAGGGCCGCGCGCTGATGGTCCTGCTGCAAGACGACGCCGGGCGCCTGCTGCGCTGCCTGCTGCTGCCGCGCACACCCGAGGGGCAGGGGTCGTGACCCGCCTTCGCAATCAGCCGTGGCGGCAGGCGCGCGTCTGCCGCTGGCGCTGGGCAGCGAGCCGCGCGCTGCTGCTGCTCGCCGTCTTCGCCCTCTGGGCGCTTCTCAAGGCTGCCTGAGGGGGATGGCCATGAATGACTCTGCTTTCGACGGCGGCCTGCTGGCCGCGCTCAAGGGGCTGATCGGCCCGATGATCGGCACGGTGCTGGGCATGGCCTGGGGCCTGGCCGACGACGTGCGCGCCGGGCGGCCCTTCACGCGCCGGGTGATGCTGGTGAACGCGCTCACCGCTGGCGGGCTTGGCGTCGTCGTCGGCGGCATCGGCGAGTGGCTCGGTCTGCCGCTGCTGGTCGTCATGGCGCTGGGGGCGATCTTCGGCAAGCTCGGCACCGACTGGCTGCTGCTGGAGCTGCTGCCCCGCTTCGTAGACCGCTGGCTGCCGCCGCGCGACCCCCCGAAGGAGTAGACCGCGATGCCGAAGTTCTATGCCCGCTGGCAGGACGTGCCGGCGGAGGCCTGGCGCTGGCCGCACTTCAAGCCCAGCGAGATCGCCTCGCCCGACGACGGCAGCCTGCTGGTCGATGAAGACGCGCTGGACCGGCTCGAGGAGGTCCGCCAGCGCATCGGCAAGCCGCTGTACCTCAACAGCGCCTATCGCAGCGCGGCGCACAACAAGGCGGTCGGCGGCAGCCCGACAAGCCAGCACCTCAAGGGCAAGGCCTTCGACGTGCGCCTGTCCGGCATCACGCGGACCGAGCTGCTGAAAGCCGCGAAGGCCGCCGGCTTCACCGGCTTC
The DNA here is from genome assembly GCA_029781795.1 of Pseudomonadota bacterium. Taxonomy (GTDB): domain Bacteria; phylum Pseudomonadota; class Alphaproteobacteria; order Kiloniellales; family JACOMY01; genus JAKOWB01. The sequence continues at coordinate 1,659 of JAKOWB010000453.1, read as the reverse complement.
GGTCAGTACGACAGCTTCATGCACATCGACACCGGGCCCGCGCGGACCTGGGACCGGCGGACGAAGCTGTGAAGATCTTCGGCCTCGAGCTCGGCTCGCTGCTCGGCCTCGGCAGCAGCCTGCTGGGCGGCTGGATCGGCTATGCCGCGGCCTTCGGCGCCGGCGTCGCGGTCGCCTGGCAGGTCGCCGCCTGGGAGGCCGACAGCGCCCGCGCCGAGCGCCTGGCGGTCTACAGCGCCGGCCTCGCCATCACCAACGCGGCCAACGAGGCGCAGCGCCAGGTCGAGCTGGCCGACCGCGACAAGGCCCTGGCGGCGGCCGAGGCGGCGGCCGACGCCGAGCGCGCCCGCCGCGACGACCTGGAAGCCACCTTGGAGGAGCTGCGCCATGCGCCGGCCGAAGACGACCGGCCGCTCTCGCCGACGGCGCAGTGGTTCTTCGACGGGTTGAGACAGTGAGGTAGCCGGTTCGGCGGCGCCGGGCTTGAAGCCGCCCAATCCCCAACCATACCCAACGAAAGGATACCGCTATGACGTACCAGATCGTGCACGAGGAAGGCCGGGGCAACGTCCTCAAGGTCTACCTGGACGAGATGTCGGACGAAGCCAAGGCGCGCTGCGGCACCGACTTCAATCCGAGCGGTGACGCGAACATCACCCTCGCCAAGGCGCTCTGCGTCGGTGCGGTGGAGATGGCCACGCGCATCGCCGCCAGCGGCCGCGACAAACCGTTGGCCGGCCGTGCCGCTGCGACGGCCGCCACCGAGTTTGAGAAGGGGCAGATGCTCCTGGTCAAGGCGGTGGTGCACGCCGGCAAGGGCCGCTGACCATGCGGGCCGTCATCGGGCTCGCCCTGGTGGCGGCCCTCACCGCCTGCGCGGGCCCTGACACCCCGCCGGTCATCCAGCGGGTTTACGAGCGGCAGCAGATCCCGCCGAGCCTGCTGGTCTGCGCCGCCGAGCCGGCCGTGCCGCCGGCGCCGGTGACCGAGTTCGGCGGGCTGGAGTACGTCGCCCGCCTGCGCGCGGCGCTGCTCGCCTGCCGCTATCGGCTGGGACGGGTGGCCGGCCTGGGCGCTGGCTCGGCCGCGGCCGACGCGCGGGAGACGTAGATCAGCGCCGGTGCGCGTCGGCCGCGGCCGCGGTGGCCTGGGTCGCGCCGCGCGGCCCCACGACGACGGTGGCCTGGTCGCCGATCAGCTCCCACAGGCGACGGGCCACGGCCAGGTGCGCGCCGACTGAGGGCCAGCCGAGCGAGCGGGCCTCGTGATCGTCGGCCGCCACGCCGACCTCGACCCGCTCCGGCCGGCCGGCCTGTCGCCAGGCCTCGGCCGCCTCTGCCGCCGCGCGGTCCTGCCGCCTGGCCAAGGCCAGCAGCTCGGATAGCGCACCGGGCGACACCGTGCGCCGGCCGGAGGACCAGGACTTCACCGTGTCGAGGCGCACCCCCAGCAGCTCGGCGGCCTCCGATTGGGAGAGGCCGCAGGCTGCCAGGATGGAAGCGAAGAGAGTCATGCAGGTGCGCCGATCTGGAAGCGATAGGCGCGCCGCAGGTTGGCCGCCATCCGGCGGTAGGTGACAGCCTGGTTCTTGGAATGCAGCGAAGCCTTGCTGAGGCCGAGCGAGGCGGCGCGGACCGCAAGCACGGCGGCGCGGTCGGC
>JAKOWB010000346.1 GCA_029781795.1 Pseudomonadota bacterium | reverse complement strand
TGGGCGCCAGCGCGAAGGCCATGTAGGCGCCGATCATGTAGAAGCTGCCGTGCGCCAGGTTGATGACGCCCATGATCCCGAAGATCAGCGTCAGCCCGCTGGCGACGAGGAACAGCAGCAGCCCGTACTGCAGCGAGTTCAGGCACTGGATGAGGAAGGTGGCGAGATCCACGCGCCCTACATCCGGCAGCCGCGCGCCGGGTCGGCGAGCGCCTTGGAGGCCACGCCCACCACCTTGTTCTCCTTGCCGCTCACCTGGCGCAGGTAGATGTCCTGCACCGGGTTGTGCGACTTGGAAACGCTGAACGTGCCGCGCGGGCTGTCGATCTTGGCCTTCTCGATCGCCGCGGCGATCTCGGCCTTCTTGGCGATACCGCCCTTCACGGCGGCCAGGCCGATGCCGAGCATCTGCGCGGCGTCGTAGCCCTGCACCGCATAGACGTCGGGCTGCAGCTTGTAGGTCTTGGCGTAGGCGAGGCGGAAGTTGTTGTCGCGCGGCGTATTGAGCGAATCGGCGTAGTGCAGCGATGTCATCACGCCCTCGGCGTCGGCGCCCTGGGCTTCGAGCGTGCCGTCGGTGAGGAAGCCGGTGCCGTAGAGCGGGATGCTCTTCTTCAGGCCCGCGCCGGCATAGTCCTTGACGAACTTGACCGCGCCACCGCCGGCGAAGAAGGAGAACACCGCGTCGGGCTTGGCCGCCGCGATCTCGGTCAGCAGGGCCTGGAACTCGACGTTGGGGAAGGGCAGGCTCAGTTCCTTGGCGACCTTGCCGCCGCCCTTCTCGAAGGCCTCCTTGAAGCCGCGCACCATCTCGTCGCCGGCGGCGTATTTCCAGGTGATGGAGACGGCGTTCTTGTGGCCCTTGGCGGCCATCACCTGACCCATGGCGTAGCCGGTCTGCCAGTTGCTGAAGCTCGAGCGGAAGATGTTGGGCGCGCACATCGCGCCGGTCACCGCGTCGGCGCCGGCATTGGGCACGATCAGCAGGGTGCCGGTTTCCTTGGCGACCTTGGCCATGGCCATGGCCACGCCGGAGTGCACGGTGCCGACCAGCACGTCGACGTTGTCGCGCTTAATGAGCTTGTTGACGTTGTCCACCGCCTTGGCGGGGTCGGATTCGTCGTCGACCTTGAAGAACTCGATCTCGCGGCCGCCGAGCTTGCCGCCCTGCTCGCCGATGTAGAGCTTGAAGCCGTTCTCGATGGCATTGCCCAGCGCCGTGTAGGTGCCGGTGTAGGGCAGCATCAGGCCGACGCGCAGCTTGGGCGCGCCTTGCGCCGCGGCGGGCAGCGCGGCGGCCAGCGACAGCGCGGCCAGGGTGAGTGCGAGCGGGGAGCGGTTCATGGGCTTGTCTCCTTGGGTGGATCTGCTTGTTTTCAGCGCGCGGCGGCTTCGCGTTCGCGCAGCCGGAAGCGCTGGATCTTGCCGGTCGCCGTCTTGGGCAACTCGCTCAGGAACTCGATGGAACGCGGGTACTTGTAGGCGGCCAGGCGGTCCTTCACGAAGGCCTGCAGCGTGGCCGCGTCGGCTTCTTCGCCGGGCTTGAGCACGACGAAGGCCTTGGTCTTGGTCAGGCCGTCGGCATCGGTCACGCCGATCACCGCCGCCTCCAGCACTGCGGGGTGCTGCACCAGCGTGGCCTCCACCTCGAAGGGGCTGACGTAGATGCCGCTGACCTTGAGCATGTCGTCGCTGCGGCCGCAGTAGGTGTAGCTGCCGTCGTCGTTGCGCAGGTATTTGTCGCCGCTCTTGGTCCAGCTGCCCTGGAAGGTCTCGCGCGTCTTCTCGCGGTTGCCCCAGTACATCAGCGCCGCCGAGGGGCCCTGGATGTAGAGCTCGCCCGGCTCGCCGCTCGCGGTCGCGGCGCCGTTCTCGTCGCGCAGCTCGATGCGGTAGCCCGCCACCGGCCAGCCGGTGGTGCCGTAGCGCACGCGCTCGGGCCGGTTGGACAGGAAGATGTGCAGCATCTCGGTGCTGCCGATGCCGTCGACGATGACGATGCCGAAGGCGCGCTCGAAGCGCTCGCCGATCTCGGCCGGCAGCGCCTCGCCGGCCGAGGAGGCCAGGCGCAGCGCGATCGCCTCACGCCCCGGCAGCTGCGCATGCGCGAGCATGCCGGCGTAGCCGGTGGGCGCGCCGTAGAACACCGTGGGCTTGAGGCCGGGCGCGCCGGCGATGCCGCCGGTCCAGCGCTTGAATACCGCTTCCGGCGTCGGCCGCTCGGCCATCAGCAGCGTCGTCGCGCCGACGCTGAGCGGGAAGCTCAAGGCATTGCCCAGGCCGTAGGCGAAGAACAGCTTGGCCGCCGAGAAGCAGACGTCGCTCTCGCGCAGGCCCAGCACGGCGCGGCCATAGAGCTCGGCCGTCCAGTAGGGGTTGGCGTGCGAATGCACGGTGCCCTTGGGGCGGCCGGTGGAGCCGCTGGAGTAGAGCCAGAAGCCCGGGTCGTCGGGGCCGGTGGCCGAGGGCTGCAGCAGCGGCTGCTGCGCGGCGACGAAGGCATCGAAGTCCTGTTCCGAAGGGTGCAGCGGCGCCGCCGGGTGCGAGACGATCACCTTGCGCAGCTCGTGATCGCTCTTGACCATGGCCGCATTCAGCATCGGCAGCAG
>JAKOWB010000062.1 GCA_029781795.1 Pseudomonadota bacterium | reverse complement strand
CGACGGGCGGCGGCGCGGCGGTGGGGGCGCTGGTGGGCGGCCTGGTGGGCAGCCAGCTCGGCCAGGGCTCCGGCCAGATCGCGGGCGCCATCCTGGGCACGCTGGGCGGCGCCTTCGCGGGCAATGCGATCGAGGCGCAGCAGGCCGGCTACGACCGCTGCCAGACGACGTACCAGCAGCAAGTGACGGGCTACGACGTGCGCTACGAATGGGGCGGGCGCATTCATCGCACGCAGATGGCGCAGGCCCCGGGGGTGTGGATCCAGGTGCCCGTGGCCAGCGGCTACGGCCAGCCGCAGCCGCCCGACGCGGCCTGGGACGGCGGCGTGGTGCAGAGCTACCCGGTGGCGCCGCCGCCGGTGGCGGCCTATCCGCTGCCGGCCGAGCCGCCGCAGGGTGTGGTCACGGCGCCCCCGTCCTACGCACCGGCGTATCCGCCACCCGCCTATGCCGCCGGCCCCTACGCACCCTACACGCAGCCCGTGGGCACGCCCGTCGTCGTGCGGCCGGCGGTGCCGGTGTTCGTCGCCCCGGTGGGCGTGAGCCTGTCCGTCGGCGGCGGCTGGGGCCACCATCGGCATGGTGGCGGCTGGGGCATCAGCGTGGGCAATGCGTGGTGATACCGGTTCGATAAAACTATCGATTCGATAGCTTATGGCGCTTGATTGATGGGGGCTGCAGGTTGATTTGATCTAAAAATCACCCAACTGCCGCCGCAGCCGCGCCACTTCTTCCATCAGGTCGGCGGCGAGGGCGGCCAGTTGCGGATCGGCGTCGTAGGTCTGCTCCAGCTGCACGATGCGACGCGCCCGCAGCAGGGTGGTGCTGGCAAAACGCCAGTCGGTCGCGGTCTGGCCGTGTTGGGGTGTCAGCACGCCGGCTTCCACGTGGGTGAGCACCCACTCGGGCGTGACGCGGCAGCACTGCGCCAGCTCGTGCAGGCTCAGCGCGTCGTCCAGCAGTTCGATCAGCTCGGCGGGGACGGTGAGGGTCGAAGAAGCGCTCATGTCGGTCGTCTCCAGGGGCATCAGGCGGCGCGCGGGTCGAAACCGGGGTAGGCCTTGGCCAGGGCCTGCCAGGCCGCCTTCTGCTCGGAGGTGACGGCGCCGGGCACCGCTGTTTCCAGCAGCAGATACAAATCGCCCGCCGCGTGGCTGGTGCTGGCGGCGGGAATGCCGCGCCCCTTCAGCCGCAGCTTGCGCCCGGTGCCCGAGCCGGCGGGCACCGTCACCTCCACCGCCGCGCCCTCGGGCGTGGTGACCGGCACCTGGGCGCCCAGCGCCGCCTCCCAAGGCGTCACGCGCAGGCGCTGGGTGACGTCGCGCCCGTCGACCTGCCAGCGCGCGTCGGGCGCGAAGTGTACCTCCAGCAGCAGGTCGCCGGCGGCGCCGCCGTTGAAACCAGGGCTGCCCTGGCCCGCCAGGCGGATCAGCTGGCCTTCCTTGACGCCCTTGGGAATCTTCACCTGCAGCGTGCGCTCCTCGGGCACGACCTGGCCGCTGGCGTCCAGCCGCGCGCTGCGCAGGCTGAGCTGGCGCTCGGCGCCGCGGTAGGCGTCGATCAGCTCCAGCTCGATGCGCGCGTGCTGGTCCTCGCCGCGCATGGCCGCGTGCGCGCCGCCCTGGGCACGCGCG
>JAKOWB010000301.1 GCA_029781795.1 Pseudomonadota bacterium | reverse complement strand
CTGGAGCAGAACCTGCGCTCGCCGCACTGGTTCCTGCTGGGCGTCAACGCGGCGCTGTTCGTCATCGGCATGTTCATCGAGACCAGCGCCGCCATCATCGTGCTGGGCCCCATCCTGGCGCCGGTGGCCGCGCACTTCGGCATCGACCCGGTGCACTTCGGCCTGATCATGGTGGTCAACCTGGCGCTGGGCATGATCACGCCGCCCTTCGGCGTCAACCTGTTCGCCGTCTGCACGGTGGCGCGCGTGTCGCTGGACAAGATCATCCGCGACCTGGTGCCCTTCGTGCTGGTCATCCTGACCTGCCTGATGATCATCACCTACGTGCCCAGCCTGTCGCTGTTCCTGCGCGACCTGGTGTATGCCAAATAGCCCGTAGCGCGACATGGTGTAGGCGAAATAGCCCGTAAAATCGCGGCCTGTCAGGAGAGCGCGCCCCCGGCCTCGGCAAGAGACCGGCGCGGCGCCGCCGAAGGCGCGCGGCCAATGCCCAAACGCTCAGGCAAAAGGACTGGCAAACGCCCGGGCAACCGGGCGCCACCGGGTTGGAGAGAGAAGGCGGCGCGAGCGGCCTTCCACCGAAGGAGCAAGTGCGGCATCGTCCGCATGAATCTCTCAGGTAAAGCGGACAGCCGGGCATGCTCGCAAGCCACCGTGCTTGCGCAACATTCCTTTCATGGAGACAGCGCATGTCCGACACCGCCGCCGATCTGCTCAAAACCCCGCTGCACGCCCTGCACGTCGAGCTGGGCGCCCGCATGGTTCCCTTTGCCGGCTATTCGATGCCGGTGCAATACAAGAGCGGCCTGATCGCCGAGCACAAGCAGACGCGCGAGAGCGCCGGCCTGTTCGACGTCTCGCACATGGGCCAGCTGCAGCTCGCCGGCCCCGACGCCGCCGCCGCGCTCGAATCGCTGATGCCGGTGGACGTGATCGGCCTGGGCGTGGACAAGCAGCGCTACGGCCTGCTGCTGACGGACGAGGGCACCATCATCGATGACCTGATGTTCGTCAACCGGGGCGACCACCTGTTCCTGATCGTCAACGGCGCCTGCAAGGCGGGCGACATCGCCCACATCCAGGCGCGCATCGGCACGCGCTGCCAAGTCAAACCCCTGCCCGACCAGGCCCTGCTGGCCCTGCAAGGCCCGCAGGCCGTCACCGCGCTGCAGCGCCTGGTGCCCGGCGTGCAGGCGCTGGTGTTCATGACCGGCGGCGCCTTCGACTGGCAGGGCGCGCCGCTGTTCATCACCCGCAGCGGCTACACCGGCGAGGACGGCTTCGAGATCTCGGTGCCCGCTGCCCAGGCCGAGGCGCTGGCGCGCGCCCTGCTGGCGCAGCCCGAAGTCAAGCCCATCGGCCTGGGCGCGCGCAACTCGCTGCGGCTGGAAGCCGGCCTGTGCCTGTACGGCAACGACATCGACACCGGCACCACCCCTGTCGAGGCGGGCCTGAACTGGGCCATCCAGAAGGTGCGCCGCAGCGGCGGCGCGCGCGCCG
>JAKOWB010000278.1 GCA_029781795.1 Pseudomonadota bacterium | reverse complement strand
CAAGTAGCCCGACGCCGCGGCGCCGGCGCCCCGCGACCAGCCGATGGCGCCGGTCGCCAGACTCGGGACGGCTCCCGCCTGTACCAGCACGGCATCGCCGGCCACCCAGCCGCGGACAGCCTCGGCGCGAACCTCCAGCACGGAAACCCCTCGCAGGCCGACGCGCAGCTGCATGCCGCAGGTGATGGTGACCGCGGTCCCTGCCGCCAAGGCCACCGCGCCTTCCGCCCAGGGTGATGGGCCGATGGCGGCCGGTCGCAGCAGGATGCCGCGAGCGAAGGCGGTTTCGGTCGCGGGGACGGAGGCGGCATGCGCCGGCGCTCGCTCCGTGATCGGCGCGGCGCCGGAAGCAGCCGATCGCGCCTCCGCCGCCCTGGCCGAACCGCCGTCGACCTTGACGGCAGCGAGCACGAACGCGAGGAGCCGAAGACGGGCGGTATGGAGCTGTGACTGCGACGGGCCCATTACGATTGCCTTTCAGACCAACGAACATACGGTCTATTATGGGCGACGCTCAGTCCCTTGTCAAGCTCGCCCAGGCGCGGGCGGCAGACAGCGAGGCAGCGCAAGACAGATCACGACGCGAACCAAACGCGACTGCAGCGCGGCACCCTGGGTTCAACTGAGCAGGAGGCGATCGACGACGAGCACGATGAAGTACAGCGGCAGGAAGACCACCGATGCCCGCAGAAGCCGGCGCGCGCTCGCCGGGCTCGGTTCGGCCTGCAGCTGCCGGCTGGCGCGGAGGAAATACAGCCCCAGGGCCAGGGCGCCGACACAATAGGCGGGCCCGGCGAAGCCGCGCGCAACGAGCAGGAGGGAACAGGGCAAGATGGCCATGGCGAAGAGCGTGCTCTGCCGGCCAAGGCCGTCGCCACCGGAGGGGCCGGCACCCATCATCTGGAAGCCGGCCCGGCTGTAGTCGGCGCGGTACATCCAAGCCACCGCCAGGAAATGCGGCACCTGCCACAGCGCCAGCACGCCGAAGATGATCCAGGCGTCGGCGCTCACGGGACGCGCCGCCGACCAGCCCATCAGCGCCGGGATGGCCCCGGGCAGGGCGCCGACCAGGGTGTTGAGGTTGCTGCGCTGCTTGAGCGGCGTGTAGATCAAGGAGTAGCTGAGCACGCCGGCCAGCGTCCAACCGGCGGTCGCGGCGCCGACAGCCAGGGCGAGCACGATCAGCCCCGCCAGGGTCAGCAGCAGACCGAAGATCCCGGCGGCGCGCGGCGTGATGTGGCCGGCCGGCAGGGGGCGGCTCCAGGTCCGGCGCATCAGGGCA
>JAKOWB010000255.1 GCA_029781795.1 Pseudomonadota bacterium | reverse complement strand
GCGCGCGCGCTGGAGCGCATCGCGCAAGCGCCGGTGACGCCGGCGCGCGTGGCGGTGCTGGGCTTCGGCGACCGCCAGTTCAAGGCCTTCTGCGCCTATGCCGAAACACTCGACGCCGCGCTGCGCCAGCGCGGCTGGGCCAGCCTGCTACCGCTCGAGCGCATCCACCAGCAGTCGGCGCAGGAATTCACCCGCTGGGGCGAGCGGTTGGCCGAGCAGCTCGGCCAGCCGCTCACGATCGACTACCGCCCGCGCCTGCCGCGCACCACCGAGCTGGAGCTGGTCTCGCGCCAGGACTACCCGGGCGGCGCGGGCGAGCCGGCGGCCATCCTGCGCTTCAAGTGGCCCAAGGCCAGCTGGCTCGACCGCCTGCGCGGGCGCCCGCTGCCGCGCTTTGCCGCCGGCGACCTGCTGGGCGTGCTGGCGCCGGGCAGCGCCGTGCCGCGCCTGTATTCGCTGGCCAGCGGCTGGCGCGATGGCTTCGTCGAGATCTGCGTGCGCCGCCGCGCCGGCGGCGTGTGCTCGGGCTACCTGCATGGCCTGCAGCCGGGCGCGCGCATCGCAGCATTCATCCGGCCCAACCCCGCCTTCACGCTCGAAGCCACGCGCCGGCCGGTGATGCTGATCGGCGCCGGCACTGGCGTGGCGCCGCTGGCCGGCTTCATCCGCGGCAACACCGGGCACACGCCCATGCACCTGTACTACGGCGCGCGCGACCCGGCGCTGGACTACTACTTCGAAGACGACCTGCAGCGCTGGCTGGCCGAGCAGCGCCTGGCCAGCCTGAACACCAGCTTCTCACGCACGCCGCAGGGCGGCGGCTACGTGCAGGAGGCGCTGCAGCGCGACGCGCCAAGGTTGCGCGAGCTGGTCTCCAAGGGCGCCATCGTGCGCGTATGCGGCAGCCAGACCATGGCGCGCGGCGTGGCGCAGGCGCTGGACGCCATCCTCGCCACCATGGGCCTGAGCGTGCAGCAGCTGAAGGCGCACGGACGCTATGCCGAAGACACCTTCTAAGCACCCGGCGCGCCAGCGCCTGCACGGCCCCACCATGGGCACGCGCTGGTCGGTGCTGTGCGACCTCGAACCCGGCGTGGACCCGGCCGCGCTGCGGCGTGATCTGGCCGCCGCCGTCGAACAGGTGGACCAGCAGATGTCGCCGTGGAAGCCCGACAGCGACCTCGTGCGCCTGAACCGCGCGCCCACCGATGAATGGGTGCCCTTGCCGGCCGAGATCACGACCGTGCTGGCGCGCGCGCTCGACGTCGCGCGCCTGAGCCACGGCGCCTTCGACCCCACGGTGGGCGCGCTGGTCGACGCCTGGGGCTTCGGCGCGGCGCGCGACGCGCCCGACGCCGCCGCCATCCGCACGGCGCCGCGCCCGGCCTGCGACAAGCTGGAACTCGACCCCGCCGCCGGCCGCGCGCGCAAGCACGCGCCGCTGCAAATCGACCTGTGCGGCATCGCCAAGGGCTACGCGGTGGACCAAATGGTGCAGGTGCTGCAACAGCACGGCGTGGCCCATGCGCTGGCGGCGCTGGACGGCGAGCTGCGCGCCCTCGGCACCCAAGCCGACGGCACGCCCTGGGCCGTGGCGCTGGAGCGCCCCGACGCCCAACAGCGCGCCGCGCACGGCGTGCTCGAACTGGCCGACCTGGCGGTGGCCACCTCGGGCGACTACCGCCACTTCGTGCAACTGGGCGAGGCCCGCCTGGCGCACAGCATGGACGGACGCAGCGGCCGGCCGGTACACAACGGCGTGGCCAGCGTCACCGTGCTGGCGCCCGCCTGCATGGACGCCGACGCCTGGGCCACCGCGCTGCTGGTGGCCGGCCCGGGCGAAGGTCTGGCGCTGGCGCAGCGCCACGGCCTGGAGGCGCTGTGGCTGCTGCGCCGCGGCGACGCCCTGATGGAGATCGGGCTCGGCCGTTTCGACGCGCGCGAGACCGCTGGCTGAACGGCCGATGAACCCCGCGTTCAGCACCGATTCACCCCCTGCCGCGCACACTGGCATCACAGTCACTTTCGACTGCCATCACAGGAGATCACCATGCGCACCACCACCCTGCTCGCCACGCTGGCCCTGTTGGCCGCCACCATCGGCACCCCGGCGCTCGCCGCCAGCCACGGCCACAAGCACCAGCGGGCGCAGCCCGTTAGCGCACCCGCCGACGATGGCTACGATCACGGCATGCAGACCGTGCCCCACAGCGCCGCCCCCAAGCAGCCGGGCCATGGCTGGCAATACTTCTCCGACCCGGCCACGCTGCGCGCCGTCGTCATCAGCCCTCAGGGCGACTACTACCTCAGCCGGGGCCGGGGCCTGCGCTGGGTGGCTGCCGCGCAAACGCAGAATCAAGAATGACCCATGACGAATGACCGCCCGGCCGGCGCCGGGCGTGCCGATGCACTCCAGGGCCTGAGCAGCCGCGAGGCCGCCGAGCGCCTGGCGCGCGACGGCCCCAACCAGTTGCCGGGCAGCGCGCCCAAGTCGCTGCTGGCGATCGTGCGCGAGGTGCTCACCGAGCCCATGTTCCTGATGCTGCTGGCCGCCGGCGGCATCTACCTGGCGCTGGGCGACCGGGGCGAGGCGCTGTTTCTGCTCGGCTTCGTCTTCGTGGTCATCGGCATCACGCTGGTGCAGGAGCGCCGCACGCAGCGCGCGCTGGAATCGCTGCGCGAGCTGTCCGCCCCGCGCGCCCTGGTGCTGCGCGGCGGCCAGGAGCAGCGCATCGCCGGCACCGAGGTGGTCTGCGGCGACCTGCTGGTGCTGCACGAGGGCGACCGCATCGCCGCCGACGCGCGGCTGCTGCAGGGCCAGCTGGAGGTGGACGAATCGCTGCTCACGGGCGAATCGGTGCCCGTGGCCAAGCAGGCCACAGAGACGAACGAAGCCGAAAGCGCCAGCCTGTTCGCCAGCACCGTGGTCACGCGCGGCGTGGGCCTGGCGCGGGTGCAGGCCACGGCCGGGCGCACGGCGGTGGGCCGCATCGGCGCCGACCTGGCCGCCACCGAGGCGCCGCCCTCGCCGCTGCAGCAGCGCTCGCGCCGGCTGGTGCGCGGCCTGGGCGTGCTGGCCATCGCGCTGGCGCTGGCGCAGGTGGGCCTGGGCTGGTGGTGGAACGGCCGGCCGCTGCTGGACAGCCTGCTCGCCGGCATTGCCCTGGCCATGGCGCTGCTGCCCGAGGAGATCCCCGTCATCCTCACCGTGTTCCTGGCGCTGGGCGCCTGGCGCCTGACGCGGCTGCAGGTGCTCACGCGGCGCGTCACGGCCGTGGAGACCCTGGGCGCCATCACCGTGCTGGCCGTGGACAAGACCGGCACGCTGACCCAAAACCGCATGGCCGTGGCCGAGCTGGCCACGCCCGTCGGCGCCTGGCGCGCGCAGGATGCCCGGGAGCTGCCCGAGGACTTCCACCGGCTGGTGGAATTCGCCATGCTGGCCACGGCGGGCGACCCGTTCGACCCCATGGAAAAAGCCATCCAGCAGTTCGGCCACGCCTGGCTGCAGGGCACCGAGCACGTGCACGACGGACGCGAGCCGGTGTTCGAGTACGCGCTGTCGGGCGAGATTCTGGCCATGACGCGGGTGTTTTCCAGCGGCGCGCCCCGGCAGCACCTGCTGGCCACCAAGGGCGCGCCCGAGGCG
>JAKOWB010000452.1 GCA_029781795.1 Pseudomonadota bacterium | reverse complement strand
CCGTCGAGGCGGCCAGCGACGAACCGCCGGACCAGGTCAACGCCGACCTGGTGCGCGACTGGATCGCGCGCGAGGGGCTGGAGGAGGAGCTGTTCGACGCCCTGGACGCGATCGGCAAGGGCTTCTCGGTGACCGAGATCCTGTGGGAGATGAGCGAGCGCCAGTGGTGGCCCGGGCGGCTGGTCTGGCGCGACCCGCGCTGGTGCGAGTTCGACCGCGTCGACGGCAGCACGCCGCTGCTGCGCCGGGCGAGCGGGCCGGCCGAGCCGCTGGCGCCCTGGAAGTTCCTGCTGCACACCCACAAGGCCAAGTCCGGCTTGCCGATCCGCGGCGGCCTGGCGCGCATCGCCGCCTGGGCCTTCCTGTTCAAGAACTACGGCCTGAAGGACTGGGTCACCTTCGGCGGCGTTTATGGCATGCCGGTGCGGGTCGGCAAGTACGGGCCGACCGCCAGCCCCGAGGACATCAAGACGCTGCTGCGCGCGGTCTCGGCGATCGGCAGCGACGCCGCCGCCGTCATCCCCCAGTCCATGACGCTGGACTTCATCAACAGCCAGGCCGGCGCCGGCGCCGACGTGTTCCAGAAGCTCTGCGACTTCCTGGACCAGCAGGTGTCGAAGGGCGTGCTGGGGCAGACCACCACGACCGACGCCATTTCCGGCGGCCATGCGGTATCGAAGGAGCACCAGGAGGTCCGCTACGACATCCTGGACAGCGACGCGCGGCAACTGGCGGGCAGCATCAACCGAGACCTGGTGCGCCCGCTGGTCGACCTGAACCGCGGCCCGCAGAAGGCCTATCCGAAGGTCTGCATCCGCCGCCGCGAAGCCGAGGACGTCGACACGCTGGTGAAGAACGTCACCACGCTGGTGCCCTTCGGCCTCAGGGTCGAGGAGAGCGTGATGCGCGACAAGCTGGGGCTGCCCGATCCGCCGCCCGATGCGCGGCTGCTGACGGCGCCGGCGGCGCCGGCGGCGGCCGACCCCTTCGCCGCGGATCTTCCTCCGGCCCGCGAGCGGGCCGCGCTGAATGCCCAGGGCGCCGTCGAGCAGGACGCGATCGACGCCCTGGCGGCCCGCATGCTCGCCGGGTGGGACGAGGCGGACGATCCGCTGCTGCAGCCGCTGATCGACGCCGTCGAGGCCGCCACCGATCCCGAGGATCTGCAGCGGCGCCTGGCCGAGATCCTGGC
>JAKOWB010000235.1 GCA_029781795.1 Pseudomonadota bacterium | reverse complement strand
AAGGTGTTGCGCGCCTGTTCGCCACCCTCGACGCCGAGCGCGCGAAGGTGGAGGCGCTGAAGAGGCTCAACGCGGCGGCGGCAGCCGATGGGCTGTCCAAGATCGCTGACCATTGGCAAGCCCGCGCCACGGCAGCAGAGGCCGAGGCGGAGAGGATGCGGGAGGCGCTGAACGCTCTAGAAGCCGCCCTGCTGAAGGACTCGCGCGAAAAGACGATCTGCGCCGATACCGTTGAGTACCACCTGGACGGCCAAGCCATGTGGCACGCGCTCAACACGGCCCGCGCCGCCCTCGGGAAGAAGGAGAAGCCCGATGCAGCCGAGTGAGCTGGTGACGGAGGAAGTGGTGCGACAAGCTCTGGCCGGCTATGACCATCGCGTATGGGCTACCAGGCCGCTGGCTAGCTTCGAGCAAGCAATGCGCGCCGCCCTCGAAGCCGTCGCCCTCGACCTCTACGAGCGCGGGCTGCGGGATGCGGCGGAGATCGCGCGGAACGCCTGCTTGGTGCCGCCTGACGGCGGGTCGCCCACGCCAGAGGAGCAAGCAGTGGCGCAAGCCGCGCACGACAACATCCTCGCCGCCCTCTCCGCCGGCGAACTCGCCCCGCCTGATAAGGGGGAGGGGTAGGATGGCGACAGGCGAGATCATCTTCGCCGCTCTGCCGTTCGTCGTGCTCTTTGGCGCGCTCGCGTTCGGCTCTTGGCGGGCATTTCTAGAAACGACAGGAGCACTGATTGGCATCGTGCTCTGCATCGTTTTCTTCCCGCTCTACCTGATCGACGCCCTCTTGGATGACCGATGACCGCCGCCCGCTGCCGCATAGGGGAGGCTGGGTGATGGCAGATCGCGGCCACCTGCTGAACCTGCTGACCGCCGACGAAGCCGCCCGCGAGCTGCGCTGCTCGACGGCCACCCTCGCCCGGCTTCGCAAGGCCGGCAGGCTCGGATTTGTCATGCACGGCGGCCGGCCGCACTATACCCCCGCCCTTCTCACCGAGTACCTTGAGGCCTCCACCTGTCACGCGACCGCGCCCGCGTCTATCAAGCCGGCCGATACTGGCTGGCCCAACGGCCTAACTCGCCGGTCTGGTGCGTCTGTCACTACGACGCCGCCGGTCAGCAGGTCCGATGGCGCAGCCTTGGCACGCGCGACCTTCCGGCCGCAAAGGCAGCGGTCGCCGAACTAGCCCTGCTCGACGTGCGCGGCGCGCCCGCGGCGAAGGCGTCAGCCCCCCTCTCCGAGATCCTGCTGCGCTACTGGCACGGCCACGCCAAGGCGCTGCCGAGCGCCGTCCAGGCCCGCGTCGCCCTCGCGCTCTGGCAGGACCATTGGGACGACGCCACGCTGGCCGACGTCACACCCGAGCGGCAGGAAGCCTTCTGGCGGTGGCTCGCCGCGCGGGGGCTGTCGTGGTCCTACATCGCGCGCACCGTCACCGTCGGCAGGGCGGCCATCACCCGCGCCTATCGCCGGCAGGAGATCGAGGCGCCGGTGGCGATCCTGGCGCCGGTGCCGCCGCAGGACGCGCCTGCCGCCAGGGAGCCGGTACGCCTGACGATTCCGCATCTCGCCGCCCTGGCCGACGCCAGCCCGCCGCACCTACTTCGCTTCCTGGTCGCCTCGCTCTGCACCCTGGCGCGGCCCGGCGCGGTGCTGGAGCTGGAGATGGCGCAGGTCGATGATGCGGCCGGCCTGGTCTTCCTGAATCCACCCGGGCGCCGGCAGACGAAGAAGCGCCGGCCGACCGTGCCGCTGGCCGATCCGCTGGCCTGCCTGGTCGCCTACACCCGATTGATGGCCCCCGGCGCCCGCCACGTCGTCACCTATGGCGGCGAGGCTGTCGGCAGCATCAAGACGGCATGGCGGCTCACAAGGGCACGGGCGGGGCTCCCAGAGGCCGCGACGCCCTATGCCATTCGGCACACGATGGCGACCGAGATGCGGGCGCGCGGCGTGCCGGCCTGGGAGGTCGCCGGCTGGCTTGGGCACAAGATGCTGGGGACCACCGAGACCTACGCCGCCTACGCGCCAGGCTACCTCGGCTTGGGCGCACGCGCGGTCGCCGCGGTGTCGGCGGAGATCGGCCGCTTGTCGCCCGTCTGGGCCCGTGCGACCGGTGGTCTCGTTTGAGTGTCGTTTGAGGGGGAGGGGCGCCGCTTTGGCTAAGTGCTTGATTCGGTGGTGGGCGCGACAGGGATCGAACCTGTGACCCCTACCATGTCAAGGTAGTGCTCTACCGCTGAGCTACGCGCCCCACCGATGCGGTACCTGCCCGCGGGCAGGGGCGGGTGACTATCACCCTCCGCGGGGCTTGGCAAGGGGCGCCCGCGGCAAGGATGGCGGCGCGTCGGCGCGGCTGGCTGGCCGCCCGGAGAGGGGCTAGAGTCCCGCGCGGCTCATTCAGGAGGCTCCGCCCATGCCTGTCACCGAGGCCGCTGCCTATCCAATCGAAATCACCCTGCTGATCTGGTCCGTCGCGCTCTGCGTCGCGCAGATGCTGATTGCGGTGGTCGGCGCGCTGCTCCAGGTCGGCCTGCCGGCCCTGACCGGCAACCGCGAGGGCATGACCGAGATCAAGGGCTGGGCCGGCCGGGCCCAGCGCGCGCATCGCAACATGCTGGAGAGCCTGCCGCTCTTCGCCATCCTGGTGATCGTCGCCGCGATGGCGAACCTGTTGAACGACACCACGGCGCTGGGCGCGCAGCTTTTCTTCTGGGGCCGCGTCGCGCACGCGCTGATCTACCTGGCGGGCCTGCCTTTCCTGCGCACCGGCGCCTGGGCGGTTTCCATGGTCGGCCTGGTGCTGATTTTCCTGCAGCTCGTCTAGAGGCCCTCGCCGGCCGGGACAAAGCCGGCTAGCCTCGCGTGGTCCGTCATCCGTCGTGGGAGTTGTCGCCGCCGATGTGGCAGGGCGAGGCCTTCGAGATCCGCGTGCCTGCCAGGCTCGAACTGCCGCTGGTGGTCGCTTCGCCGCATTCCGGCGACCACTATCCACCCGACCTGCTGGCGGCGGCGCGCCTCGACCCGCTGGAACTGCGCCGCTCCGAGGACTTCCTGGTACACGAGCTGGTGGCGGCCGCGCCGCGCCTCGGCGCCGCCTTCATCCGCGCCCGCTTCCCGCGCGCCTATGTCGACGTGAACCGCGAACCCTACGAGTTCGACCCGGCGCTGTTCGACGAGGCGCTGCCGGACTACGCCAATCAGCGCTCGCCCCGCGTCGCCGCCGGTCTCGGCACCATCGCGCGCGTGGTCTCCAGCGGGCAGGAGATCTATGCCCGGCGCCTCAGCATCGCCGAGGCATTGCAGCGGATCGAGCGCTGCTACGTGCCCTATCACCGCGCGCTGGCCGGCCTGATCGAGCAGGTGCGCGCGCGCTTCGGCTTCTGCGTGCTGCTCGACTGCCACTCCATGCCGACCATCCGCGAGGCGCTGGACCCCAGTTCGGCCGCGGTCCGCGCCGAGATGGTGCTGGGCGACGGCCACGGCACCACCGCCGTCCCGGGCCTGGTGGCCCTGGCCGCCGACCTGCTGGCCGACGACGGCCTCGCCGTCACCCTCAACGCGCCCTATGCCGGCGGCTTCATCACCCGCCACTACGGCCACCCGGAGCGCGGCGTACAGGCGCTGCAGCTCGAGATCGCGCGGCGTCTCTACATGGACGAGGCGCGCCTCGTGGCCACCACGGGCTTCGCCCGCGTGCAGCGCGTGGTCGAGCGGCTGATCCAGCGCCTTGGCACCTGGAGCCCGGCCGAGCTGCCGGGCGAGTTGCCCCGCGCTGCCGAGTAGATCCACCCCCAAGGACCCGACGACCCCATGGCCGTGACGCTTCGCCCCAGCCAGGACGGCGACCTGGCACAGATCGTGGCGATCTATGCCCATCATGTGCTGACCGGCCTCGCCTCCTTCGAGGAGGCGCCGCCCGACCTGGCCGAAATGACCCAGCGCCGCGCCGCCATCCTGCAGCGCGGCCTGCCCTATCTCGTCGCCGTCGAGGGCGAGCGGGTCCTGGGCTACGCCTACGCCGGTCCCTATCGTACCCGGCCGGCCTATCGCCACACGCTCGAGGACTCGATCTACATCGACCCCAAGGGCGGGGGCCGCGGCGTCGGCACGCTCCTGCTGTCTGCGCTGATCGACGACTGCGCGCGCCAGGGCTACCGCCAGATGGTCGCGGTGATCGGCGACAGCGACAACCAGGCCTCCATCGCGCTGCATCGCAAGCTGGGCTTCCAGATGACCGGGGTGCTGAAGGCCGTTGGATACAAGTTCGGCCGCTGGGTCGATTCGGTGCTGATGCAGCGCGCCCTGGGCCCTGGCCAGAACACCCAGCCCGAGCGCCCTTGATCCCTGGCCCAGACGGCCAGGACAAAAAAAAGGGGCCGTGCCGGTAAGGGCACGGCCCTGAGTCAGGGAGGAAACGCCGTAGAGACGTACGGCAGAGCGACCGGAGGTCGATGCCGCAATGCACAATATGGTCAGCCATTCTTTAGGAGCAAGAGGAAAAACGTCAGAGCAATGATTTGTATGGTTTTTTAGGTGCGATCAGCGCCCTTGTCGAGCAACTGTCCAGCCGCTTGATGTTGCGTTGCACAAAGAAACGGCAGGCTGGAATCGATAAAACCAAGGGATCGCCGGGGCCGCCGATGCCGTTGTTGCCGGCAGCTTTGCCTCTGCCCAGTTAGCAGGCAGTGATCTGTCCGGGTCGTTGGCGACCGGGTCAGAAGGTCGCAGACCCCTGCCGCGCCGTGGCGCCCTGCCCGGACTCGGCGACGCGGGCGCCAGCCGCTAGCATCGCGCCCGCACAGGACATGGGAGAGAGTCATGCAGAAGCGCGCCTTGGGCCGGAGCGGCCTCGACTTCGTCCCCCTCATGCTGGGCGGCAACGTCTTCGGCTGGACGGCGGATGAGAAGGCCTCCTTCGCCGTGCTGGACGCTTTCGTCGCCGGCGGCGGCAACGCCATCGACACGGCCGACGCCTACTCGCGCTGGGCGCCGGGCCACACCGGCGGCGAGTCGGAACTGGTGATCGGCCGCTGGCTGAAGCGGCGCGGCCGCCACGACGACCTGATCATCGCGACCAAGGTCGGCAGCGACATGGGCCAGGGGCGCAAGGACCTCTCGGCCAAGTGGATCCAGCGCGCGGTGGAGGATTCGCTGCGCCGCCTCGGCATCGACCGCATCGATCTCTACCAGGCGCACTGGGACGACCCGGCGACGCCGCAGGAGGAGACGGCGGAGGCCTTTGCCAAACTGGTGAAGGCCGGAAAGGTCAGGGCCATCGGCTGTTCCAACTTCGACGACCGGCGCCTGCGCAGCGCGCTGGCGATCAGCGAGACGCTGGGCCTGCCGCGATACCAGTCGCTGCAGCCGCACTACAACCTGATGGAGCGTCCCTCGTTCGAGGGCCCGCTGACCGAGCTTTGCCTGGCCGAGGACATCGGCGTCATCAGCTACTTCGGCCTCGCGCGCGGCTTCCTGACCGGCAAGTACCGCAGCCAGCTTGACCTCGCCAGGAGCGAGCGCGGCGAGGGCGTGAAGCAGTACATGACGCCCAAGGGCTTCGCCGTGCTGGCGGCGCTGGACCACGTGGCCGAGGCGCACGAGGCGACGCCGGCGCAGGTCGCGCTGGCCTGGATCATGGCGCAGCCCGCCATCACCGCGCCGATCGCCAGCGCCACCACGGCCAAGCAGGTCGAGGAGCTGATGGGCGCCCTCGCCATCTCCCTTGGCGAGGAAGACCTGGAGCGACTGGAGCGCGCCAGCGCCGATACCGCCGAGCCCATCACCCTGGCGCCCGAGGTCGAGGGCGACGACTGATGGCGGCGACACTGGATCCGTCGCTGATCGCTGGCTATCGCGCCGACGGCGCGGCGGTGCTGCGCAGCGTGCTGTCCGCGGACTGGATCCGGCGCATGCGCGTCATGACCGACCGGGTCCTGGCGAAGCCGACGGCGAACGGTCTGGAGTTCGCCGCCGGCGGACCTGGGCGCTTCTACGGCGACTACTTCCTCTGGCTGACCGAACCCGAGGTGCGGGCGCTGGTCTTCGATTCGCCGCTGGCCGACCTGGCCCAGGCCCTGATGGGCTCGACGCGGGTCGACTTCTTCTACGACCAGCTTCTGGTCAAGGAGCCCGGCACCGACAAGCGCACGCCCTGGCATCACGACCTGCCCTACTGGCCGATCCGCGGCGAGCATGTCGTCTCGCTCTGGGTACCCTTCGACCGCGCGACGCCGGCGAACGGCGTGGTCACCTACGTCAAGGGCTCGCACCGCTGGGGACAGTGGTACCGCCCGGCGACCTTCACCGGCAAGACGCGCTTCGACGACCTCTATGCCGAAGGTGGCCTGCCGCCGGTGCCGGACATCGACGCCGAGGCGGAACGCCACAGCTTCCTGGCCTGGGATGTCGAGCCGGGCGACGTCATCGCGCACCACCCGCTGGTGGTGCACGGCGCGCCCGGCAACGCCACGGCCGGCGCGCGCCGGCGCGCCATCGCACTGCGCTTCACCGGCGACGACGTGGTCTATGACCCGCGCCCGGGCACCTTCCTGGAGACCCCGGGCCTGCGCGAGCGCCTGCCGCCGGTGGGCCTTGCACCCGGCGACGCCCTGTCCGGTCCGCTCTTCCCGCGCCTGCGGCCGCGCTAGGCCGCCGAGAGCGTCAGCGCGAAGGCGTGCTGGAAGATGTGGCCCTGCACGTCGCGCAGGTGAGCGTGCATGAGCTGCGCCGCCCGCTCGCCGTCGCGGGCGGCGATGGCGCCGGCGATCTCGGCGTGGTTGTCGGCATAGACCGTCTGCTTCTTGAAGCAGCGGCCGTTCTCGCTGAGGCGCTGCCAGCCGGCATCGCCGCGGCTGCCGACGATGGCGTCGAACACCGCCAGGTAGAGCGCGTTGTGCGCCCCCTCCATCACCGCGCGGTGGAAGGCGGCGTCGGCCTGCTCGTAGACGTCGGGGCCCTCGGCGCTGCGCGTCGCCTCGACCAGGCGTTGGATCTTGCGGATCTCGCAGGCCGAGGCGCGCACCGCGGCGAGGCGCGCGGCGATCGGCTCGATGGCGAGGCGCAGTTCGATCACCTCGGGTGGGCTGGTGTGCTCGCTGATGCGCTCCAGCGACAGGCCGGTCAGCAGGCTGGGGCCGCGCACGAAGGTGCCGCGCCCCTGCTCGCGGGCGATGCGGCCCTCGCGTTCCAGCACGTCGAGGGCGCGGCGCAGCGATCGGCGGCCGACGCCGAGGTCGGCGGCGAGGTCGCGCTCGGGCGGCATGCGTCCCTGCTCGCCGAACTGGCCCTCGTCGAGCAGCTGGCGCAGGCGGGCAACGGTCTGGTCGTGGCTTTCCATCTGGGCGGACCTCCCCCGGTTCCGCAAAGCTGATACCACTATGCGATAATGGTATCAATATGGTTCGGACGCAGCGCACACGCCGAACGACCCGGACCGGCCGACACCCAAGCGAGCCGGACTGTCTCATATAATTGATTTAGCGCGATTTTAGAACTTCGAATGGAGACTGCAACACGCCCGGGTCATCGCGTCACGCCGATTGATGGTGCAGCCCTATTGACCATTGGTTCGGCCACTGGGTAGCCTTCCCTCGGGACGGCGGTGGCGCGCGTACCAATTGGGCCGGCATCAGGCCCGCCGCGCCGCTCGGAACTGGGAGCAGGTCATGGGTACTGCCGACAAGGTAGCTGACGGCCATAACCGCCAGGCGGCGCTGGATCGCCTGCACGCCGAGGTCCATGCCCGCAACATGGCCCCCTTCTGGGCCATCGACCTGAAGAACAAGAACGACGAGGACCGCCAGGTGCGCGACCAGAAGAAGGCCGTGCCCTTCGTCTGGTCCTTCGAGAAGGACATCGAGCCGCTGCTCTGGCAGTCGGCCGAGCTCATCACCATGGAGACCAGCGAGCGGCGCTCGCTGATCCTGGTGAACCCCGGCCTGGCGCCCAGGCGCGCCACCACGCCGACGCTCTACATGGCCTACCGGCTGAACGATCCCAACGAGATCATGCCGCCGCACCGCCACTCGCCCAGCGCCATCCGCTTCGGCCTCACCGGGCACTCGAACTTCACCGGCGTGGAGGGCGAGAACATCGTCTTCGGCCCCGGGGACATGGTGCTGACGCCGCACGACACCTGGCACAACCACGGCAACAAGGGCGGCGAGCCGGCGATCAACCTCTCGGTCCTCGACCTGCCGCTGGTCGAGACGCTCTCGGCCACCTACTTCGAGCACGACTATCACGAGGTCGAGCAGGGCGAGCGCATGAAACGCCAGGTGCAGTCCGAGCGCTTCCCGCCGGACTATTCGCAGCGGGTCTACGGCTCCGGCGGCCTGATGCCGCGCTTCCTGTCGCACAAGCGCGGCACCGGCAACGCCTCGCCGATGTACGTCTATCGCTGGGACATGATGCGGGGCCTCCTGGAGCGCTTCAAGGACTGGGACGGCGACCCCTACGAGGCGCTGATGGTCGAGTACATCGACCCCACCACCGGCGG
This sequence comes from Pseudomonadota bacterium, assembly GCA_029781795.1. Taxonomy (GTDB): domain Bacteria; phylum Pseudomonadota; class Alphaproteobacteria; order Kiloniellales; family JACOMY01; genus JAKOWB01. Next base: position 17,836 of record JAKOWB010000235.1, on the reverse strand, counting down.
GCCGATCTTCAAGACCATGACCTTCTTCGCGCAGATGCTGCGGCCCGGCGAGCACACCTGGCCGCTGAAGCAGAACGCCAGCCTGCTGGTCGCCCCCTTCGAGGGCAAGGGCCACTCGGTGGTGAACGGACAGGTCCTGCACTGGAACCGCTTCGACACGCTGGCCGTGCCGGGCGGCGCCTGGGTCGAGCACGTCAACGAGTCCGACAAGGACCCGGCGATCCTCTTCGTCGCCTCCGACGAGCCCACCCTGAAGGCGCTGGCGCTGTTCCAGAAGCACGGCCGCACCGAGAGCGGCGAAGTGGTGCGGCTGGTCTAGGCATGGCCGAGGCGAAGAACACCACGCTGCTGGCCAACATCGACTGTCCCGGCGGCGGCCAGGTCTGGGTCGAGGGCACGACGCTCTTCGTCGGCCACATGCGCAATCCCAGCGGCACCTCGATCTACGACGTGGCCGACCCGCGCGCGCCGAAGCTGCTGGCGCGCATCGACGTGCCGCCCGGCTGGCATTCGCACAAGGTGCGCGTCCACGACGGCGTGATGATCGTCAACCACGAGCGCCTGGGCCCCGACCAGACGCCGGAGTTCGGCGGCGGCCTCGGCATCTACGACGTCTCGAACCCGTCGCGCCCACGCGAGATCGCCAAGTGGCGCACCCACGGCAAGGGCGTGCATCGCTACGACTTCGACGGCCGCTACGCCTACATCTCGCCCACCGCCGAGGGCTTCATCGGCAACATCTGCATGATCCTGGACATGCAGAACCCGGAGCAGCCTGAGGAGGTCGGGCGCTGGTGGATCCCCGGCCAGTGGCAGGCCGGCGGCGAGGACTATCCCTGGGACAACTGGACGCCGCCGCGCTGCCACCACCCGCTGCGCCTGGGCAACCGGCTCTACGTCAGCTACTGGCACCACGGCTTCTACATCCTGGACATCAGCGACCTGTCCAAGCCCAAGGCGATCAGCGGCCTCAACACCTCGCCGGTCTATCCGCACCCGACGCACACCTGCCTGGTGCTGCCGCAGCCGGTGAAGGGCCGCCGCATCATGGTGGTGGCGGACGAGGACGTGGCCAAGCTCTGGCCCGCCGCGCCGGCCTTCACCTGGATCTACGACATCACGCAGGAGGCGCTGCCGGTCCCCATCGCCACCTGGCAGGTGCCGGGCCTCGACCCCGACGGCGCGCCGCAGCCGCAGATGATGGGCTGCCACCAGCCCTCGGAGCGCTTCAGCGGCACGGTCATTCCCTTCGCCTGGTTCGCCCAGGGCCTGCGCATCCTGGACCTCAAGGACCCCTATGCCCCGGTCGAAGTCGGCTACTACAAGCCCGACCCGCCCGAAGGCTGCCCCCTCTCGTCGTCCAACGACGTCACCATCGACAGCCGCGGCCTGATCTACCTGATCGACAGGCAGCGCGGCGTCGACATCATCGAGACGAGCTGCTGGTAGGACTCATGCCGCACAACCCCGCGATCACGCCGATCGGCAAGAAGAACCCCAACCTGCCCTTCCACCCGGCGGTGCGCGCCGGCGACTTCATTTTCGTCTCCGGCCAGGTGGCGAAGGACGAGAAGGGCACCATGTGCGTCGGCAACGTGGAGGAGGAGACGCGCTGGACGCTGGAGGCGATCCGCCGGATCCTCAAGGAGGCCGGCGCCGACCTCAGCGACGTGGTGCGCATCACCGTCTACCTCGAGGATGCGCGCGACTTCGGCCGCTACAACGGCGTCTTCAAGGAATACTTCCCCGACGGCAACATCGCCCGCACCACGGTCGAGGCACGCGCCGTCATCAGCTGCAAGATCGAGATGGATGCCATTGCCTATAAGCCGCAACGCTAGCGGCCAGTGAAAGGGAGACGGGAACCATGCTGAGGCTTCTGGGTCGCGCGACCTCCGGCAACGTGCAGAAGGTCATTTTCCTGCTGGAGGAGCTTGGCGTCCCCTACGAGCGCGAGGACTACGGCCGGCAGTTCAACAACACCGGCGGCGACTACCTGAAGCTCAACCCCAATGCCAAGGTGCCGACGCTGGTCGACGGCGACACGGTGATCTGGGAGTCCAACACCATCCTGCGCTATATCGCCAACAAGCAGGGCGCAGCGGCGCTCTATCCGGCAGATCCGGCGGCGCGCAGCCAGGTCGAGCGCTGGATGGATTGGCTGCTCTCGGCGCTCTACAACCCCTATCTCGCCATGTTCCGCGATGCCAAGAAGCCGGCCGCCGAGCGCGCGGCCAGCTTCGCCGCGGACGAGAAGGACCTCGGCGCGCAGCTCGCCATCCTTGAGGGCCAGCTCGCCACGCACCCCTATGTCGCGGGCCAGAGCCTAAGCCTCGCCGACATCGCGCTGGCGCCGGTGGTCGCGCGCTGCCTGGACTTCCCCGTCACCCTGCCGGCCCTGCCCGCCACCAAGGCCTGGCGGGCCACGGTCGCGGCGCGGCCGGCCTTCAAGAAGGCCACCGGCCAGTAAGCGGACTCGAAGAGAGGGAGAGCGAGATGAAGGTTGCAGTCATTGGTCTCGGCACCATGGGGCCGGGCATCGCGGCGACGCTGGCGCGCGCCGGGATGACGGTCACCAGCTTCGACGTCAGCGCCGACCAGCGCGCCAAGGCGCCGGAGCTGCAGAAGCAGGCGAACGGCGTGCTGGCGGCCCTCGGCGTGCCCGACCGGACCGTGGCCGAGCCGGCCATCGCCGACACGCTGGCCGCCGCCTGCCGGGGCGCCGAGATGGTGGTCGAGACGGTGCCCGAGAAGCTCGACATCAAGGCCGCGGTCTTCAAAGAGATCGACGCCGCGGTGTCGAAGGACTGCGTCATCGCCTCGAACACCTCGGGCATCCCGATCAGCAAGCTGCAGTCGAACGTCTCCAATCCGGGGCGCGTGGTCGGCATGCACTGGTCGAACCCGGCACACGTCATCCCGATGATCGAGGTGATCGCCGGCGACAAGACCGACGCCAGGATGGTCCAGTGGATGGTCGATACCATCAAAGGCCTGGGCCTGCTGCCGGTCGTGGTGCAGAAGGACGTGCCCGGCTTCGTCGAGAACCGCATCCTCTACGCGCTGCTGCGCGAGTGCGTCGACCTGGTCGAGAAGGGCGTGATCGACGCCGAGGGCCTGGACACCTGCGTGTCCTGGGGCATCGGCTACAAGCTCTCGGTGATCGGGCCCATGGCGCTGCTCGATATGGCCGGCCTCGACATCTACAACGCCGTCGGCAGCTACCTGAACGCCGACCTGAACAACCGCGCCGACGTCGCGCCCTACGTGACCGAGCGAATCAAGCAGGGCAAGCTTGGCATGAAGACCGGCGGCGGCATCTTCAGCTACACGCCGGAGCAGGTCGGCCAGCTGCGCGGGCAGCGCGCCAAGAAGCTGGTGGCCGTGCGCAAGGCGCTGGAGAGCTAGGCAATCCCCCGCGTCCGGGGGCGGAGCGAGAGTGGGTCCTTTGGTTTCCTGGGCTTAAACAAGGGAGGCAAGAAGAACATGACGACAGGGTTCAAGCACCTGGCCCGCCTGACCACGGCGGCTCTGGTCCTGACCGGCGCGCTGGCCACCACGGCCGTCGCGGCGGAAGTGAAGAAGCTGGCCATCCTGGTGCCGGAGGAAGGTACCGACTTCGGCTGGAACCAGCAGGGCGTCGACGCCGCGCGCGCGGTGGCCGAGAAATACGGTCTGGAGTTCCTGCCGGCCGAGGGCCTGGGCTACGGCGACGTGCGCCCGACCCTGCGCGAGCTGGCCGGCGAGGGCGCCAGCCTGATGATCGCCCATGCCAGCGGCTACAATACCGCGGCGCCCGAGATCGCGGCGGAAACCGGCGTCCCGGTCGCCATCGTCGATACGCCCGACGGGCTGAAGCCCGGCCTGGTGGCCGACTACACGCTCTCGGGCCACGAGGGTGCCTACCTCGCCGGCGTGCTGGCCGCCAGCATGAGCCGCACCGGCACGCTCGGCATCGTCGTCTCGGGCGAGCCGCCGTCGTGGAACTCGCAGTCCGCGGGCTTCGCCGAGGGCGCCAAGGCGACCAGGCCGGACATCAAGCTGATCTATGCCGTGATCGGACCGGCCGCCTATTCCGACGCCGCCGGCGGCAACCGCGTCACCCAGTCGGTGATCGCGGCGGGCGCCGACATCGTCTTCGGCCAGGGCGACGGCTCCTCCTTCGGCATGATCCAGGCGGTGGAGACCACCAAGGCCACCGACGGCGGCCAGGCCTGGTTCATCGACGTGATCGGCGACAAGTCCTCGATCGACAAGGGCTTCCTGCTCTCGTCGGTGCTGTGGGACATGGTCCCGGTCTACTCCGCCATGGTGGAGGACCTGAAGGCCGACACCTTCGGCACCAAGCACTACTCGATCCAGCTCGCCGATGACTCGGTGCGCCTGCTGCACACCAGCCACATTCCGGACGACGTCTGGAAGAAGGTGATGGCGGTTCGCGACGAGATCGTCGGCGGCAAGATGATGCTGAAGCCGGTCTTCGACGCGCAGGACGTCCGCGCGCTGATGACCTCGGTGCAGGACGCGCCGAAGTAACCTGCGGTCAAGGTTGCGGGGGCGGCCAGGCGGCCGCCCCCGTTTCCGTCAGGGCGGGGAGCCATGCGGGCAGCGGCGGCGAGGGACGAGGCGGCGGCGCCGGCAGAGCCGGCCATCGCGCTTTCCGGCATCACCAAGCGCTTCCCCGGCGTGTTGGCGAACGACGCCGTCACCATCGATTTCCATCCCGGCGAGATCCATGTGCTGCTGGGCGAGAACGGCGCCGGCAAGTCGACGCTGATCGCCATCCTGGCCGGCATGCAGCAGCCCGACAGCGGCGAGATCCGCGTGCGCGGCCGCAAGGTGCGCATCGGCTCGCCGCGCGAATCCCTCGCCCTCGGCATCGGCACGGTGTTCCAGCACGTCATGCTGGTGCCCAGCCTGACGGTGCTGGAGAACCTGATGCTGGGCCGCCCCTGGTGGCGCCCGCTCGACCGCAAGGGCACGCTGGCCCGTTTCAACGAGCTCTCGGCCATGCTGGGCGTGACGCTCGACCCCGACGCGCCGGTCGGCAACCTCGGCCTCGGCCAGCAGCAGCAGGTCGAGATCATGCGCGCGCTGTGGCGCGGCGAGGGCGTGCTGATCCTGGACGAGCCGACCTCGATGCTGACGCCGCAGGGCGTCGAGGACCTGGGCCGCGTGATGCGCCGCCTCGCCGGCCAAGGCATCGCCGTGATCTTCATCACCCACAAGCTGCGCGAGGCCTATGCCTTCGGCAGCCGCGTCACCGTGCTGCGCCTCGGCCGCAAGGTCGGCGAGCTGCCGCCGGAGCGCCTGAAGGCGCTCGACGAGGCTTCGGTGACGCAGGAGGTCGTGCGCCTGATGTTCGGCACGGCCGAGGGTCACGGCCGCGATGCCGAGACGCTGCTGGCGCGCGGCCACCACCGGAAGGCTGGCCGCATGGATCCCGCCGCCCCGCCGCGCCTGCTGGTCGAAGGCGTCTCCACTCATGCCGTGAGCGGCGAATGCGGCCTCAGCGAGGTCTCGCTCGCCGTGCGGCCCGGCGAGGTGCTGGGCATCGCCGGCATCGACGGCAACGGCCAGAAGCACCTGGCCGAGGTGCTGGCCGGCCAGCGCCCGGCCGTCGCCGGGCGCATCGCCATCGCCGGACAGGACGTGACCCGGGACGGCGTGCCGGAGCGGCGGCGCCACGGCCTGCGCTACATCACCGACGAGCGCCTGGGCGAGGGCACGGTCGGCCCCTTCTCGGTCGCCACCAACCTGGTGCTGAAGGAGATCGGCCGCCCGCCGCTGTGGCGGCGCGGCGTGACGCTGTGGGACCGCATCCACGGCCACGCGCGCGAGATGATCCGCCAGCACGACGTACGCACGCCCTCGGAGCGCACGCCCATCGCCAAGCTCTCGGGCGGCAACATCCAGAAGGTGCTGCTGGCGCGCGAGCTGGGCGGCGAGGCCTCGATCGTGGTGTTCAACAAGCCGACCTACGGCCTCGACCTGCAGAACATCCGCCTGGCGCGCGAGCGCATCGCCGCCGGCGCCGCCCAGGGCCTCGCGACGGTGCTGATCTCCACCGAATTGGACGAGCTGCTGGAGCTCAGCGATCGCATCGCCGTGCTCTACTGCGGCCGTGTCGCCGGGATCGTCGAGAACAGGGGCGACATCGAGCTGACGCTGGGCCGCCTGATGACCGGGGCGACGGCATGAGCGCCGTGGTCGAGAGCCCCCGCGTCTGGCTCGGCGCCACCGCGCGCATCCTGTTGCCGGTGCTGCTGGCGCTGCTGGCCGGCGGCCTGATCCTGCTGATCCTCGGCAAGGACCCGCTGGAGTACTACGGCTACGTGGTGCAGCGCGGCCTGCTGACCTGGGCCGGCCTGCAGGAGTCCATCACCCGCTCGGCGCCACTGCTGCTGATCGCCGCCGGCCTCATCATCGCCTTCCGCGCCGGCATCTGGAACCTGGGGGTCGACGGGCAGTTCCTGCTCTCCGCCGTCGCCGCTTCGGCCCTGGCACCAGCGCTCGCCGGCAGCCTGCCCGACTGGCTGGTGCTGCTGCTCTCCTGCCTGCTGGCCTTCGCCGTCGGCGCCCTCTGGTCGGTGGTCCCGGCGATCCTCAAGGCGCGCTACGGCATCAACGAGATCATCACCAGCCTGATGATGTCCTTCCTCGGCATCTCCTTCGCCAACGTGCTGGTGAAACTGGTCTTCCGCGACCCTGCCACGACGGTGCCGCAGACCGTGACGCTACCGGTGGAGGACCGCCTGCTGCGCCTCTTCGGCAACACCATCAACCTCGGCATCCTCATCGCCCTGCTGGCGGTGATCCTGGTTCACCTGATGATGACCCGCACCGCCTTCGGCCTGAAGCTGCAGGTGGTCGGCGCCAATCCGCGCGCGGCGCTGCACGCCGGCCTGCCGGTCGGGCGCCTGACCATCGCCACTTTCGCGCTCTCGGCCGGCTTCGCCGGCCTGGCGGGCGCGGTGGAGGTGGTGGGCGTGCTGGGCACCATCCGCGCCGACTGGAACCCGGCCTATGGCCTGCTGGTGGTGCCGCTGGTCTTCCTGGCGCGCTTCAACGGCTGGGCGGTCATCGCCTTCGTCTTCGCCTTCGCCGTGCTGCAGATCGGGGGCGAGAGCGCGGCGCGGCGCATCGGCGTGCCGCACTTCTATGTCCTGGTCCTGGTCGGCCTGCTGCTGCTCTTCCTGGCGGTGGTGGAGTATCTCGACCACCTGCGGCGCCAGCGGCGGGGGCAGTGATGGACGCCTTCCTCAGCGAGGCCTTCCTCACCGCCCTGCTCTACGGCGCCATGACCGCCGGCGTGCCGCTGCTGCTGGCCGGCCTGGGCGAGCAGATCAGCGAGAAGGCGGGCGTGCTGAACATCGGCCTGGAAGGCATGATGCTGCTGGGCGCCTATGCCGGCTTCGTCGCCGCCTACTACAGCGGCTCCTTCTGGCTGGGCTTTCTCGGCGGTGGCCTCGGCGGCCTGGCGCTGGCGGCGTTGATGGCGCTGCTCTGCGTGCGCCTGGGCATGAACCAGATCGTCATCGGCATCGCGCTGACCATCGGCGCCGAGGGCCTGACCGCGCTGCTGCATCACTTCCAGTTCGCCCGCTCCTATCCGCGCCTCGACGAGGTGCCGGTGCTGCCCGTCCCGGGGCTGGAGCAGATCCCGGTGCTGGGCCCCGCCCTCTTCCGCCACCATGCCCTGGTCTATCTCGCCGTGCTGCTGGTGCCGCTGCTGGCCTGGCTCTACCGGCGCAGCGCCATCGGCCTGAACCTCGAGGCCGCCGGCAACAAGCCCGGCGCGCTGGATGCCGCCGGCGTCAGCGTCACCGCCACGCGCGTCTCGGCCGTGCTGGCGACCGGCTTCCTCGCCGGCCTCGGCGGCGCCTACCTGGCCAACGTCGGCGCCGGCCTCTTCGTGCCCTTCATGACCGGCGGCGACGGCTTCATCGCCATCGTGCTGGCCATGCTGGCGCGCGGCCGGCCGGTCTGGGTGATCTTCGGCGCGCTGCTGTTCGGCGTCAGCCTGGCGCTGACCACGGCGCTGCAGGTGACCGGCGTCAACGTGCCGACCGACGTGGTGCAGATGCTGCCCTTCGCCATGGTCATCCTGGTGCTGGTGGTCTTCGCGCGGCATTCCGTGCTGCCGCCGGCGCTGGGCCTGCCCTACGTGCGGGGTGACCGCTAGACTTCAACCGAGGCGGCGAAGACCGCGCAGGAACAGAGGAGAGGCAAGATGTCCGACACCAAGGTCTACCTGCTCGACGGCGGCTCGCTGGTGATCGACGGGTTCCACGTATTCTGGAACCGCGGCCCGGCCGGCGAGGTGCGCTTTCCCACCTATGCCGTGCTGGTGGAGCACGCCGACGGCCGCTACCTCTTCGACACGGGCTACGATTTCGCGCATGTGCAGCGCGTGCTGCCCTTCGAGAAGCCGATCCAGACGCCCGACCAGACCATCCCCGGCGCGCTGGCGAAGATCGGCCTGCGGCCCAGCGACATCAACTACGTCATCAACTCGCACTATCACTTCGATCACTGCGGCGGCAACAAGCACTGCACCACCGCCTGCACCATCTGCCACGCCAAGGAGCTGGAGGCCGCCGGCAAGCCGCAGCCCTTCGAGCACCTGGGCTACAGCGACCTGACCTTCAGCCCCGACCTCGCCAAGGCGAAGCAGAACCCGCCGCCGCCGGACCCGGCGATGGACATCTACACGCCGAAGTTCGAGACCGTGACCGGCGACCAGGAGATCGCCAAGGGCCTCTGGCTCTTCGAAACGCCCGGCCACACCGCCGGCCACTACTCGATGATGGTGGAGCTGAAGGGCCGCCGGCCCATGCTCTTCACGGCCGATGCCTGCTACAGCCAGAAGAACATGGACATGATGTGCATCAGCTCCTTCCACCTCGACCCGGCGGAAAGCGTGCGCTCGCTGCACAAGCTGAAGGACCTGGCGAAGCAGCACGATGCCGAGCTCTTCTACAGCCACGACATGGAGAGCTGGCAGACCTACATCAAGGCGCCCGGGTTCTATAGCTGAGGGCGCGCAGCCGCCGCCCCTGCGGTCCTCCCCCCCTCGATGGGGAGGGTGGGGGTGGGTTTCTCATGCGGCTCCCGGCAAGCGCACCGACACCCACCCACCCAACCCTCCCCCACAAGGGGGGAGGGCTTAACGATGCCTCACCACCGCACCATGCCGGCGTCGACGGCGAGGGTCTGGCCGGTGATCCAGTGCGCCTCCTCCGAGGCGAGGAAGGCCACGGCCGGGGCGATGTCGGTCGGCTTGCCGACACCCTTGATGGCCTGCAGCATCTCGACGAAGCCGAAGGCCTCCTTGTGCGGGCTGGCCTGCACGCCCTCGGTGTCGGTGAGGCCCGGCGCCACGCAGTTCACCGTGATCTTGAAACCGCCGAGTTCGGTCGCCAGGGCGCGGCTGAAGGTCATCACGCCGCCCTTGGTGGCGACGTAGTGCGCCATGTTCGGCGTGCCGGCGAAGATCGAGTTGGAGCAGATGTTGACGATGCGCCCGTAGCCGTTCTTGCGCATCAGGTCGCTGCCTGCCTTGCACATGAGGAAGAGTCCGTCGAGGTTGACGCGGTGCACCCGGCGCCACTCGGCGAAGTCCAGCTTGTCCCAGGGCACGAAGGGCACGATGGCGGCGCAGTTGACCAGCACGTCCAGCTTGCCGGCCTTCTTGATCACCGTCTTGAACAGCTTGGCGACGGAGTCCTCGTCACCCACGTCGGCGCCGACGGCGAAGGCGTTCTTGCCGATGGCCTTGGCCACCTTCTTGGCGCCAGCTTCGTTCATGTCGACCACGGCCAGCGTCGCGCCCTCGGCGCCGATGCGCTCGGCGATGGCCCGGCCGATCCCCTGCGCCGCGCCGGTGACGACCGCGACGCGGCCCTGGAAACGCTCGCTGCTCATGCTCTCTCCCTCCTGCTAGCCGCGCGCCGCGGCGATGGTGTCCATGGCGGCGGCGAGGCCGGCCGCGATATCGGTCGGATGGCCAAGGCGCTGCAGCGCGCCGCCCAGCGCGGTGACCGCGACCGTGGCGAAGATCGGCTGCGCCACCGGGCCCATGTGGCCGATGCGGATCAGCTTGCCGGCGGTATCGCCGCGCCCGCTGGAGAAGACCACGCCATAGAGCGCGCGCGCCGCCGCCAGCAGCGCCTTGTCCTCGACGCCCCTGGGCAGGCGCACCGCGGTGCAGGTTGGCGAGGCGATGGCCTCGCGTGCCGCCCAGAGCTGCAGGCCCATGGCCTGGATGCCGGCGCGGCAGGCCCTGGCGGTGAGCGCGTGGCGCGCCCAGACCGCCTCCGGCCCCTCGCCCAGGTACTCGTCGATGGCGCCGTCGAGGCCGTTCATGTCCGAGACCGAGGGCGTGAAGGGGAAGGGCTGGTCGTGCCGCCAGGCCTCTTTCCAGTCCTTCAGGCTCAGCACCGAGGCGAAGGGCGCCTTGGGGTTGGCCTCGATATGGCGCCAGGCACGTTCGCTCATGCCGACGATGGTGAGGCCCGGCGGCCCGCCGAGGCACTTGCCTGGGCCGGTGACGAAGACGTCGGCGTCGACCTCCTCCGGATGGATGTCCATGCCGCCGAAGGAGGAGACCGCGTCGACCAGCATCAGGGCGTCGTGCTTGCGCACGATGGCGCCGATCTCCTTCACCGGGTTGATGGTGCCGGATGGCGTGTCGTGGTGCACGACGCTGACGACCTTGATGTCGGGCCGCCTGCGGAAGGCCTCCTCGACGCTCGCCGGATCGATCGCCTCGTTGTAGGGCACCTCGATCTCGACCAGCTCCTTGTTGTAGCGCGCCGACCAATAGCCGAAGCCCTTGCCGTAGACGCCCGAAGCCAGGTTCAGCACCACGTCGTCCGGTCCGATCAGCGAAGCCGCGGCGGCCTCCAGCCCGGGCGCCGGCTCGCAGTGCAGCACCAGCGCCGGCAGCGCGGAGCGCAGCGCCTGCGTGGTCTTGCGCACCGTGTCCTCGTAGAACTGCTGGAACCAGACGTCGTAGTCGTAGTGCACCGGCCGGCTCATCGCCCTGAGCACCGCCGGATAGCAGGCCACGGGCCCCGCCGAGAGCGTGATGACCGGTTCCTTGATCGAGGTCAGGGACATGGCATCGGGCTCCTGAACCAATTCCGCCGCGCCAATTATTTCCTCATAGCGCTGGGCCGCGCCACGCCGAACCTTCAGGAACCTTAGGGGCACGTTTGGTCATGCAGGGTGAAAGCACGTCTTACGATTTCCTGATCGTCGGCGGGGGCACCGCGGGATCGGTGCTGGCGTCGCGCCTCAGCGAGGACCCCGACCTCCGCGTCTGCCTGGTCGAGGCCGGCGGCGCCGTCACCGATCCCGACGCCGCCGACCCGCTGATGTGGCCGCTGCTGCAGGGCCGCGCCTACGACTGGCAGTACCAGACGCTGCCGCAGCCCGGCACCGCCGGCCGCATGCATGCCTGGCCGCGCGGTCGCGCCCTCGGCGGCTCCAGCCTGCTCAACGCCATGGCGCATGTGCGCGGCCACCCGGACGACTTCGACCGCTGGGGCCAGCCGGGCTGGGGCTTCGCCGACCTCTTCCCCTATTTCCTCAAGTCCGAGCACTGGACCGGCCCGCCCTCGCCCTGGCATGCGACCGGCGGGCCGGTGTATCTGCGGCAGGCTCTGCCCTCGCATCCTCTCGTCGCGGCCTATCGCCGGGCGGCCGAAGGGCTGGGCCACAGCCCGCTGGCGGATCACAACGGCGCCCGGCTGGCCGGCCCCACGGCCAACACGTTGACCATCAAGGAGGGTCGGCGCCAGTCGACGGCCGACGCCTACCTGGCGCCGGCGGTGCTGGCGCGTCCCAACCTGACGCTGCGCGCCGGCGCGGCCGTCGCCGCGCTCGATTTCCAGGGCCGGCGCTGCCTCGGCCTCACGCTCGCCGACGGCGCGCGCCTCGCGGGCGGGCAGGTCGTCCTGGCGGCGGGCGCCATCGGCTCGCCGCTGCTGCTGCTGCGCGCCGGCATCGGGCCTGCCGGCGAGCTTGAGGCGCTCGGCATCCCGGTGCGGGCGGACCTGCCCGGCGTCGGCCGCAACCTGCAGGACCACCTGCTCTCGGGCGGCAATCTCTACCGCGCCCGCCGGCCGCTGCCGCCGTCGCGCTGGCAGCATTCGGAATCGCTGCTCTACCTGCCGCACGGTCGCGGGCCGGCGCCGGGCCTGGCGCTGGCCTGCGTCGTGGTGCCGGTGGTGACGGACTGCTTCCAGGCACCGCCGCCGGGCGAGGCCTGGACCCTGATGTTCGGCTTCACCCATCCGGAGAGCCGCGGCAGCCTTCGTCTCGCCTCGGCCGATCCGCGCGTGCCGCCGCTGATCGACCCGCGCTACCTGGCGGAGGAGGCCGACCGGGAAGCCTATCTGGCGGCACTCGATGCCGCCCAGGCGGTCGGCGCCAGTCCGGCGCTGGCCGACTGGAACGGCGGCGAACTCCTGCCCGGCCCCGGCTGCCGGACGCGGTCCGAGCGCCTCGCCTTCCTGGAGCGGGCGGCCTACACCCACCACCACCCCGTCGGCACCTGCCGCATGGGCAGCGATGCCGAGGCGGTGGTGGACGCGGCGCTCGCGCTGCGTGGCTTCGAAGGCCTGTCGGTGGTCGACGCCTCGGTCTTTCCCAGCATCACCACGGGGCCGGTCAACGCCGCCATCATTGCCCTGGCCGAGCGCGCGGCCGACCTGCTGGCCGGCAGGCCGCCGCTGGCGCCCTTCGTACCCGCGGACCGGATCACTTGACCGCGCGGCCCTTGCCGACGCGCGGGTGCGGGCGGCCGCCGTCGCCGATGGCCATGACCACCAGGATCTCGTCCGGGCGCGGCGCGTCGGCGACCTGGACGGTCATGGTGTCCAGCTCGTCGAAGGACCAGGGATTGTCCTTGTTGGTCAGCGGCACGTCGATGAGCTGCCCGGCCGGCCCGACCTTGGTGGTCGAGGGGATGATGGCCTCGCCACCGCCCAGGGCCGCGCGCATCGGCTTGCCGAGCTTGGGATGCAGCACGGCGGCGGCATGCTCCAGGTCGCCATTGACGCCGACGATGGCCGACTTGCCATAGACCAGGGCCGGCGCGCCCAGCAGCGCCGCGGCCTGGGGCATCAGGCTCTCGCCGAGCGCCAGGCCGATGTCGAACAGCGGCGAGAGATCCTCGGCGAAGCGCCCGGCGAAGGGATTGGCGATGACGGCGATGGCGGCGACGCGCGTCACCGGCTTCGGCGCCGGGCTGCCGGCCTCGGCGGTCACGGTCTCCTTGACGAAAAGGATCTTGCGCGGCTGCATCCCGGTCCCTCCCCTGCTGGCCGCCGCAGCCTAGCCGCCCGTGCCTTGTCCCGCCACATGTGGAGCCTTCCGCCGCCGGTCCCGGCTGGCCATAATCGCCGCCCTTTCGACCCTTGGAGCTGTGCTTGTCCCGCCTGCTGCCCCTGCTGCTGCTAGCCCTCGCCGCCTGCGCCGCTGCGCCACCGCCCCAATCCGCGCTGCCAGGGGCCGCGCCGGTCACGCTGACGCTGGCCAATGCCTCGACGGCGCCGCTGCGCTGCCAGGTGATCTATGGCCACTGGGTCACCGGCGAGGTGCCGGTCATCGCGCCCGGCGCGAGCGCCGCGCTCGCCGTGCAGCGCGACCCGGCAACGCGCGAGGTCTTCGTGCCGCGCGAGCCCGACGGACGCCGCATGATGCTGGAGGAGATCCTCTGCGGCGCCGACGCCGACTGGCAGGGCAGCCGCACCCACATCGACCTGGAGGCCGTGAAACGCGGCGACGCGCGCGCCTACGCGCTGAGCTGCAGCGGCGAACAGGAGACCGCCTGCGGTCCCTGGCAGCCGCGCTGAGACAGAGGAAGAAGCCATGCTCGACATCGCCAAGCTGCGCGCCGACACGCCCGGCGTCGCCAACGTCTTCCACCTGAACAACGCCGGCGCCGCGCTGATGCCGGCGCCGGTGCTGAAGACCCAGATCGACCACCTGGAGCGCGAGGCGGCGATCGGCGGCTACGAGGCCAAGGACGAGGCGCAGGAGCGCTTCGAGAAGGTCTATCGCTCGATCGCCCGGCTGCTCAACTGCGCGCCGGACGAGATCGCGCTGATGGAGAACGCCACGGTCGCCTGGCAGGCGGCCTTCGGCGCCTTCGCCTTCCAGCCCGGCGACCGCATCCTGACCGGCGAGAACGAGTATGCCTCGAACTACCTGAACTTCCTGCGCGCGGCCAAGGCCAGCGGGGTGGAGGTGGTGACCGTGCCCTCGGACGAGAGCGGTCAACTCGACGTCAAGGCGCTGGCCAATCTTGTCGACAAGCGGGTGAAACTGATCGCCGTGACCCACGTGCCGACGAACGGCGGCCTGGTCAATCCGGCGATGGAGATCGGCCAGGTTGCGCGCGCCGCCGGCATTCCCTATCTGCTGGATGCCTGCCAGTCGGCGGGGCAGCTGGAGCTCGACGTCGAGGCCATCGGCTGCGACCTGCTCTCCGCCACCGGCCGCAAGTATCTGCGCGGGCCGCGCGGCACGGGGTTCCTCTATGTGCGCCGGGGCCTGCTGGAGCGGCTGGAGCCGGCGGCGCTCGACCTGCATTCGGCCGAGTGGGTGGCACCGGAGCGCTACAGGCTGCGAAGCGACGCGCGGCGCTTCGAGAACTGGGAGTTCAACTACGCCGCCGTGCTCGGCCTCGGCCGCGCGGTCGACTATGCCCTCGACCTCGGCATGGAGATGATCGAGGCGCGGGTGCGCTGGCTCGGCCGGCGCCTGCGCTACCTGCTGGGCGAGTACAGCAAGCTGCCGACCTATGACCTGGGCGAGGATCCCTGCGGCATCGTCACCTTCACCGTGCCCGACCGCACGGCGGAGGAGGTGAAGGCCGACCTGGCCAAGCACAGGATCAACGTCACCACGGCCAGCCCGGTCGGCGCGCTGCTCGACGCCACGCGCCGCAAGCTGCCCACCATGGTCCGCGCCTCGGTGCACTACTACAACACCGAGGAGGAAGACCTCGCCGCGCTGATGAAGGCGCTGCGCGATACGCGGCGGACCTAGGCCGTCACGCCCACTCCACCGCGCCCTGCATGCAGAGGCGGTTGTCGGCGTCGGCGATCCAGAGGCGGGCGCCGTTCGGCAGCGGTTCGCCGCACACGCTGAAGGGCCGCGTGTGGAAGACCGGCGCCAGGGCGCGGAACTCGAACTGCAGCACCGGGCGCCGGCCCTCGCGCCGCGCCAGCTCGACCATCAGGGTCGCCAGCAGCGGCCCGTGCACCACGAGGCCGGGGTAGCCCTCGCTGTCGCGGCAGAAGTCCAGGTCGTAGTGGATGCGGTGGCCGTTGAAGGTCAGCGCCGAGTAGCGGAACAGCAGCGTCGGCGTCGGCTCGATCACCTGGCGCCAACGTGCCTCGACCGGCGCCGGGTCGCCCTGGCGTGGCTTCTCGCCGGGGGCGGGCGGCGCGCGATAGACGATGTCGTGCTCCTCGACCACGGCGACCACGCCCTCGGCCGCCACCTCGTGCGCCACGGTGACGAAGCCGAGCCTGCCGCTGCGACCCTCCTTCATCTCCACCTTCAGGATCTTCGAGGCCTTGCGCGCCGCGCCGCCGAGCGGCAGCGGCGCCGGAAAGGACACCCGGCTGCCGGCCCACATGCGCCGCTGCAGGGGCAGCGGCGGCAGGAAGTCGCCGCGCTCGGGATGGCCGTCGTAGCCGAGCCTGCCGGCCGGCGCGATTTCCCAGAAGTAGAGCCAGTGCCACAGCGGCGGCAGCGCGTCGCCGGCCTTCAGGGGCCTGCCCTCGTCGTCCAGCGTCGCCTGCATGGCACGGGCACGGCTGACCTCCAGGACGTCGACCTGCCGCCGCTCGCGGCCGATCCAGGAAGAGAAGTCCTCGGTCATGTCGCGAACTCCCGCCGCACCGCAGCCGTATGCTGGCCCAGCGCCGGCACCGGGCCGTAGCTGCGCGCCTCGCCGGCGAAGCGGTGCGGCGGGGCGATGACCTCGGCGACGCCGCTCGGCGTCTCGATGGCGACGCGGCGCAGGTGCGGGTGCGCCGCCAGGTCGCCCACCAGGGTCAAGGCGCCGAAGGCGATCTCCGCCGCCTGCAGCTTCTCGATCAACTGGGCGCGCGGATGCTGTCGGAAGCCCTCGGCCACCAGCGCGTCGACGAAGGCGCGGTTGGCGACCCGCGCCGAGTTGTCCTTGAGGCGCGGATCGCCGGCCAGCTCGCCGCGCCCCAGCACCTCGGCCAGCAGGCGCTGCCATTCGCGCTCGTTCTGGATCGAGATCAGGATCTCGCCATCGGCCGCCGGGAACAGGCCATAGGGCGCGATGGTGGGGTGCGCCAGGCCGACGCGCCCAGGCGCCTTGCCGCCATAGACCGTCTGCAGGAAGGGGACGTTCATCCACTCGGCCATGGCGTCGAACAGCGAGACCTGGATGCCGGCGCCCTGCCCTGTCCGGCCGCGCCGCACCAGCGCCTCCAGCACGCCCTGGTAGGCATAGAGTCCGGTGGCGATATCGCAGACCGAGACGCCGACGCGCCCCGGCCCCTCCGGCCGGCCGGTGACCGCGGCCAGGCCGCTCTCGGCCTGGATCAGCAGGTCATAGGCCTTGCGCCCGGCATAGGGCCCGCTCTCGCCGAAGCCGGAGATGTCGACGGTGATCAGCGCCGGGTGGCGCTGGCGCAGGACCTCGCTGCCGAAGCCCAGGCGCCCGGCCGCGCCGGGGGCGAGGTTCTGGATGAAGACGTCGGCCCTGGCGACCAGGCGCGCCAGCAGCGCGCGATCCTCGGGCGCCTTCACGTCCAGCACCACCGATTCCTTGCCGCGGTTCAGCCAGACGAAATAGGCGCTCTCGCCCTTCACGTCGCGGTCATAGCCGCGGGCGAAGTCGCCTTCGGCGCGCTCGATCTTGATGACCCGCGCGCCGGCATCGGCCAAGCGCACCGAGCAGGTCGGCGCGGCGACGGCCTGTTCCAGCGCGACGACGAGCAGGCCGGAGAGGGGAAGGTCGGCCGTCAAGTAACCCTCTCCCCTGGGAGAGGGTGCGAGCATAGCGAGCGGGTGAGGAAAGTTGGTGCGGTTGCAGGCAACGGCACCAACCAACCTCCCTCACCCCGACCCTCTCCCAAGGGAGAGGGAGGACTGCAGAAGCGGCACATCGTCAATAGCTCCGCGGCAGGCCCAGCACGTGCTCGGCCAGGTAGGCCAGGATCAGGTTGGTGGAGATCGGCGCCACCTGGTAGAGCCGCGTCTCGCGGAACTTGCGCTCCACGTCGTACTCCTCGGCGAAGCCGAAGCCGCCGTGCGTCTGCACGCAGGCCTCGGCGGCGGCCCAGGAGGCCTCGGCCGCCAGCAGCTTCGCCATGTTGGCCTCCGGCCCGCAGGGCTGGCCGGCATCGAACAGCGCGGCGGCGCGCTCCACCATCAAATTCGCCGCCTCGCTCTGCGCATAGGCGCGGGCGATAGGGAACTGCACGCCCTGGTTCTGCCCGATGGGGCGGCCGAAGACCCTGCGCTCCTTCGCATAGCCGCCGGCCTTGGCGATGAACCAGCGCGCGTCGCCGACGCACTCGGCGGCGATCAGGATGCGCTCGGCGGTCATGCCGCTGAGGATGTAACGGAAGCCCTTGCCCTCCTCGCCCACCAGGGTATCGGCCGGGATCTCCAGGTTGTCGAAGAAGACCTCGGTGGTGGCGTGGTTCATCATGGTGCGGATCGGGCGGATGGTGAGGCCCCGGCCCGCCGCCTCGCGCATGTCGATCAGGAAGACCGACAGCCCCTCGCCCTTCTTCTGCACCTGCTCCTTCGGCGTGGTGCGGGCCAGCAG
>JAKOWB010000232.1 GCA_029781795.1 Pseudomonadota bacterium | reverse complement strand
CAGGTGCAGGCGGCCGGTGAAGGACTGCGCCTCGCCCTCGCGCTCCCAGGCGATGTCGATCCAGCGCTCGGGCGTGTCCTGGAAGGACTGCAGCGTCTCGCAGTCGATGGTGTGCACCGTCACGCCCTTGCCGGTGGTGACGATGCCGACGATGCGGTCGCCGGGCAGCGGGTGGCAGCACTGCGCGAAGTGTACCGCCATGCCGGGGATCAGGCCGCGCAGTGGCAGGGCGCCGGCGCCGTCGCCCTTCTTGCGGCTCGCCGCCTTGGGCTTGACCACCCGCTCCTCGCGCGGTTGCTCGCGCGCGCCGGGATAGACCGCGACCAGCACCTCGCGCGCCGTCAGGTTGCCCTGCCCCACCGCGGCGGCGAGATCGGCGACGCTGTCCTGCTTCAGCTTCTTCAGCACGCCGTCCAGCGCCTTGTCGGTCAGGTCATAGCCTTCCTGGCGGAACAGCTTGGCCAGCATCTGGCGGCCCAGCTCGACATACTGCTCGCGCTCCTTCAGGCGCACGAAGCGGCGGATGCGGGCCTTGGCCTTGCCGGTGACGGCGAAGGACTCCCAGTCCGGCGAGGGGGTCTGGGCCTTGGAGCGCGCGATCTCCACCTGGTCGCCGTTCTGCAGCACGGTCTTCAGCGGCACCATGCGGCCGTTGACCTTGGCGCCGACGCAGGTGTCGCCGACCTGCGAATGGACGGCATAGGCGAAGTCGATCGGCGTCGCCCCGCGCGGCAGGGCGATCAGGTCGCCCTTGGGCGTGAAGCAGAAGACCTGGTCCTGGAACATCTCGAGCTTGGTGTGCTCGAGGAACTCCTCCGGGTTGGAGGCGTGCTCCAGGATGTCGAGCAGCTCGCGCACCCAGCGGTACTGCCGGCCGTCGACGTTGCTGCCCTGCTTGTACTTCCAGTGCGCGGCGACGCCGAACTCGGCGATCTCGTGCATCTCGCGGGTGCGGATCTGCAGCTCGATGCGCTGGCGCTCCGGCCCCAGGATGCCGGTATGCAGCGAGCGATAGCCGTTCGGCTTGGGGGTGGAGAGGTAGTCCTTGAAGCGCCCCGGCACGACGGGATAGCGGCTGTGCAGCACGCCCAGCGCGCGGTAGCACTCGGCCAGGTCGCCGACCACGATGCGGAAGGCGACGATGTCGGAGAGCTGCTCGAACTGCACGTTCTTGCGCTGCATCTTGCGCCAGATGGAGTGCGGCGTCTTCACCCGGCCGGAAACCCAGGCCTCGATGCCCTCCTCGGCCAGGGCGCGCGCCAGCTCGTCGATCACCTTGCGGGTGATGGAGCCGCCCTGCCCCTCCAGGAACTCCAGGCGCTTGACGATGGACTCGCGCGCATCGGGCTGCAGCTCGGCGAAGGCCAGGTCTTCCAGCTCGTCCTTGAAGCGCTGCATGCCGATGCGCTCGGCCAGCGGGGCATAGATCTCCAGCGTCTCGCGGGCGATGCGGGCGCGCTTCTCGGGCGAGCCGACGAAACGCAGCGTGCGCATGTTGTGCACCCGGTCGGCCAGCTTCACCAGCAGGACGCGGATGTCCTGCGACATGGCCAGCAGCAGCTTGCGGAAGTTCTCGGCATGCTTGGCCTGCTCGCTGCGGTTCTCCAGCTTGCCGAGCTTGGTGACGCCGTCGACCAGGCGGGCGACGTTGTGGCCGAAGAGCTTGTCGACATCGCCGATGGTGGCGTCGGTATCCTCCACCACGTCGTGCAGCAGGGCGGTGGCGATGGATTCGGAATCGAGCTTCAGGTCGGTCAGGATGCCGGCGACCTCGATCGGGTGCGAGAAATAGGGGTCGCCAGAGGCCCGCTTCTGCGAGCCGTGCATCTTGGTGGCATAGACGTAGGCGCGGTTGATCAGCTCCTCGTCCGCGTTGGGATCGTAGCTCCTGACCCGTTCGACCAGCTCGAACTGGCGCAACATGCCCACGTCTGCCCTTTCGCCCCTTCATGCCAAAGGGCGTGAAAAACCTTGAATGACTATAGGATAGGCATGCAAAGACCCGCCGCCAAGCGGCGGCGGGTCTGAAGAACCCTGATTAAGCGGCTGAAAGCCAAGGCTTCCCGCGCAGAGCAGCTATTCGTCGTCGCCGCCGTCGCGCTGGCTCATCTCGCGCTCGACCTCGGCCTCGAGCGAGACCTCGTTGCCCTCGCCCTCGTCGTCCGACTGGCCGCGCGGCTGGCCCATCTGCTGCATGGCGAGCGTCAGCTCGGCCGAGATGGGATCGAAGTCGGGACGATCCTCTTCGGGCTCGTCCTTCTCGGCCTGCTTCTGGAAGCGGCGGATCAGCCCCTCGTTGACCTGCTCCAGCGACACCGTGTCGTCGGCGATCTCGCGCAGCGCCACCACGGGGTTCTTGTCGTTGTCGCGCTCGACCGTCAGGTTGGCGCCGGCCGAGATCTCGCGCGCCCGCTGCGAGGCCAGCAGCACGAGGTCGAAACGGTTCGGGACCCGGAGCACACAGTCTTCGACGGTCACGCGCGCCATGGGCGGTCAACTCCTGCAGGGGCAAGGTATGGCTTGAAGGGGCTGAGCTTATAGGGGATGGCGCGCTGCCTGGCAACCCCCGCGAACGAAGGGGCAACCTGGGCGGACTAAGCGAGCGGCCGGCAGAGCTGGTCCGGTGCCAGGGCCACCATCAGCTCGGCCAGCCCCTGCCCGGTCACGGGATGGCGCCACCCGGGCGCCACGTCGGCCAGGGGCAGCAGCACGAAGGCCCGCAGGTGCAGGCGGGGATGCGGCAGGACCGGCACCTCGCCCGGCCGGCTCACCAATCCTTCGTAGTCGAGCAGATCGAGGTCGGCCGGACGGGCGGCGTTCACCGCGCCGCGGACGCGGCCCAGGTCGGCCTCGACCCGGTGCAGCAAGGCGAGCAGCGCCGCCGGATCCAGGCTGGTCGCCAGCCGCGCCACCCCGTTGACGTAGTTGGGCTGGTCCGCAGCCGGGACCGGTGCGCTCTCGTACCAGGGCGAACGCGCCAGGATCTGCACGCCAGAATGCTCAAGTATTCGCAAGGCTGCATTCAACGTGGCATCTGGCGCGCCATAAGCAACCGATGGTAGGTTGGCTCCGAGACCTATGAGAGTCATTCGCGTTTCTTTAACGAAATAATTGCGAGATACCCCTTGCTTGGAGCAGAGAAGCAGCTAATTACAGCAGCTACAGCAATAGCTGTCTGGAGTCTCTGCTCCAGGGTCGCGAAATTACCCGGCGACCGCACTCCGGCGCAAGACAAGGTCTGGCGGGACCCAATCCGAAAAGGATGCACCAAATGAATTTCTACGAAGAAGAAAAGATCGCTCTGTTCATTGACGGCGCAAATCTCTACTCCACGGCCCGTTCATTGAATTTCGACATCGACTACAAGAAACTGCTGGAAACCTTCGCAGACCAGGCCCGTCTCGTTCGTGCCTTCTACTACACGGCGCTGATCGAGGAGCAGGAGTATTCCCCGATCCGTCCGCTGGTCGACTGGCTGGACTACAACGGCTACACGCTGGTCACCAAGCCGACCAAGGAGTTCACCGACGCGACCGGCCGCCGCAAGATCAAGGGCAACATGGATATCGAGCTGGCGATCGACATGATGGAGATCGCCGACAAGCTCGACCACATCGTGCTCTTCTCCGGCGACGGCGATTTCCGCCGGCTGGTCGAGGCGGTGCAGCGCAAGGGCGTGCGCGTCACCATCATCTCGACGGTCCGTACCTCGCCGCCGATGATCGCCGACGAGTTGCGCCGCCAGGCCGACAACTTCGTCGATCTGGTCGACATCCAGGACCTGATCCAACGCCAGCCCCTGCCCGAGGGCGCGGTGCGCCGCACCCGCACCCTGCCGCCCGGCGTGCAGGCGCCGCCGCCGCACGATCCCGCGCCGCGCGGCTAGGCCTTGGCCGCGTTTCACGATCCGGACCGCGACTGCGCCCTTTGTCCCCGACTGGCGGCCTTCCGCGAGGGCAACCGCGGCGCGCTGCCGGACTTCCACAATGCACCGGTACCGGCCTTCGGCGGCCTCGACGCGCGCCTGCTGGTGGTCGGCCTGGCGCCGGGTCTCAGGGGCGCCAACCGCACCGGCCGGCCCTTTACCGGCGACTACGCCGGCGACCTGCTCTATGCCACGCTGCTGAAGTTCGGCCTGGCCGAGGGTCACTACGGGCGCGAGCCGTCCGACGGCCTGCGCCTCAAGGGCGTGCGGATCACCAACGCCGTGCGTTGCGTGCCGCCGGAAAACAAGCCCGAGACGACCGAGATCCGACAGTGCAATGCCTTCCTCAAGGCCGAACTGGCGGCGCTGCCGGCCCTCCGCGCCGTGCTCTCGCTGGGCTCTATCTCGCACGGCGCGGTGCTGCAGGCCCTCGGCCTGCGCAAGAGTGCCTATGGCTTCGCCCACGGCGCGCAGCACAGGCTGCCGAACGGCCTGCTGCTGGCCGACAGCTATCATTGCTCGCGCTACAACACGAACACCGGCCGCCTGACGCCGGCGATGTTCGAACAGGCGCTGGCCGGATTGCTGCCGCATCTTCGCTAGGACATCGACGCGCTTCCCTCGCGTGGTCTCGCCGCATAGCGTGCCTCGGTATGCAGACCGCCACCATCGTCGTCCTCACCCACGCGCTTCAGGGCAAGGCCGAGGGCTATTTCATCGCGGCGGTGGCGCGCCACTGGAGCGAAGCCGGGCACCGTGTCCTCTTTCACCAGGGCCTTGCGCCGCCGCCGGACGGCGATCTTGCCGTTCTGCACATCGACAGCACGCGCCTGCCGCCCGAGTACCTGGCACTGGCCGCGCGCTTCCCGCGCACGCTGAACGCCGGCGCGCGCGACATCGGCAAGCGGCGGGTGAGCCGGAACCTCGTCCAGGCGGGCGACGACTGGGCCGGCCCGGTCATCGTCAAGACCGACGCCAATGCCGGCGGCCGGCCGGACCGCGCGCTGCGTGACGCCGAGAACCGCCAGCGCGGCCGGTGGCGGCGGCGCCTGGGAGACCGGCTGGCGCGACCGCTGCGCCGCCACCTGCCCGGCGGCGACTACGCGATCTTCGAGTCCAGGGCCGCCGTGCCGGCTTGGATTTGGCGCCGCGACGACCTGGTGGTCGAGCGCTTCCTGCCAGAGCGCCGGGGCGAGAACTATGTGCTGAACTCGGCCTTCCTCTGCGGCAGCCACGGCATCGTCTCCAGCTTCGCCGCCGCCGATCCGCTGGTGAAGATCGCCGGCCTGCGCGAGCTGCTGCCACTGGACGCGGTCGTGCCCGACGAGGTACGCGCCGCACAGCGGATGCATGCTCTCGATTTCGGCAAGATCGACTACGTCGTGCATAGCGGCGTGGCACAGGTCCTGGACGTCAACCCTACGCCGCATCTCGGGCTTGTCTGGGACAAGACGGAGCGATTGGCACGCATCCTGCGGACCCTGGCCGGGGGACTGGAGGAGTTCCTGCCCGCCTCCGCCATCTGCTCGGCGGGCTGAGGGCGATGCTGCGGACGCTGACGATCCTGACGCACGCGCAGCAGGGGTTCCCCGCAGGCTACTTCCTGGCCGCCATGGCAGCGCAGTGGCAGGCGGCGGGTTGCCGCGTCAAGCTGCACCAGGGCCTGGCCGCGCCCCCGCCCGCCGAGGCGGCCTTCCTGCATGTCGACCTGACCCGCGTGCCGGCGG
Organism: Pseudomonadota bacterium; assembly: GCA_029781795.1. Taxonomy (GTDB): domain Bacteria; phylum Pseudomonadota; class Alphaproteobacteria; order Kiloniellales; family JACOMY01; genus JAKOWB01. The sequence continues at coordinate 37,461 of JAKOWB010000232.1, read as the reverse complement.
ACTATCTGGCCCTTGCCGGACGTTACCCCCTCGCCTTCAATCTGCGTCCCGCCGACATCAGCAAGCGCCGCATCAGCCAGAACCTGGTGACGCGCGACGACGGCTATGAGGGACCGGTCATGGTGAAGACCGACGCCAACGCCTTCGGCCTGCCGGAGCGGGCCTTGGCGCTGGCCGGCGCGCCGCTGCGTAGGCGGCTCGCCGCATTGACGGGCCGGCTGTGGTCGCCGCGCTACCGCTACTACGACCGCAAGGCGGCGGTGCCGGCGCGGATCTGGCGGGATCCGGCGCTGGTGGTGGAACGCTTCCTGCCGGAGCGCGAGGGTGCCGATCTGGTCGTCAACCAGGCCTACTGCTTCGGCCGACGCTGGGTGCGCTATCGCTTCTGCGCGCCGGGCCCCGTGGTGAAGATCGAGCAGGCGACACGGATCTGGCCGCTGGCCGACGACGTGCCCGCACAGATCGAGGAGCGGCGGCGCGACCTCGGCCTGGACTTCGGGAAGTTCGACTATGTGCTCCACGACGACGGCTTGACGATCTTCGACGTCGCGCGCACGCCCTGGCTCGGGCCGCCACCCTGGAACGAGCGCCAGCAAAGCGCGGTGGCGAGGCTGGCCGCGGGCCTGGCGGACTATCGCTGAGCGGCCGCTCCGCACGGCGAGGCATTGCGCAGATCGTGTTGCCTTGCGTAAGAACGGACCGCCCCGACGACCGCCCCACATCAAAGGAGTCGCATGACGACGCGCTGCAAGTTGCCGCCGACCGCCGGCAAGCACGAGCTCTACGAGGCGGCGGTGCAGGCGCCGGAGCACGAGTCCACCTTTTTGGATCGCCTCTACCGACGCGTCACCGGCCAGCCCGCGCGCCTGCTGCGCGAGGACTTCTGCGGCACGGCGGCGCTGGCCTGCGCCTGGGTCCAGCGCGGCCGCGAGAACCGTGCCATCGGCGTCGACATCGACGCGCCGACGCTGGCCTGGGCCGAGGCCAACAACCTCGCCGCGCTCGACGCCGCGCAGCGACGGCGTATCACGCTGGTGCGATCGGACGTGCTGAAGCTCCGCCGGCCACGGGCCGACCTGGTAGCGGCGCTGAACTTCTCCTACAGCGTGCTGCAGACCCGCGCCCTGATGCTGGCCTATGCCCGCAACGCACGCGCCGCGCTCAAGCCCGGCGGCCTGCTGGTGCTGGACGCCTGGGGCGGGGCCATGACGCAGAAACCGCATATCGACCGCAAGCGGCTCGTCGGCGGCTGGACCTACCTGTGGGAGCAGGCCTCCTTCGATCCCGTCAGCCACCACACTGTCTGCCACATCCACTTCGAGCACGAGGGGCGCCGCCGGCACCGCAAGGCCTTCACCTACGACTGGCGCCTCTGGACCTTGCCGGAGCTGCGCGAAATCCTGGCCGAGGCCGGCTTCCGGGACCTGCAGGTGCTGTGGGAGGGAACGGACGCCAGGTCCAACCGCGGCAACGGCGTCTTTCGCCCGGTGACCAGGGCGCCGGCCGACCCGAGCTGGGTCTGCTACCTCTACGGCCGCGCGCCGGGCTAGCGCCAGTAGCCGGCCTTCGCCGTCGCACCGATCAGATTGACGATCAGGCGGCCGGCGGCGATGGCGGTAATCTCGTTCAAGTCGCGCGCCGGGGTGATCTCGACGATGTCCATGCCGACGATGCGGCCCTTGCGCGCCAGGCCGTGGATCAGTTGCCGCGCCTGGTGCAGCGTGACGCCGCCCGGCGCCGGCGCCGCCACCGCCGGCATGGCGGCCGGGTCGATGCCGTCGGCATCGATGGTGAGGTAGTAGCTGGCGCCGTCCGGGATGCGGTCCAGCACCGCGGCCATGCCGATCTCCTGCAGCTCGCAGTCCGGGATCAGGTCGCTGCCATAGGCGCGCGCCGCTGCCACCTCCTCGGCCCGCGCGCTGCCCTGCCCGCGCAGGCCGATCTGCCAGATGCGGTCGATGTGCGCCATCTCCGAGGCCCGTCGGATCGGGCTGGAATAGCCCTCGCGCTCGCCATTCACGTGGTCGCGCCAGTCGAGGTGCGCGTCGATGTGGACCAGGTGGATCGGCCCCCGCCCCTCGAATCCGCGCAGCACCGGGATGGGAATGCCGTGGTCGCCGCCGATGGTCACCGGCAAGGCGCCGGCCGCCAGGATCTTGCGCACCGCCGCCTCGGCGTTGCGGTAATGCAGGCCAGGGTCGGCCAGGTCGGCGGTCACGTCGCCGCAGTCGGCGACGCGCAGGCCGAGTTGGCCCAGCGTGCAGTCCAGGTCGAAGTCCCAGCGTTCCGGGCCGTCGCTCAGCTGGTAGCTCGCCTGGCGCACCGCCGTCGGCGCGTTCGACTGGTCGTTGACCCGCGCCTCCGGCGAGTAGGCCGCGCCGAAGGGCACGCCGAGGATGGCGATGTCGGCCGCCAGGCGGTCGAGGTCGAGCGCCAGCGGCAGGTCGAGGAAGGTCTTGTGCCGGCCGGGGCGCGGCGCCTGGGTGAGGGTCATGGCCGGGAGAGTGCCGCGCTTTCCCGGCCGCGCCAAGTCGTGCTCAGGCCGCGTTCAGCAGGCGCCGCTCCAGCAGCGGGCTGTCCTTCAGGCGATAGAGGCCCTTGGCACCCGCAAGGACCGCCAGGTCGATCAGCGGCTCGACCAGGACGACCAGCAGATAGGCGCCGCCGAAGCTCAGCACCCGCTCCACCGTCGCCGCGGTGAAGCCCTGGCCGTAGAAGGCCCAGAAGGCCACCCAGACCACGATGCCGGCCTGGTAGGTGGCCGAGAGCGCCAGCACCTGGCGGTACTCCAGGTCGACGTAGGCGGTGTGCGGCTGGATGGTCCGGCCCGCCACGGCGTGCAGCGCGAAGAGCGGCACCAGCAGCGTGGTGACGTTCATGCCGAACTGCGGCAGGTCGAAGGGCGCGAAGAAGAGGCCCTGGGTCAGCAGGCCGAGCACCAGCCCGATCGCCGCCGGCGCCGCGCCGAACAGCAGGAAGAGCGTCGAGCCGAGGATCAGGTGCACCTCGGAAATGCCGACCGGATAGTGCGGCAGCACCTGGAAGAAGGTGAAGACCAGGGCAGTTGTGGCCAGGCTGCGCGTCAGCAGGATGCCGCAGCCGCGCTGCAACGCCAGCGACCAGGCGCCCTTCAGGGCATAGAGGCCGGCGGCGCCCGCCGTGCCGTAGCTGAGGACGATCTTGGAGCCCTGAACGATCCCGGGTTCGATATGCATGACGTCCCTCCCCACCCGCTGTCGCACGGCAGCCTCGGCGAAAGCGACCGGCGGACAATCCTGGCAGCAAAGCCAGTCGTCGGGAAAGCTTCCCGAAGCGTCAGGACCTGTGCGCTTGCGCGCCATAGTCCAGTTCGCGCCGGCCCGAGCTGGAAGCGCCGATCCGCTGAACCTGCCCGGATAGGTGCCCCTCGGCCAGCAGGCTGCCGCTCAATCGCGCGCCATGATGCGGCGTTTCTCGCGCGCCCAGTCGCGTTCCTTGATGGTCTCGCGCTTGTCGTGCGCCTTCTTGCCCTTGGCCAGGCCGATCTCGCACTTGGCGATGCCGCGGTCGTTGAAATAGACCGCGAGCGGGATGAGGGTGAAACCCTCGCGCTTGATCTGCCCCAAGAGCTTGGCCATCTGCTTCTTGTGGACCAGCAGCTTGCGGGCGCGTTTGGGCGCGTGGTTGAAGCGGTTGGCCGGACCGTACTCCGGAATGTTCATGTTCCAGAGCCAGAGTTCGCCCTTGTCCTCGCCGGCATAGGCCTCGGCGAGCGAGGCGCGGCCGAGCCGCAACGACTTCACCTCGGTGCCGGTCAGCATCATGCCGGCCTCGACGGTGTCGCTGATGAAGTACTCGTGCCGCGCCTTGCGATTCTGGGCGGCGAAGCGCTTGGCGTCCTCGCGTGCCGTCATGGGGTCCTCAATTGATCAGGCCGGCGTGCTGCATCGCCGACTTTACCCTGGCCGCCGTCTCCGGCGCGAGCGGCACCATAGGCAGACGGCAGTCCGCCGAGCAAAGGCCCAGCAGGCTGGCGGCGTACTTCACCGGCGCCGGCGAGGTCTCGGCGAAAAGCGCGGCGTGCAGCGGCATCAGGCGGTCGTTGATCTGCCGGGCCCGCCGGACCTCGCTCGCCCGCCACAGGTCGTGCAGCTCGGCCAGCAGGCGCGGCGCGACGTTCGCCGTCACCGAGATCGAGCCATGACCGCCGTTGCCCAGGAAGGGGATCACCGTCGCGTCCTCGCCCGAGAGCTGGACGAAGTCCTCGCCGGCCAGGAGGCGGGTCTTCGCCGGCCGCGTCAGGTCGTTCGACGCGTCCTTGATGCCGATGACGCGGGGCAGCGCGGCCAGGCGCCCCACGGTCTCCGCCGTCATGTCCGTCACCGTGCGGCCCGGCACGTTGTAGAGCAGGATGGGGATGTCGCTGGCGTCGTGGATCGCCCGCATGTGCCGATAGATGCCTTCCTGCGTCGGCTTGTTGTAGTAGGGCACGACCTGCAGCACGGCGTCGGCGCCGACGCTCTGCGCATAAAGCGTCAGCTCGATCGCCTCGCTGGTGGCGTTGGAGTAGGCGCCGGCGATCACCGGAACCCGGCCCCGCGCGGCCTCGACGCAGAGCTGTATCACCTGCTTGTGCTCCTCGTGGCTGAGGGTGGCGGATTCGCCCGTGCTGCCGACCGCGACCAGGGCGTCGGTGCCCTCGGCGATCTGCCAGTCGCAGAGCGCCTGCAGGGCCTGGGCATCGACGGCGTCGTCGCGAAAAGGCGTGATCAGCGCAGTCATCGAACCGGAAAGAGTGAGCGACATGGTGAAGATCCTTCATGGCTGGGCCGGCGCGGCGCCGACAGACGGGCGCGCGCCACGGCCCTATTGGCGTGGTGTGAAGATAAGGCTGGGGCCGCGCCAGCGGTCGCTGGGCGGCGTCGCATCGCGGCGGCCCCCTCCCTTGCGGGAAGAGGAATCGCCGGGCTTGCCCTAGTTGATCAGGCCGGCGTGCTGCATCGCCGATTTAAGCTTGGCCGCCAGCTCGGGCGACACCGGCACCATCGGCAGGCGGCAGTCGGCGGTGCAGAGCCCCAGCAGGCTGGCGGCGTACTTCACCGGCGCCGGCGAGGTCTCGGCAAAGAGCGCCGTGTGCAGCGGCATGAGGCGGTCGTTGATGGTCCGCGCCCGCTTGATGTCGCCGGCCCGCCAGGCGTCGTGCAGCTCGGCCAGCAGCCGGGGCGCGACGTTGGAGGTGACGGAGATGCAGCCGTGCCCGCCATTGCCCAGGAAGGGGATCACAGTGGCGTCCTCGCCCGAGAGCTGGACGAAGTCTTCGCCCGCCAGCAGCCGGGTCTTGGCCGGGCGGGTCAGGTCCGCGGTCGCGTCCTTGATGCCGACGATGCGCGGCAGCTTGGCGAGGCGCGCCACCGTTTCCGCCGTCATGTCCGTCACCGTGCGGCCGGGCACGTTGTAGAGCACGATGGGAATGTCGGTCGCGTCGTGGATCGCCTTGAAGTGCTGGTAGAGCCCTTCCTGCGTCGGCTTGTTGTAATAGGGCACGACCTGCAGCACCGCGTCGGCCCCCGCCTCCTGGGCGAAGAGCGTCAGCATGATGGCCTCGGTCGTGGCGTTCGAGCCCGTGCCGGCGATCACCGGCACCTTGCCCTTGGCCACCTCGACGCAGAGCTCGATCACCCGCTTGTGCTCGTCGTAGTCGAGGGTCGCCGACTCGCCGGTGGTGCCCACCGGCACCAGGGCGTCGGTGCCCTCGGCGATCTGCCAGGCGCAGAAGTCCTGGAAGGCTTTGGCGTCGACCTTGTCGTCCTTGAAAGGCGTGATCAGCGCGGTCATCGAGCCTTCGAGGGTGACGGTCATGGGGTCGCTTCCTTCGCGAACACGTGTGGGTGCTTGCCCGGCGCGGGATGCGGCGGGTGGCGGACCTTAACCCCGCCCCCACACCAGAACAAGGCGAGCGAAGGCAGGTCCGTCCTGCGTTATGGGCGATTTGCGCCGGGCGGTTGTGCCGACTCACGGCGAGCCGATAGAGTCACGCCTAACCCCTTGCCCCGGAAGGACTCGCAACGGATGCCACGCGTGCGCCTCCCCGCTCTTCTCACCCAGGCCCTTCTGGCCCTCGGCCTGCTATTGGTCCAGGCCCCCGCCGCGCCGGCCAAGGACCTCTCCGGCCCCGATGTGGCGCTGCTCGCCTCCTCCCTCGCCCTGCTGGACCAGGGCAAGAGCGGCGACGCGCGCGAGCTGGCGAAGGGCGCCAGCGATCCGCTGGTGCTCGACCTCGTCGTCTATTTCGACCTGTCCCGCAAGGGCATGCCGGCGGCCTACAGCGAGCTCGCGGGCTTCGTCACCCGCCATCCCGACTGGCCGCAGACCGGTGCCTTGACCCTCAAGGCCGAGGCGATCTTCCCGCCCGATCTCGGGCCGTCCGGGACAGCGGCCTGGTTCGACAAGCATCCGCCGAACACCGGCCAGGGCGCCTACTACTACGTCGACGCGCTGACGGCGCTGGGCCGCACGGCCGACGCCAAGGCGCAGGCCATCCGCCTCTGGCGCAACTTCCCGCTGGCGGAGGCGCAGGAGGGCCTGTTCCTCGGCCACTACGGCCAGTGGCTGACGAAGGACGACCATGCCGCGCGCCTCGCCATGCTGCTGGATGCCGGCCTCGACGGCGCGGCCGAGCTGCACGCGCCGCGCGCCGGCAAGGGCTACCCCGAGCTTGCCGCCGCCCGCATCGCCCTGCAGGAACGACAGAAGAAGGCGATGGCGAAGCTCGACGCCGTGCCGGCGGCGCTGAAGACCGACCCGGGCTTGCTCTACGATCTCGCCCGCTACTACGACAAGAAGGACCTGGACGCCGACCTCGACAAGCTGCTGCTCGACCTGGGCGCGGCCAACGCCGGCCGCCCCAACGACTTCTGGCCGCTGCGGTTCAAGGAGGCCCGGCGGCTCATGCTGGCGGGCTCCTACAAGACGGCCTATCGCCTGGCACGCGACAACGGCCTCGACTCGGGACTCGGCTTCGCCGAGTTGGAGTGGCTGGCCGGCTACATCGCGCTGCGCAAGACCAAGGACTACGCCGCGGCGCTGGACCACTTCGCGCGCTACTACAGCGGCTCGGCCACCGCGATCTCCAAGGGCAAGGCGGCCTACTGGGCGGCCTTGGCGGCCGAGGCGCTGAAGCAGCCGGATGATGCGCGCAAGTGGCTGATCGCCGCCTCGCAGCAGGACACGGCCTTCTACGGCCAGCTCGGCGCCGCGCGCCTGGGCCTGCTGCCGGGCGAGAACCTGCCGGCCATGCCGCCGCGCGACGACGCCGGCTACAAGGCACTGCTGAACAGCGAACTGGCCCGCGCCGTGCGCGCCTTGGCCGGCGCCGGCGACCGACAGCGCACCACGCTCTTCTTCGACACGCTGCTGAAGAGCCGGGAGGGCACGGCGCACTATCAGGCGATGGGACGCCTGGCCGAGGACCTGGGCCGCTGGGACCTGGTGATCGACGCCGGCAAGTACGCCCGCAACCGCGGCATCATCCTGACCGACTACCTCTTCCCCGTGCCGCCGCTGGACCGCGTGAACGACCCGGAGATGGCGCTGGTGCTGGCCCTGATCCGCCAGGAGAGCGAGTTCGACCAGATGGCGGTCAGCCGCGCCGGCGCGAAGGGCCTGATGCAATTGATGCCCAAGACGGCAAAGACCGTTGCCAAGAAGCTCGGCGTGCCCTTCGAGGAGGACAAGCTGACCAGCGATCCTGACTACAATGTGCAGCTCGGCACCACCTATCTCGCTGGCCTGCTGGACGATTTCGCCGGCAGCTACATTCTCTCGCTGGCCGGCTACAATGCCGGCCCGAACCGCGCCAACCAGTGGATCCAGCAGAACGGCGATCCGCGTGACAAGGCGACCGACGTGGTAGAGTGGATCGAGGCCATCCCCTTCGAGGAGACCCGGTCCTATGTCATGCGCGTCACCGAAGGCGTCGTGGTCTATCGCCACCTGCTGGGCCAGGCACAGATTGCCGCCTGGGCCGGCTACAACCCGGCGTCCGACGGCGCCGATGGCGCCCGCGTGCCGGCCTGCTGCCGCAAGTGACCGCGGGATGAGGCCATGAGCCTCGCCGCCTGCCGCGCCTGCGTCTTCGACGCCTATGGCACGCTGTTCGACGTCAATTCGCCGGCGCAGCGCGAGATGGCGGTGCTGGGCGACAGGGCCGTCGCCCTGGCCCAGCTCTGGCGCCAGAAGCAGCTCGAATACACCTGGCTGCGCAGCCTGATGGGACGCCACGCCGACTTCTGGCAGGTGACCGGCGACGGCCTGGACTATGCGCTCGCGACGCTCGGCATCACCGACGGCGCGCTGCGCGAGCGGCTGATGCAGCTCTACCTGACGCTGGACGCCTATCCCGACGTCGCCGGCTGCCTGGAGAAGCTGCGGGCCGGCGGGCGGGCGACCGCGATCCTGACCAACGGCTCGCCGCGGACCATCGACGCCGCCGTGGCGCACAGCGGCCTCGGCCCTCTGCTCGATCAGGTCCTGTCGGTCGAAGCGGTCGGCATCTTCAAGCCGCACCGCTCGGTCTATCAGCTCGCGGTCGACCGGCTGGGGGTCGAGGCCAGCCGCATCTGCTTCGTCTCCACCAATTCGTGGGATGCGCTGGGCGCCGCCGACTTCGGCTTTCAGGTGGTCTGGATGGACCGCTTCGGACGCCAGCCCGACCGCCTGCCGGGCAAGCCGGTCGCCGTGATCAAGGGCCTGGCCGAGCTGCCGCCGCTGCTGGGATGAACGAGTACCGATCCGGTCGCCTGCGCGTCGCCGACGGGCTGGCGCTGGCCTGGCGCGATTACGGCGATCCGGCGGACCCGCGCCTGCCCCTGCTCTGCCTTGCCGGCATGACACGGCACGGCGGCGACTTTCACGACCTGGCCCTGGCCCTGGCACCGCGCCGCGTGCTGACACTGGACCTGCGCGGGCGCGGCCGGTCGGACTGGGACCCCAGCGGCCGCAGCTACCGGCCCGAGGTCTATCTGGACGACGTCCGCCAGTTCATCGCCGCGCTGGACCTGGCGCCGCTGGCGGTCTGCGGCACCTCGCTCGGCGGCTTCGTTGCCATGGGCCTCGCCCTGGTCGCGCCGACCGCGCTGGCCGGCGTGATCCTGAACGATGCCGGGCCGGACCCCGACGTCGCCGCCCTGGCCGATATCGCCGGCTACATGGCCGAGCTGGTCGCCAAGCCGCCGGCCGACTGGGCGGCGGCCGAGGCCATGCTGCGCGGTCGGCTGGCCTCGATCGGGCTGCGCAGCGACCGCGACTGGCAGATCTTCACCCGCGGCACCTTTGCCGAGCGCGACGGGCGCCTCGCCGTCTCCTGGGACCCGGGTCTTGGCGCGGCGATGAAGCGCCAGCCGCCGCCGCGCGATCTCTGGCCGATCTTCGGCGCGGTGAAGGACCTGCCGACCCTGCTGTTCCGTGGCGCCAACTCACCCTTGCTGCGGGTGGAAACGGTACAACGCATGCGGGACTTGCATCCGGGCCTCGAGGTCGTCACCGTGCCCGGCGCCGGCCACACGCCGACGCTCCTCGAACCTGAATCCCGGGCCCCCTTCGATGACTTCCTCGACCGTCTCGACCGCGATCGCGGCCACCGCCACGCCGCCTGACTCGCCTGCCGTCGTCTTCGCCGATGTCGAGGCCGCCGCGCGGCGCCTGGCCGGCAAGGCCGTGGTGACGCCCCTGCTGCCGGTGCCGGCGCTGGAGGCGCAGCTCGGCGCGCGCGTCTTCGTGAAGCCCGAGGTGCTGCAGCGCACCGGGTCCTTCAAGTTCCGTGGCGCCTATAACAAGCTGGCCCAGCTCAGCACCGAGGAGCGCAAGCGCGGCGTCGTCGCCTTCTCCTCCGGCAACCACGCCCAGGGCGTGGCGGCGGCGGCGCAGCTCTTCGGCGCGCCCGCCGTCATCGTCATGCCGTCCGACGCACCAGACATCAAGGTCGCCAACACTCGCGGCTACGGCGCCGAGGTGGTGCTCTACGACCGCGACCGCGAGGACCGCGAGGCCATAGCCCGCGGCTTCACCCAGGCGCGCGGCATGACCCTGGTACCGCCCTTCGATGACCCTGCGATCATCGCCGGGCAAGGCACCGTCGGACTGGAAATCGCCCGCCAGGCGGACACCGCCGGCGCGAAGCTCGACCTGGCGCTGACCTGCTGCGGCGGCGGCGGCCTGACCGCCGGCACGGCGCTGGCGCTGAAGACGCTTTCGCCGGCGACCCAGATCCACGCCGTCGAGCCGGCCGGCTTCGACGATACCTGCCGCTCGCTGCTGGCCGGCGAACGCCTGGCCAACGCGCCGGGGCGTAAGTCCTTCTGCGATGCCCTGCTGTCGCCGATGCCGGGCGCGCTGACCTTCCCGCTGAACCGCTCGCTGCTGGCTGGCGCCCTCGCGGTCACCGATGCCGAGGTCGCCGCCGCCATGGCCTTCGCCTTCCGCACGCTGAAGCTGGTGGTCGAGCCGGGCGGCGCCGTGGCGCTGGCCGCGCTGCTCAGCGGCAAGCTGCCGGTGCAGGGCAAGACCGTCGCGGTGATCCTGTCGGGCGGCAACGTCGACTGGTCGACCTTCCAGCAGGCGCTGTCCAGCGCCGGCGCCTGACGCGTCCTGTCCCCTAAAGCGAAGCGGCGCGGCCCCCGGGGGGACCGCGCCGCGCGCGTCTCAGATTCTTGAAGCGGGGATCAGGTCGGCTTCGGCCCGCCGCCCATGCCCCCACCCATGCCCCCACTCATGCCCAGGCCCTCCCCGGGGCGGAGCACCGGGGCGCTCGCCGCGCTGCCGGCCGGACGGTTCGGCTCCATGCGGCGGATATTGCCTTCGAGATAGGCGCCGGCCTCGATCGCCAGGCTCTGGTGCACGACATCGCCCGAGACACGCGCCGTCTTGGCGATGATGACCGACGAGGCGTTCACCTCGCCCTGCACCTGGCCGCAGATCCGCACCGTCTCGCCGCGCACCGAGCCCTTGACCAGCGCGCCCTCGCCGATGGTCAGGGTACGGCTCATCACGTCGCCCTCGACCTGGCCGTCGATCTGGATGTCGCCGTTGGACTGCATGTTGCCGACGATCTTCAGGTCGCTGCTGATGATCGAGGGCACCGAGCTGGCCTGCGGCTTCGGCGCCGCCGCGGCGGTGACCGGAGCCGGAGCCGGCGCCGGGGACGCGGGAGCCGGCGCGGGGGTCGGTGAGCCGGTGGTCTTGTTGCCCTTAGAAAACATCCTTGCCTGCCTTAATGAAGTTCATGGGATCGTAGGGCTTGCCCTCGAACAGGACCTCGTAGTGCAGGTGCGGGCCGGTGGTGCGACCGGAAGAGCCGAGCAGGCCAACCTCTTCGCCCAGACCCACGCTCTGCCCCTTCTTGACCGAGATCTTGGCCAGGTGCGCGAAGCGCGTCTTCACGCCATAGCCGTGGTCGATCTCGACCACGCGGCCATAGCGTCCACGCCAGCCAGCGAAGGTGACCACGCCCGGCGCGGTCGTGTAAAGCGCAGTGTTTCGCGGCGCACCGAAGTCCGTCCCGGTATGCAGGGCGGAACGCCCGTTTATGGGATCCTTGCGGTAGCCGAAGTCGCTGTTGATTTCATAATGCTCCAGCGGCGCATGCAGCGGCAGCGACTGCACCAGGCGGTGCAGTGCCTCCCAGCGGTCGAGCCGCTGGTCCAGCATCGCGACGGAGACCTGCAGCTCGTAGGAGGCGTCGGTCGCCAGCAGGTCGTCCGCCGGAATGAAGGGACCACCCTGCCCGCCGCCGTAGCCTTCGACTTCGCCCAGCAGCTTGTCGACGTCGAGCCCGGTTGCCGTGACGACCTGTTCGAGCCCTGAAATGCCGTCGGCGGTGTGCACCTCGACGCGGTCCACCAGTTCCTTCTGCTGGTCGCGCATGTCGGCGATCAGCGACTCCAGCGAGGCGACCTGCAGCTGCAGGTGCGTGCGGTCGCCGGCGAGCTGCTCGCCATTGTCCAGCGCGCGCGACAGCGCCCCCTCGAGGCTGCCGATCTGCGCCTCCAGGCCACGCTGCCGCTCGCGCGCGGCGGCGACGCCGGCCTCCAGCTCGACGATCCTGCCGTTCAGCTGATCGCGCGTCTGCTCCAGGCCGGCGATCGTCGCTGCGGCCTTCTCGTCGGCTTCCTTGCGGGCGGCCTCGAGGCGCGCGAGGCGCATGTCGCGGTCCTGCTCCAGCGCGGCTATGCGCTGGTCGCGCTCCTGCTCCAGCGCGGCGATACGCTGGTCGCGCTCCTGCTCCAGCGCGGCGATCTGCTCGACATACTCGCGCTCGTTGCTCTCCAGCTCGGAAAGCAGCGCGCGCACGCTCTCCTCCAGGTCGGTCTTGCTGGCCGAGGCCAGCGCCAGCTCCTGTTCGGTCTGCTCCAGCCGGCGGTCCAGCCGCTCGCGCGCCGCGGTCACCGCCTGGCGCTCGGCCTCGGTCGACTGCAGCGTGTCCTTGAGGCGCGCCACGCGCTCCTGCAGGTCGCCGCTGCGGCCGGCGATCTGCATCAGCTCGCTCTCGAAGTCCTGCAGCTTCTCGCGCAGGGCGCCGCGCGCGACGGCGACGCGGGCAAAGGCGGTCTCCGAGCTCTTCAGGTTGCCGGCGATGGTCGCGCCGTCGGCGCCCGGCTGTTCGCTGCCCAGGAGAGAGAGCAGGTATTCCTGGTTCTCCTGCAGGTTCCGGGTGATCTGGGCGAACTGCGACTGGTACTCGGTGACCTCGCTCAGCAGGTCGAAATAGGCCAGGCGGTGCTGCGCGATCTCCTGATCCTTGGCGCGCTCCATATAGCCCGACAGGAAGAAGGCCAGGGTGGTGTAGGTCAGCCAGCCCATGGCGACCACGGCGGCACCGGCCAGCCACTTCTGCGCCCGCGCCGAGACGCGCAGGTACTGTACGCGGTCGTTCGACCGCAGGAAGATTTCTCGATCGACGAAGTACGTCTGTGACAGCCGCTTCAGCCGCCCACCGAGCGTCAGGCCTGTCGCCTGGCCATCTGCCATCTCTTCCTCCCCTCCCGTCGCATCGTGCAACCAATCCTGCCCGGGCCCCGTCAGCCCCGGCCGAACCGTTTGCCCGCGTGGCCAGCCGGTGCGTGACGCACCCGGGCGCCGGCCACACGTGTCGCCACGCCAGCGGCCCCGACCGCGGCATGGACGTTTCCGCGCCGCGGCGGCGACCCTGGCAGGGGTCGCTCAGTTGCGACGCCTGGATGCCGTGCGCGCCCCCGCGCCACGACCTCCATCACTGGGATCTGAGGGATGTCCCCGAAGGTCTCCCCGACTCGCTTCGTGGCGAGGCCAGCCTCCCGTGCCGACCCCTGAAGTGCCGCCACCAGCACTGCCCGCGCCTTGCCCGGCGCTTGTGGAGCGAGCGGGACTTTACGGGTGGGCAAGCGCCATGGTCAAGGCGGATAAAAGCCGAAAAGAGGCCGAAAAACGGCAGGCTTTGCCGCTAATTTTTCCAATATTAACAATCTATTACGGAATAATCCTCAAAACCACACTGAAGATGCAGTTTTCGCCGAGGTGCCGTGGCCTATTTGCCACTGTCCAGCGAGAAGGACCGTTCGACATAGGCCAATATGCTGGCGACCGCAGCGTCGATAGTCAGGGCCTCGGTATCGACCGTGAGTTCCGGCGCCGCCGGCGCCTCGTAGGGCGCAGAAATGCCGGTGAACTCGGCGATCTTGCCCTGCCGCGCCTTGGCGTAGAGCCCCTTGGGGTCGCGCCGCTCGCAGGCGGCGAGGCCGGCCTTGATATAGATCTCGTGGAAGGCGCCGCTGGCGTTGGCCTGGGCGGCGGCGCGGGCGCGGTCGCGGTCGGCCTGGTAGGGCGAGATGAAGGCGGTGATGACGATGAAGCCGGCCTCGGCGAACAGGGCCGCCACCTCGCCGACGCGGCGGATGTTCTCCGCCCGGTCATCGGGGCTGAAGCCCAGGTTGGCGTTGAGGCCGCGGCGCACGTTGTCGCCGTCCAGCACATAGACCTGCCAGCCCTTGCCGAAGAGGCGGCTCTCGATTTCCATCGCCAGGGTCGACTTGCCCGAGCCCGAGAGACCGGTGAACCAGAGCACGCCGCCGCGGTGGCCGTTGCGGGCGAAGCGCTGCACCGGGCCGATGCGGTGCTGCACGGAATAGACATTGGTCGACTTCACCGTCAGCGCGCCGCGCTGGTCGGGATAACCCTCCATCGAGATCAGGCCGCCGGCGACCGTGTCGTAGTCCTCGATCAGCACGAAGCGGCCGCTGCGCGGCAGGTCGCGGAACTCGTCCACCGCCAGGATCCGGCGGGTGCGGAAGACCACCTCGGCCACCTCGTTGCGGCCGACGGCGGCGCCCGGCTTGGCCGCCAGGGTGTCGGTGTCGATCACCCGCTCGATCGCCTCGACCGTGACCCGTGCCTCGGTGGTGGCCAGCTTGAGCTTGTAGCCCTTGCCCACCGTCAGCGGGTTGCGGCCCAGGAAGAAGAGATGGGCCCGGAATACGGTGGTGAGCTTCGGCGGCGCCTCCAGGTGGCTCGCCATCTCGCCGCGCTCGACGAAGATCTGCTCGCGCAGGGTGAAGCCGACCGACTGCCCGGCCCGGGCCTCCACCGGCGGCGCCGGCAGGTTCCAGCTTTCGATGCTGGACACCAGCGCGGTCTTGTTGGACGGCGAGAAGAGCACCGTGTCGCCGACCGACAGGCGCCCGCTCTCCACCCGGCCGGCCAGGATGCGGCGCTCGTCGAAGTGATAGACGTCCTGGATCGAGAGGCGCAGCGGCTGGCCTTCGGGCGCCGGCGCCTGGGTCATGGAATCCAGCGTCGCCAGCAACGTCGGGCCGTCGTACCAGTCCATGTGGGCCGAGCGGCCGGCCAGGTTGTCGCCATGCCGGGCCGAGATCGGAACGATGCGGGTCGGCACCTGCCCGATGTCGGCGAGATAGCCGGTGATCTCGCGCGCCACCGCCTCGAAGCGGTCACGCTGGTGGCCGACCAGGTCCATCTTGTTGATCGCCACCACGACCTGCTTCAGGCCCAGCAGGCGCAGCAGATAGGCATGGCGGCGGGTCTGCTCGCGCACGCCTTCGGCGGCGTCGACCACCAGCACGGCGGCGTCGGCCTGGGCGGCGCCCGAGACCATGTTCTTCAGGAACTCGCGGTGCCCCGGCGCGTCGATGATGACATAGGGCCGCTCGGCCGTGCGGAAGAAGATCTGCGTGGTGTCGATGGTGATGGCCTGGTCGCGCTCGGCCTGGAAGGCATCGAGCGCGAAGGACCATTCCAGCGGCATGCCGCGCTTGGCCGAAACCGCTTCCAGCTCCTTCACCTTGGCGTCCGACAGCATGCCGGTCTCATAGAGCAGCCGGCCGATCAGGCTCGACTTGCCGTGGTCGACGTGGCCGACCACCACGACCTTGAAGGGCACCGAAAGGGAGGCTGGCGACTGCATCGGGCGGCTCACATATAGCCGGTGGCGCGCAGCCGCTCGAAGGCGTCCTCGCGCTCGTGGTCCATGGCGCGCCCGGCGCGCTCGGAGGTCTTGGTGGTTTCCAGTTCGGCGATGATCTCGTCGATCGTCGCGGCCTCGGACTCCACGGGGAAGGTGATGTCGGCATCGCCCAGCGAGCGATAGCGCTTGCCGTCGCGCGCATAGTAGAGCGGCACGGTCGGGATGCCCTCGCGCCGCGTGTAGCGCCAGATGTCCAGTTCGGTCCAGTGCAGCAGCGGATGGATGCGCAGGTGCGTGCCGGGCGGGAAGTCGGTCTTGTACTGCTCCCAGAACTCCGGCGGCTGGTCCTTCAGGTCCCAGGTGCCGTGCTCGTCGCGCGGGCTGAAGTAGCGCTCCTTGGCGCGGGTCGCCTGCTCGTCGCGGCGGATGCCGGCGATGATCCCCTGGATCTGCCATTTGGCGATGGCCTGCTTCAGCCCCTCGGTCTTGCGCGCGGCCGAGCGGGCGGCCGGCGGCAGCGAGGGATCGACCGAGTCGACCGGCGGACAGGGCACGCTGCGGAAGTCGAGCTTCCATTCCTTCGCGTAGCGGTCGCGGAAGGCGTACATCTCGGGGAACTTCTTGCCGGTGTCGACGTGCAGCACCGGGAAGGGCACGTGGCCGAAGAAGGCCTTCTTCGCCAGCCACACCATGACGTTGGAGTCCTTGCCCAGCGACCACAGCATGAAGAGCGGGTCGATGCGGTTGTAGGCTTCGCGCAGGATGAAGACCGACTGCGCTTCCAACTCGTCCAGGTGCTGCATGGGGAAGGGTTTGTCTTGTGACCGGGTGAATGTCAGGGCGCGCGATTAGCCCAGCAGTCCCGCAAAAGCAATGACTTTCCCCCGGCACGCGGCCGGCGCCGGGAACAGTTTATCCCTGGGCCTCCTCAAGTCCTGTTCGCGGCGCGCGGCACGATGCGCCGGGGGCCGTCGCTGCCGCCTCCTTCCAGGCGGCGGAATCATCCCTCGTACCGCCCGGCCGCCCAGCCTGATAGATTAAAGGGATATTGCCGCTTCGCGGCCGGCCCTCCCACGGGTCTTCATCGAAACCCTGAAAAATGGAAGGAAAAGCATGATGCGACGGGCATCACTTCTTGTCAGCCTGGCGTTGGTCCTGCTCGGCGGCACCGCGGCCCGGGCCGAGAATGGCCCCTGCGAGGGCTCGATCAAGTATCTCATGGCGCAGTACGCCAGCGATCCCCGCACCCAGGCCGGCTTCCAGGCGGCCTTCGACGGCCTGCAGCCCCTGCCGCCCGGATACACCTATGGCGGCTCCGGCGCCAATCCCTGGCTCTCGGCCGGCGACGGCGCCGGGCTGATGGTCGCGGTCAGCACCTTCTACACCCAGGTCTGCGCCCTGCTGCCGCAGATCGTCGGCACCAACGACAACGCCCTGGACTCGATCCAGTACTTCTCGTGGTTCTACTACCACAACCCGGCGGCGCACCGGCTGGTGCTCGGGATCGATCCGAACGACCCAAGCCAACCGCTTGATTCGGTTAAGAATTTCCTGATCATGTTCAACAAGGAATACAAGGTCTACATGGACAGTCCGGCCTCGACCGCGCCGATCGCCCAGTGGGTCGCCGATCCGCGGCTGGAGATGCAGGACTACGAGCGCAGCGAGGCCGGCCAGTACAAAAGCTGGAACGACTTCTTCGCCCGCAGCCTCAAGTTCGACGCCGCGACCGGCAGCTATCCCTCGCGCCCCGTCACCTTCCCCGACCGCGACTACGTCGTGGTCTCGCCGACCGACTGCATCATGAACCCGCTGGTGCAGATGCTGGTGAAGGACACCGGCGAGGTGACCCGCCAGGTGGTCGACAACCCGCTGCAGCCCGGCACGGTGCTGGACGTGAAGGGCATCCCTATCTCGGTCGAGCAGCTGCTCGCCAACGCCCCGGCGGAGCTCAAGGACAAGTTCGTCGGTGGCACCGGCCTCGCCTGCGTACTGATGCCGAACACCTATCACCACTTCCACAGCCCGGTGGATGGCGAGATCCAGTACGCCGAGATCGTCGAGGCCGGCAGCCAGTATTCCTCCGGCACCTTCGGCTACTACGACTGGCCCAACTGGGTGCCGCTCAGCGGCGACGTCGGCCGCCCCGGCACGGACTTCAGCCAGTTCCAGACCAACCAGCGCGGCGTCATCATCATCAAGGTCTCCTACGCCAACCTGCCGGGCAAGACGCCGGAGCGGCTGACCGGCTACGTCGCCTCGATCCCGGTCGGGCTGGAGACCGTCGGCTCGGTCGTCTTCGATCCGACGGTGGTCAAGGGCGCCAAGGTGAAGAAGGGCGTGACGCGCCTCGGCAACTTCTTCTTCGGCGGCTCGCTGAACATCATGCTCTTCTCGCCGATCGAGGGCATGGACGGCGCCCACATGGTCGACCCTTCGGTGCAGACGCGCCTGGGCAACCAGATCGGCATCTTCAACTTCCCCTACCACCCGCCGAAGACGCCCTGGGCGACCGACTGATCGGCCGGAAACGGCAGCGGCCCTCCCGGCACAGGCCGGAAGGGCCGCGTTACGCGGGTCGGCAGCCGGACGCTACTTGCCCGGCCAGGTCAGGACCATGTTGTCATAGCTCTCGCAGCGGCCCTTGGCCTTCTGGGCCGGGTCCGTCGCGTCCTTGATGCATTCGGCGTTGAGGATGCCCCAGACGTAGTCCAGCGGCATGGCGTTGTAGATCGGCGAACCGAAATTGAAGAACCAGGCCTCCTCGGGCGGACCGGTGACGCCCTCGGTGAAGCCCAGCAGGTTCATGCGCGAGATCGAGCCGACGCTGGCCATGCCGGGATTGCCATATTCGTCAGTCGTCGCCGTCGAGTGGCAGGTCATGCAGGAGGCCGAGTTCACGAAGCCGCCCTCGGTGACCGAGGCGCCCATGATGTTGGCCACGCCGTCGCGGGTGGCGAACTGGGTCTGGCTGCCCTTCAGGCGGTAGTTCGCCCAGGCCGGGTCGGAGGGGTCCAGCGTCTTGGGGTCGGCATCGACCGCCGCGGTGGCGACGCCATAGTGCTGCATCAGGGCCTTGAGCTGCTCGGTCATGGCCTCGCCGGTCTCAGCCGGCAGGTAGGTCAGGCCATAGCCGCTGGGGAAGTCCGGCGAGGGATCGTTGTCCGGGACGGGATCGCCCAGCGGGTTCGGCGGAATGTAGTTCCGGCCGATCTGCACGCCGTCCAGCGTCTTGCCCGGCGTCAGGTAGCCGAAGGAATCGTTGCAGCCGAGATAGTCGCAGCGCCCGAGGTTGGCGACGTGCTCGATGGCGTACCAGTGCCAGCTCGGCAGCACCTTGCTCGCGTTGGTCATGGCGACCAGGTAGTAGTAGCCGGTGTCGGCCGGGTCCTTGCCCTCCATCCAGACCGTGACATAGGGGAACTCGGGGTTCTGCGGCGGGTCGAGCTTCTCGCCGTTGGGTCCCTTGTCGGTGATCAGGCCCTTGGCC
The DNA here is from genome assembly GCA_029781795.1 of Pseudomonadota bacterium. Taxonomy (GTDB): domain Bacteria; phylum Pseudomonadota; class Alphaproteobacteria; order Kiloniellales; family JACOMY01; genus JAKOWB01. The sequence goes on along the minus strand of JAKOWB010000232.1, from coordinate 18,541 downwards.
AGCATGAAGCGCTCATGCACCCAGTCGGCCTTGGCCATGATCGAGTCCGTCGGGAAATAGACCTCCAGCATCTCGGGGTGATAGGGCGGCGAGGATTCCAGCGCCGTGTTGAGGGCGCGGAAGCGGGCACCCAGCCCCTCCTTGGAATAGAGGTTCTGCTCGAAGATCGAGCGCATCAGCGCTTCGTTGCGATAGATGAGCTCGACCTCCTCGTCGCGGAGCTGGCGCGCGGGGTTCAGGTGATTGACGAAGGTCGGCGAGTGGTTGTTCGCCTGCTCGACCTTCAGCAGCGGCGGATTGGCATAGTCGGCCGGCGAATAGGGGCAGCGCTCGTTCGGCGCGCCCTGGAAGGGCTTGGCACCATCGAGCAGCGAAGGGTCGCAGCAGTCCTTGTCGCCGGCCTTGGCGCAGAGCGGCAGCGGCTGGTCCGGCCAGACCGTCGTGTCCATCGCCCAGGTCCAGAAGCGGCTCTGGATGACGCTCATGAAGGCATTCCAGGCATAGGCGTCGGGACAGGTGGCGGCAGGTGCGCCGATGCCGGGATAGATGACCTCGCCATCCTTCACCGCGACCTGGCAGTTCTTCGCGTCCTGCGGATAGGAGCGGAAGAACATCATCTGGGTCTGGGTTTCCTGCACTGTCGGTTCGCTGTCCGCCAGCGCGGCTCGTTCAGGCAAGCCAAAAGCCAGTGCCAGGAACGCCGCGGCCAGGCCGAAGCCCATGCCAAAGCCTGCCTTCCGGTGCATCGCGAAGCCCTCCCCTTTTGATTATCGGGTGATGCCAACAGCCTTTCCGGGGCTTTGCAACCCGAATTCATCCCGCCAGGTGGAGAGAGTTGAATTGAAACGGAATATTCACTTCGAGCGCGCCGCGGCGGCACGACAGGCAGCGAGCGCCGCGGCGGGATCGGCCGCGCCCAGGATGGCCCCGGCGACCGCCACCGCGCCGGCACCGGCGGCGAGGCAGGCCGGCAGCCGCTCGGCGTTCACGCCGCCCAGCGCAACGACACGGCCGGGCAGCGAGGCCGCCGCCGCGGCCAGGCTCTCCAGGCCCAGGGCCTCGCCCCACAGCGGCTTGCTGGTCGGCGCAAAGACCGGACTCAAGGTAACGTAGTCGGCGCCCGCCGCGATCGCCGCCCGCGCCTCGCCCAGGTCGTGCGCCGAATAGCCCAGCAGCGGCAGGCCCAGCCGCCGCGCCGCGCCGACATCGCCGTCGCGCGGCAGGTGGCAGGCGAGTCCCGCTGCCGCCGCGATGGCCGGATGCCCGCCCAGGCTCAAGGTGGCCCCGTCCAAGCGGGGAAGCAGCCGTTCCAGCAGAGCCTGGACCTCCGCCGGCGCCAGAGCCTTGGCGCGCAGCCAGAGCCAGCGCAGGCCGGCGGCCAGCATCGGGTCCAGGACCGCCGGCACCGCCTGCGCCGGCTCCACCACCAGCAGCAGGCGATCGGGCAGGCTCACGTCCCGACCAGGCCGAGCTGCGGGCTGGTGGGCTCGGCGTGGTCCAGGCGTGGGATGCGGCCGGCGCGCCGGGCCAGGCGCCCCGCCTCCACCGCCAGGCGGAAGGCGCGGGCCATGGCGACCGGGTCCTCGGCGCGCGAGACGGCGCTGTTCAGCAGCACGGCGGCGCAGCCCAGCTCCAGCGCCCGCGTCGCGTCCGATGGCGTGCCGATGCCGGCGTCCAGGATCACCGGGACGGGGCTGCGGCGCAGCACCAGCTCCAGGGTCCAGGGGTCGAGGATCCCCTGCCCCGAGCCGATCGGCGAGCCCAACGGCATGACGGCGGCGCAGCCGACGTCGGCCAGGCGCTGGCAGATGATGGGATCGCTGGTGCAGTAGGGCAGCACGGTGAAGCCCTTGCGCACCAGTTCGTCGGCGGTCGGCACGAGGTTCTCCACGTCGGGATAGAGCGTCTCGCGGTCGCCGATCAGCTCCAGCTTCACCCAGTTGGTGCCCAGCGCCTCGCGCGCCAGCTCGGCGGTCAGGATCGCCTCCGCCGGCGTGGCGCAGCCGGCGGTATTGGGCAGCAGCTTCAAGGCCGGATCCAGGTCGTCCAGCAGGCTGCCGGCATAGGCCTCCAGGCTTACGCGGCGGATCGCCAGGGTCACGACCTGGGTGCCGGAGGCCGCGACGGCGTCCAGCAGGATGCGGCGGTTGGGATAGCCGGCGGTGCCGAGGAAGAGGCGCGAGGCAAGCGTCTCGCCGCCGATGGTGAAGCTGTCGTCCTGCATGGTCCTGCTCCTCACCCGCCGGATACCGCGCGCACGATCTCCAGCCGGTCGCCGGCCGATAGCGGCGTCGCCGCCCAGCGCGCGCGCGGCACCAGCGCGCCGTTCAGCGCCACCGCGAGACCGCGTTGCGGCAGGGCCAGGGCGTCCAGCGCCTCGGCCACGGAGGCGGCGGCGAGGGTGCGGGCCTCGCCATTGATGCTGAGCTGGATCATGCCGCGCGCTCCCCCGCGCGCCGGAAGCGGGCCAGCGTGAAGGCCTGCGCGACCGCGGGCAGCGGCTGGCCCAGCACGGCGGCGGCCACGGCCTCGGCCAGCGTCGGCAGCAGCAGGATGCCGTTGCGGTGCTGTCCCGTGGCGAGGAAGAGGCCCGGCAGCGGCGTCGCCCCCAGGATCGGCGCGTCGTCGCGGCTGGTCGGGCGGAAGCCGACCCAGGTCTCCGCCAGCGGCAGTTCCTCCAGGCCCGGCAGCAGGCGCCAGGCGGCCTCCAGCAGGGTCAGCAGGCCACCGGCGGTGATCGTCTCGTCGAAGCCCTTTTCCTCGACGGTGGCGCCCAGCAGCAGGCGCCCGTCGCGGCGCGGCACGAGATAGATGCCGGGGCCCCAGAGCACATGGCGCAGCAGCGGGCGGTCCGGGTCCATGCGCAGTGCCAGCATCTGGCCCTTCACCGGCCGGACAGGGGGCCGGCAGTCGGCCGGCAGGCCCGCCAGGCCGGCCGACCAGGCGCCGGCGGCCAGCACCACCGCGTCGGCGGTCAGGACGCTGTCATCGGCAAGCCGCAGGCCGCGCAGATGCCCGGCGGCCAGCTCCAGGCCGGCGACCGCGCAGCCCTCGCGGATCTCGCCGCCGGCGGCGCGCAGCGCGGCGGCCAGGGCCGGCGCCAGGGCGCGGTTCTCCACCTGATGATCGTCCGGGCTGTAGAGGCCGCCGGCCAGGCCGGGCGCCAGGGCCGGCTCGCGGCTCCTGAGGCCGGCACCGGTCAGGCGCTCCAGCCGCACGCCGAGCGCGGCCTGGATCGACGCCAGGCGCTCCAGCCGGCGCAGGTCGTCGGCGCTGCGGGCGGCGACCAGCGTGCCCTCGGCGCGGTAGCCGAGGCCGAGGCCGCTGGCGGCCTCGAGTTCGCGGGCGAAGTCCGGCCAGGCCTGCTGCGCCGCCCGGGTCAGCGGCCAGAGTGCCTCTTCGCCCGGCTCGATCTCGACCCCGGCGGCCAGCATCCCGGCGGCGGCATGGCTGGCCCCCTGCCCGATCTCGCCGCGCTCGCAGACCGCGACGCGCGCGCCCCGCTGCGCCAGGCGCCAGGCGATGGCGAGGCCGGCGACGCCGCCGCCGATGACGGCGACACGGGGCCCGGACGTGGTGTGGCTCTGCTGGTCTGGCACGCTTGGCTCCCTCCGCTGGTCTTAACCAGGTCAGGTTCGATGGGTGTGATCTCAGCCCTGCGGGATCGCAGGGCACCCCAGCCTTAGGTCCGTCACATTAGTGTCCACGGGCGTCGTTGCAAGGGGGCAACCGGCACGCCAGCCGCCCCCGGCTCAAGGGACCTGACGAGACGCCGCCGCGTGCGCTACAATCAATGGCAGCGGATGCAGGGGGAAATGCAATGACGATCCTGCGCGGCGCTCTTAGTTGCCTTGCGCTTCTTGCCGCCGTCGCCGGCCCGGCGCTGGCAGACGACGATCGCAACGATTTCGTCAACGGAGGCGAGACGGCGCCCTTCCCCGCCGCACCCAGCAGTCTTCCGGTAACCTATCGCTGCGAGGACAAGCGAGACTGCGACCTGGACGTCTTCATGGCGCAGAACCGCGTCTGTGTCCTGCTGGTGATGCAGCGGGGCGTACTGCGCCTGGCCAAGGTGGACAACCGGACGGCCAAATGCGGCAACACTCCCGAAGCCGATGGCGTCAACGCCGTCGACCGGCGGTACGGCCTGGCGTCGATGACCAAGTCGATCACCGCCACGATCTTCGGCTTCGCCAACGCCGATCTGCCCGTGGACAAGAAGCTGCGCCTTGACGAACCGGTCACCGCGTACCTGCCGGCACTGACCCCGTTGGCCGGCGTCCCGGTCGGCGACCTACTGCAGATGGCCAGCGGCATCAGGTGGAGCGACCAGCGGGATGGCGCCGAACTGAAGGGCGAAGCGATCGACCGGGCCAACGTCCCGGGGTCACCAACCCTGCTCGAGGCCGTGCGGCGCATACTCGCCGCGCATCGCCTCTCGCCGCCCGGGCACTTCAACTACTCGGCCGTGGACAGCACGATCGTCGGCCTGCTGGCGCAGGAGGCGCTACGGCGCCTCGGGCAGCCGCCGAGCCTGGCGCGCGCGCTGGAGGGCTGGATATGGCGGGTGAAAGGCATGCGCGATACCCTTCGCTGGAAAGTCGACCCAGGCGGCACCCCGGCGCCCTGGTGCTGCAGCTACGCGACACCGCGCGACCTGGTGGTGCTGGGTGACTATCTGCTGGGCGCACTGCTGGGCAAGGACACGCCCGCCCGCCAGGACTGGATGCGGGAGGCCACGCGCCTGCACCAGGCCTCGGCCGAAAGCTGCGATGGGCCCGCCGGGACTGTCCGCCTCGGCTATGGCTATCAATGGTGGGTCTTCCAATCGGCGAATGACGCGGCGGATTCGGCGCTGGGTTTCACGGCCATCGGCAAGGGCGGCCAGTTCCTGCATCTCTTTCCGGAAAGCGGCGTCGTCGTACTGCAGTTGAGCGACTGGTCCGACCGGATGGGCGGCTGGAGCGAGGCGCGCGCCTGTGCCAGCTATGCGGCGCAGCGGGCTATCGAGCGCTACCTCGCCGCCCATCCCTGAGCGGAAGTGGCGCGCGGCCCGGACTTGGGGCAGAGTGGCGGCGCTTTCGTCCGCGGTTGAAGGAGCGAGCCATGCTGGTACGCCAGGAAGACACCAAGCTGACGGTCGGCCGCGTGCTGCGGCAGGTGCCCTATCTGGCCGGCATCGTCATCGTCTACCTCGTCATCGCGGTGATCGACGTGACCGCCTTCGCCTCGGTACTGATGAACATCACCCTGCCGTCCGGCGGCATCTGGGTCTTCTCGGTGGGCGACCTCATCCTGCTGATCGGCCTCTTCATGCTGTTCGGCGAAATCCTGAAGGCGACGCGCACCTCGCGCGTCTCGGTGGCCGACCACTCCATGTCGCTGATCACCTTCGTGATCTGCCTGATCTGCTTCCTGCTGTGGAACGCCTGCGCCACCTCGATCTTCTTCCTCCTGATGATCATGACGCTGGTCGACGTGATGGCCGGCTTCACCGTCTCGCTGTCCGGTGCGCGCCGCGACATCGACATGACCTCGGCCACGATGTAGCGCCAGGGGCGCCGGCCATCTCTCGCCAGCGCTCGCCGCGGGCCAAGGCGCGCCGCGCCCGGCTGAAGGCCTGGCGGCGACGCCTGCGCTTCGCGCTGTTTCGACGGCGGCGCCTGGCCGCCAGCCCGGTCATCCGCGTGCAGCTGGTCGACGGCTGGGGCGACGGCAAGGTGGCGATCACCCAGGCGACGCCCGGCGGCAGCGGGCGCATCGGGCGCGTCCACTATGCCTTCGATCACCAGGAGGAGCCGCACTACTGGCTGGTGCTGACCTTCATCCGGCAGGCCTTCCAGCAGCCCTGGCCGCCCGGGCGCCTTTGGCAGATCATCGGCGAAGCGCCGATCCCCGAGCGCGCGGCGCTGATGCGCACGCCCTGGCGCGGCGCGCGGGTCTACTGCATCGATCGCAGCCTGCCCGGCCCGGACGCGCCCAACGACTATCGCAACACGCATTGCCTGATGCGCACCTGGCGTGTGGAGAAGGGCTACGACGAGTTGAAGGCCACGCCCCTGCCGTCGGACAAGCCCAAGCGCCTGTCCTGGATCACCAGCGGCCTGACCCGCTTCGAGGGGCACCGCTACAGAATGGAGTTCCTGGCGCGGCTGAGGGAGCGGGTGGACTTCGATCTCTTCGGCCGCGACTTCACCCCGATCGCCGACAAGTGGGACGGCCTCGCGCCCTATCGCTACTCCATCGCCTTCGAGAACAGCGTCTATGACGACTACTTCACCGAGAAGGTGGCCGATCCCATCATGGCGGGGGCCCTGCCGCTCTACTTCGGCTGCCCGAACCTGGAGCGCTACCTGCCGGCCGGATCCTTCCTGCGCTTCGATCCCGAGGATCCGCTTGTGTTCGAGCGCATCGCCGACTGGACGGCCAGCGACCTCTGGCGCGAGCGTCGTCCAGCCCTGGAGGAGGCCAAGGCGCTGCTGCTGGAGAAGTACAATACCTTCCGATTCCTGGCCGGCGAATTCGAAGCCGACTTCCCGCGGACCTTCGGAGGGCGCTAGCCGACCTCGAGTGTGGTCTCGACACGCACCGGGTTGGTGAGGCTGTGATAGATCGGCGAGGTCGACTGCACCTTGCGATGGATCTGCAGCCAGTCGGCGGCGGTCCCATCCCCTTCGATCTTCACCATCTGCCGCACCACACGGCAGCCTGGCGGCACCGTTGCGTCGCCGAAAAAGCCGCGCATGTCGAGGTCGCAATCCGCCTCGATGGTGATCTTGCGGATCTGCAGCCCGGCCTGGCTGGCGCGGTAGGCATAGCCCACGAGCATGCAGGAGTTGAGGGCGGCCAGCAGCAGGTCGAAAGGCGTCGGCCCGCTGCCGCTGCCACCAAGCTGGTCCGGCTCGTCCGACTGCAGGTTGAAGCTTCGCGGCAGCGGCGCGCCGTGCGCGTCCAGCGGCTGCACCTTGGTGGTGGACCGCATGCCCTGATCCCAGGTCGAGGTCACGCGCACCTGCATCCGCGCCTGCTGCGGATCCTGCAGCAACGCCTCGCCGACCGCGTCGACGCGCTCCACATCGATGCCGTTGGTCAGGCGCTCCAATGTCTTGGTGTCCGCCGTCATCGCAAGGTTCCTTCCCATCGCTCGCCGAGACTCATACCAGCGTGGCCGCGGCGGCTTCAACGCGGCCGCGTGCATAGGGGTGCAAGGCCTCGAGCGATGCCAGGACGCGCGGATGAGTCATGCCCGAGAGCAGATAGACTTGACGATTCAATGCCAATTGCCTTTCCAGGAACTGTTCCCGCCCGGCCGGCGTCAGGCGACGGCGGACCGCGCGCTCGAAGCTGTCGAGATCGAGCTCGGCCTGTCGCCTGAGGGCACCGTCTAAAAGTAGCACGATACGCAGATATGCGTCGACGCAATCCAGCACCTCGGCCCCTGACAGCGTGGCCCCCAGTTCGGCCACCATGTTGCTGTCGAGGCGGGCGTGCTGCGCCTCCTCGGCCCAGTGGTGCCGCAGCAGCGCGGCGAAGCGCGGCTCCAGCGTCTCGGCCTGCTCGGCGCAATCCAGCCAATGGCGCTGCGTCATCCATTCCGCGTGCAGAACCATCAACGCGACGCCCAGCGGTGGCTCGGCCAGGATCCGCCGCACCAGGGTCTCGGCCGGGCCGATCAGGCCGCAGGGCACGCCGAAGCCGCCGACGAAAGTGGCGCGGTAGCGGCGGAAGAGCTGCACATGCTTGGCCTCCTCGCCGGCGAAACCGATCAGCGCGCGGGTCCGCTCCTCGTCGGCCAGCGCGGCGGGCCGCGCATGGTCCAGCACGAAAGGCAGGATGAACTCCTCGATCAGGCCGATGATGCCGAGATAGGCATGTGCGCGGATCTGGTTCAGCAGCAGCAGCTCGCAGGGGTCCGCCAGGACGTCGGACGGCGACAGCGGCTCGGGCAGGAAGGGTCGGCGGAAGTCGAAGGTCGCGCCACGCGGCAGCAGATCGTCGATCTGCCAGCGCGCCTTCTCCGCCGAAGAAATGAGCTCGCCATAGCTGTAGGGAACCTGCATCGCCAGCCTCCCCTGGGGTTGACGGCCCGCAGTCTCGCGGCAGGCGCGCCGCGCCGCTGTGAAGGCGATCACATGGCGGCGGTTTTCCTAGCGGCCGGCGCGCTTGGTGCCGCGCTGCGGCGGCGCGGTCAGCGGGTCGTCGGGCCAGGGATGCTTGGGATAGCGGCCGCGCAATTCTGACCGGACCGCGGCATAGCTGCCGCGCCAGAAGCCCTCCAGGTCGCGCGTCACCTGCACCGGCCGTCCAGCCGGCGAGAGCAGATGGATCACCACCGGCACGCGGCCCTCTGCGACGGTCGGCGTGGTGCGCTGGCCGAACAGCTCCTGCAGCTTCACCGCCAGCACCGGCGCCTCGCCGCCGTAGTCGATCTCCACCTCACGGCCGCTCGGCACCGGCAGATGGGTCGGCGCCAGCCGGTCCAGATCCCTCCGCTGCTGCCAGGTCAGGCGCCCACGCAGCGACTCCAGCAGGTCCAGGCGTTGCAGCTGCGCGCGCCGCGTCAGGCCCGCGAGCGCCTCGCCCAGCCAGGTCAAGGGATCGGCCAGCAGCGTTTCGTCTGACAGGTCCGGCCAGGCCTCCGGCCAAAGCCGCCGCAGCAGCAGGACGCGCGCCTGCAGCGCCCGCGCCGCCGGTGTCCAGGGCAGCGCCGCATGGCCGAGCTGGCGGATGCCCTCGGCCAGGGCGGCGGCGACGGTGGCGGGATCGGCGCCTTGGTCACGCCGTTCCTCCAGGATCAGCGCACCGAGGCGCCGGCGGCGCAGCACCTGGACCGCCTCCGCCCGCGCGTCCCAGGCGACGAGGCGCTCCTCGACGATGCGGTCGGCAAAACGCTGTTCGATCTCCGCCTGCGTCACCGGCGCGGCCAGGAAGACGCGGGCGCGCTCGGCCTCGCCGTCCAGGCTGGCAATGGCGAGCCAGGGCGCCGACGAGAGCGCGTCCTCGGGCGGCAGCACCGCGCCGCGTCCGTTCGCCAGCCGGAAGTGGCCGCTCGCGCCGCGCGCCTGCGCCACCCGGTCGGGATAGGCCAAGGCCAGCACGCCGCCGGCCTCGGCGCTGGCCAGGGTCTCGCCGCGCGGCACCTTGGCCTGGTCGGCCCACTGTCGCGCCAGGGCGCGGGCCTCCTGCAGCGCGCCCCGGTCGGCGCGGGGGTCTGCGTCCTGGCGGTCGATCAGCTCGACGCGCGGGCGCAGGTCGGCGTCGCGGACACCGCGCAGGATGTCCCGCCCGGCGAGCAGCGCGGCCAGCGCGCAGGCGAGGCGCCCCCGCCCCGCCTCGCGCGCCGTCAGGATCATGTGCGCCAGGCGCGGATGCAGGCCGAGCCCCGCCATGGCCCGGCCATGCGCCGTCGGCCGGCCGGCGGCGTCCAGCGCGCCGAGGTCGGCCAGCAAGGCGCGCGCCTGCGCCAGCGGACCGGCCGGCGGCGGGTCGAGGAAGGCGAGTTCCCGCCCCTCGCCCGCGCCCCAGAGCGCCAGTTCCAGCGCCAGCGGCGCCGGGTCGCTGGCCAGGATCTCCGGCGTCGGCTGCGGCGCGCGCGCGCGGTGGTCGGCCTCGGTCCAGAGGCGGTAGCAGACGCCGGGCTCCAGGCGGCCGGCGCGGCCGGCGCGCTGGGTGGCAGTGGCCTGGCTGGCGCGCAGCGTCTCCAGGCGCGTCATGCCGCTGCGCGGGTCGTAGCGCGGCACGCGGGCGAGGCCGCTGTCGACCACGACGCGGATGCCCTCGATCGTGATGGAGGTCTCGGCGATGGCGGTCGCCAGCACCACCTTGCGCCGGCCGGACGGCGCCGGCTGCACCGCCAGGTCCTGCTCGCGCCCCGGCAGGTCGCCATAGAGTGGCGCCAGCTCCGCGTCCGGCGGCAGGCGCCCCGCCAGCCGCTCGGCGACGCGGCGGATCTCCCCCTGCCCGGGCAGGAAGACCAGCAGGCTGCCCGCCTCCGCCGCCAGCGCCTGGCGCACCGTCGCGGCAACCGCGTCCTCGACGCGGCCGGCCGGCGCCTGCTCGGCCCAGCGGATCTCCACCGGATAGGCGCGGCCTTCGCTGGTCAGCACCGGGGCACCGCCCAGCAGCCGCGCGACCGGCGCCGCGTCCAGCGTCGCCGACATCACCAGCAGGCGAAGGTCGGGGTTCAGCGCCTGCGCCTCCAGCGCCAGGGCCAGGGCCAGGTCGCTTTCCACCCCGCGCTCGTGGAACTCGTCGAACACGACGCAGCCGACGCCCTCCAGGCCGGGATCGGCCTGCAGCCGGCGCAGGAAGAGGCCATCGGTCACCAGCTCGACGCGCGTCGCCGGGCCGACCCTGCTCTCCAGCCGCACGCGGTAGCCGACGGTGTCGCCGACCGCCTCGCCGAGGCTCGCCGCCATGTGGCGGGCGGCGAGGCGCGCCGGCAGTCGCCGCGGCTCGAGCACCACGACCTTGCGGCCGGCCATCCAGGGCGCCGCCGCCAGCGCCAGCGGGACGCGCGTGGTCTTGCCGGCGCCGGGCGGCGCCTGCAGCACGAGGCTGGGCGCCTTTGCCAGCGTGGCGACGATGTCGGGCAGCAGCGGATCGATGGGCAGCGGCACAGCCATGGCGCAAGGCTTTTGGCCCAGGCGCCGGCCGCTGGCAACCGGCGCCTAGCGGCGGCGCGTCCGCGCCGGCGCGGGCGCCAGGTGGCCGCCGTCCTCGGGGTCCTGCTCCTTGCGGTGCTTCAGGCCCATGACGCCGGTGCCCATCGCCAGGCTGCCGAAGGTGATGGCAAAGCCGAAGAGCAGCAGCGCGACCACCAGCCAGGACTCGCGGCTGTGCTGGATCAGCGTCTTGAGGCCCGCCACGTCGAACCACAGCAGCAGTCCGAGCAGCGACCAGCCGGCCAGGATGCCGACCAGCAGGTGCCCGAGCAGGAAGGAGAGCAGTCCGGGTTTCATGGCCAAGAGCATAGCGCAGTCGCGCCGGCCGCGCTGGCGCCAGCTTGCCGCAGCGCGCGGCGGCCGCTATGCCTCGCCCTCATGCTGGGAGCCCGCCCACCCAAGGCCAAACGCCCGCCGCCGCGCCGCAAGCCCGCGGCACCGAAGTCGGCCGTGCCGAAGGCGCCGGCGCTCGACCTGACGCAGCGGCTGCTGCATCGCGACGGGCTGATGCTGATCATCGACAAGCCGGCCGGCATCGCCGTGCACGCCGGGCCGCGCGGCGGCGACACGCTGGAGGACTTCCTGGGCCAGCTCCGCTTCGGCCTGCCGGCCGACCCGCAGCTCGCCCATCGCCTCGACCGCGACACCTCCGGCTGCCTGGTGCTGGGGCGCCACCGCAAGGCGCTGCGGCGCCTCGGCGCGCTGTTCGCCGAGGGCAAGGTGGAGAAGACCTACTGGGCACTGGTGCTGGGTGCGCCGGCGGCGGACAGCGGCCGCATCGAGGCGCCGCTGGCCAAGCTGAACGCGGTCAAGGGCTGGAAGATGCTGGTCGCGCCCGACGGCCAGCCGGCGGTCACCGAATGGCGGGTGCTGGGACGCGGCGAGGGGCGCGCCTGGATCGAGTGCCGGCCGCTGACCGGCCGCACGCACCAGATCCGCGTCCACCTGGCGCACCTTGGACATCCCATCCTGGGCGACCCGCTCTACGGCCCGCGCGAGCAGGCGAGCCGCGGCCAGCCGCTGCACCTGCATGCCCGCCGCATCGTCGTGCCGCTCTACCCCGGCAAGCCCGCCGTCGTCGCCGAGGCCCCCCTGCCGGCCGCCCTGAAGCCCGGTTTCGCCGCCTGCGGCTTCGTGGAATAGCACCGCTGCCGGCCGGCAGGTCGACAGGGCGGCGGCCGGGGTGATACCAGAGCCGCCGGCAGAGGCTTTCCCCGGGGGCTACCCTTGTCCGACTCTCCCCTGATCCTGACGCAGGACGGCGCCATCGCCACGCTGCGCCTGAACCGCCCGGCGGCGCTGAACGCGCTGGACCCGGAGATGGCGCGCCTGCTGGCCGAGCACAGCGAGACGCTGCGCCGCGACCCGGCCCTGCGCGCCGTGCTGCTGGTCGGCGAGGGCCGCGCCTTCATGGCCGGCGGCGACATCCGCCACCTCAGCACCGATCCCGGTCCGACGACGGCCGACAAGCTGATCCTCAACCTGCACCGCGGCCTCGCCAACCTGGCGAGGCTGAACGCGCCCGTCATCGCCGCCTGCCAGGGCGCGGTGGCCGGCGCCGGCTTCTCGCTCGCCATGGCGGCCGACTTCGTGCTGGCCGCCGACGACGCCAAGTTCACCACGGCCTATGCCAGGATCGGCGCCAGCCTGGACGGTTCCTCCTCCTGGACGCTGCCGCGCCTGGTCGGCCACCGCAAGGCGATGGAGCTGGCGCTGCTCTCGCCGCTGATCGACGCGGCCGAGGCGCTGCGCCTCGGGCTGGTCACCCGGGTCGTGCCAGCCGCCGCCCTGATGGACGAGGCCACGGCCCTGGCCCGCGCGCTCGCCGCCGGGCCGACGCACGCTTTCGGCCGCATGAAGGCGCTGTTGCAGGCCGCGTCCGGCAACACGCTTGAGCAGCAGCTCGAGCTCGAGCGCCTGCTGTTCGGCGCCGGGGCCGCCACCGCCGACTTCGCCGAGGGCACCACTGCCTTCCTCGAAAAGCGCAAGCCCACCTTCCTGGGACGCTAGGAGCACCATGACCCTTCCCAAGCCCTTCGACCGGCTGCGCCTGCCGGTCATCGGATCGCCCATGTTCCTGGTTTCGCGCCCGCCGCTGGTGCTGGCGCAGTGCAAGGCGGGTATCGTCGGCGCCTTCCCCTCGCTGAACGCCCGTCCGGCCAGCCAGTTCGACGAGTGGCTCTGCGAGATCGAGGAAACGCTGGCCGCCCACGACAAGGCACACCCCGAGCGCCCTTCGGCGCCCTATGCCGTGAACCTCATCGTGCACAAGACCAACCCCAGGCTGGACGAGGACCTGGCGTTGGTGGTGAAGCACAAGGTGCCGGTGGTCATCACCTCGCTGGGCGCGCGCGAGGACGTGATCCAGGCGGTGCAGGCCTATGGCGGCGTGGTGCTACACGACATCATCCATGTGGAGCACGCGCGCAAGGCGGCGGAGCGTGGGGCCGACGGCCTGATCGCCGTGGCCGCCGGCGCCGGCGGCCATGCCGGCCGCCTCTCGCCCTTCGCCCTGACCCAGGAAATCCGCCAGTGGTGGAACGGCATCCTGGTGCTGGCCGGCGCCATCAACAACGGCGGCGCGGTGCTGGCGGCGCGCGCCATGGGCGCCGACCTCGCCTACCTCGGCAGCGCCTTCCTGGCGAGCGAGGAGGCCGTGGCCGACCCGCGCTACAAGGCGATGGTGGTCGCCGGCAACGCGGCCGACGTGGTCTATACCGACTACTTCTCCGGCGTCATGGCCAACTACCTGCGGGCCTCGATCACGCTGCAGGGCTTCGACCCGGACAACCTGCCGAAGCCGGAGCCCGGCAAGATGGACTTCAGCGGCAGCAGCAAGGAAGGCCCGCGCGCCTGGCGCGACATCTGGAGCGCCGGCCAGGGCATCGGCCTGACCCGCGCGGTCGAGCCGGCTGGCCGGGTGGTCGAGCGCCTCGCCGCCGAGTACGCGGCCGCCAAGACGCAACTCTGCGCCGATTGACGAACCGGCCGCGCGGGCTAGGGTCTTGCCCATGACCGACACGCCCACCCCCGTCATTCCTGTCCCCGCCTCAACCATCCTCCTGCTGCGCGACGGCGCGGCGGGGCTGGAGGTGTTGATGACCGCCCGCCACGAGGACGCCGGCTTCGCCGCCGGCGCCCTGGTCTTTCCGGGCGGCAAGGTCGACAGGGAGGACGCGGCCCTGGTGCGCCACGCGCGCGGCCTGGAGGGCCTGGACCCGGTCGAGGCTGCCTTCCGCATCGCCGCCCTGCGCGAGACCTTCGAGGAGAGCGGTCTGCTGCTGGCACGCCGGCGCGGCGCCGAGCGACTGCTGAGCGCGGCCGAGGCTGGCGAGCTCACCGCCGGCGGCGCCGACTTCGCCACGCTGGCCGGTGGCGGTGGCATCGAGCTGGCGGCCGACCTGCTGCTGCCCTATGGCCACTGGATCACGCCGCTGGACCGGCCGAAGCGCTTCGACACGCGCTTCTATGCCGCGCCCTTCGTCAGCGACCAGGAGGCCCGGCACGACGGGCGGGAAGCCGTGGAATCGCGCTGGTGCGATGCCGCGGGAGTGGTGCGCGAGGGCGAGGAGGGCCGTGCCAAGCTGGTCTTCGCCACGCGCCTCAACCTGCTGCGCCTCGCCGCCAGCCGCACGGTCGAGGCAGCCCTGGCGGCGGCGCGCCAGCAGCCCGTCGTCACCGTCCTACCGCGATTCATCAAGACGCCGGCCGGCGTGCGCGTCGTGATCCCGGCCGAGGCCGGCTACGGCGGGCCGGAGATCGAGCCGATCGGCATCGTGCGCGCCTGATGCGCCCGAACCTCGACTTCACCTGCGACTATCGCAAGCTCGAGGCCGTGGCGCCCGGCATCCGCCGCATCGTCGCCGAGAACCCCGGACCCTTCACCTTCCTGGGCACCGGCACCTACGTCGTCGGCCAGGGCGAGGTCGCGGTGATCGACCCCGGCCCGGAGCTGCCGGAGCATGTCGACGCGCTGCTGGCGCAGCTCGGACAGGAGCGCGTGAGCCACATCCTGGTGACGCACACGCACCGCGATCACTCGCCCGCCGCGCGCCTGCTGCAGGCGCGGACCGGCGCGCCGACCTATGGCTTCGGCCCGCACGGCAATGGCGACCATGAGGTCGAGGCCGGCGCCGACCTGGACTTCGAGCCCGACATCGTCATCACGGAGGGGGCGGTGCTCGAGGGCGCGGGCTGGCGGCTGGAGGTGCTGCACACGCCGGGCCACACATCGAACCATCTCTGCTTCGCCTTTCCGCAGGAGCGGGTACTGTTCTGCGGCGACCACGTGATGGGCTGGTCCACCACGGTGATCCAGCCGCCCGACGGCGTGATGGCCGACTACATGGCGCAGCTTCGCCGCCTGCGGCTGCGCGACGAGCGCACCTACTGGCCGACGCACGGCGCGCCGATCACCGATCCGCCGGCGCACCTGGACGCGCTCATCGCCCATCGCCTCGCCCGGCGCGACAAGGTGCTGGCGGCGCTCGGCAGCGATCCGCGCCGACCGATCGAGCTGGTCCCGCTGGCCTACGAGCCCTCGCTCGACCGCCGGCTCCATAGCGCCGCCGCGCAGTCGCTCCTGGCGCACCTGATCGAGCTTGCCGGCGACGGCCTCGCGACCGAGACACCCGAGGGCTGGCGGCGACGATGACCGAGGCCCTGGCCGGCCGGAGAGTCCTCTTCATCGACCTGCGGCTGCCGACTCCCGAACGCGATTCGACCTCGCAGCGGATCCAGCAGGTTCTCGCCATGCTGCGCGGTCGCGGCGCGTCGGTCGACTTCCTCTGCTGGCGCGATCCGGGGCCGACGCCGCCGACCGGCACGCTCGACGCTCTCGGCGTCCGGTTGCTGCCGCATGCCTCCGGCAGCGAAGCCGCTTCGGCGGAGGCATTTCTCGCCGCCGAGGCGGCACGCTACGACCTCGTCTGCGCGGTCTGGCTCAACCTCGCCCATCACCTCCTGGGACTGCTGCGGCAGGCGGCGCCGGATTGCCCGCTGCTCTACCTCGGCTGCGATGCGACGCATATCCTGGAGTTCCGCGAGGCGCGGGTGTCGGGCAATGCGCGCACCCTGCAGCGGGCGCTGCGTAGCAAGCAGAAGGAACGCGAGGTGCTGGCCGCGTCGGCGGTTGCCCTGGCCATCACCCCGGCGGACGCCGCCGCCTACCGGGCGCTGGCGCCAACCGCGAACGTCGCCGTTGTCGGCATGTGGTGCGCGCTGCCGGCGCAGGTCGCGCGCCGGCCGGAGCCCTGCACCCTGCTGTTCCTCGGCGACATGGGCGGGCCACAGAACCACGACTGCGCCCTGCATCTGGCCGAGGACGTAATGCCGCTGCTGCGCCGGGCCGCGCCGGGCGTACGGCTACTGCTGGCCGGCCCGACGCACAACGACATCGAAAAGCGGATCGCCGCGCCCGACGTCGAGGTGCTTGGCTGGGTTGCCGACCTGCGGGCGCTTTTTGCGCGCTGCACCGCGCTGATGGCGACGGTGCGCTTCGGCTCCGGCCTGAAGGGCAAGCTGCTGCACGCGATGGCGCATGAGGTTCCGATCGTCGCCAGCGGCATCGCGGTCGAGGGCATGCCGCTGGTGGCGGAGGTGGATTTCCTGCTGGTCGACACACCAGATCAGGCGGTGACCGCCGTCCGCCGGCTGCTGGATGAGCCGGCGCTCGGCCCCGCGCTGGCCGCGCAGGCACGGGCCAAGCTGGAGCGCTTCTACAGCCGCGATGCCATCGAAGCCCAGTTCGACGCCGCCCTGGGAGCACTGGCCAGCCGCGCCGCGAGGCGGAGGCCATGACCGCCACGGGCGCATCCACGCCGGGTCGCGGCCGCCGGATTCTCTTCATCGACCTGCTGGCGCCGGAACCCGACCGCCACGCCTCGTCGGTTCGCGCCGCGCAGCTGCTGGCGCTGCTGACGGCCTGGGGCTGGCGGGTCGACTTCCTGCCGACGGCGCAGCCCGCCTCGCACCGCGCCGCGCAGGTGCTGGCGGAACTCGGCGTTGCACTGCTGCCCTGTCAGCCCGAAGGGGCGCTCGGCGGCTTCCTGGCCGCCATCCTGCCGCGCTACGACCTGCTCTATGTCGCCTGGACGCCGAGTGCACGGCGCGTTCTGTCCGTGCTCGAACAGAGCGCGAGGCCGCCGCTGCTGTTCGACACCCACGACGTCAATCATCGGCGCGAGTTCCGCCAGGCCCGCCTCAACGGCAATGCGCGGACTCTCAAACGCGCCCTGCGCACCAAGGAAGCGGAGCTGGCGACGATCAAGGCCGCCAGCGCGACGCTGGCCATCACCGACAGCGATCGTGACTTCCTGCGCGCCCTGGTGCCGTCGGCCCGCCTCTATACCGTCGAAATGTGGGCAGAGCCCTACGCGCTGGAGCGCCGGCCGGACCCGGCGACGCTGCTGTTCATCGGCAACATGGGCGCGCCGCACAACCACGACAGCGTGCTCTTCCTGGCGAACGAGATCATGCCGCTGCTGCGTCAGCGGTGCCCCGGCGTCCGCCTCCTCGTCGCCGGGCAGTCGCCGCATGAGGAAGTCCTCGCGGTGGCCGCCCCGGATCTGGAGGTCCTGGGCTGGGTGCCGGATCTCGACCCGCTGCTGGCACGTGCCAGCCTATTGGTCGCGCCGCTGCGCTTCGGCTCCGGCCTGAAGGGCAAGATGCTGCAGGCGATGGCTGCGGGGCTGCCGATCGTAGCCAGCAGCATCGCCGCCGAAGGCATGCCTCTGCACGACGGGCGGGACGTCCTGCTGGCCGACGACGCGGCTGCCGTCGCAGCGGCGATCGCACGGCTTCTCGCGAATCCCGCGGAGGGGCTGCGCCTGTCCGCCGCCGCGCGGCAAACCCTCCTCAGCCACTACGGTCGGGAACGGATCGCCGCGCAGTTCGCCGCCGCGCTTGCGGCCGTGCTGTAGCTGCCGCGACCACTTGCGAGCTTTTCGCGAATGAAATGTTGGTGTATCTCCCTATGCAAAGAGCTGAAGCGCGATAGCAGACGAAATGGCTGACATCCTGACCATCCGGACCGATGAACTTGCGCACGAAACGATCGAGGGCGAGACGATCGTCATCGACATGCGCCGGCAAGCCTACTTCCGCCTCGAGGGCGCGGCCGCGGCCGCCTGGCAGCTCCTGGCGGCGGGGGTGACCGGCGAGCGCCTGCTGGCGCAGCTGCAGCGCGCCTTTCCGGATCGGGCAGACGACATCGCCGCCGCTCTCCCCGGCTTTCTCTCGGACCTGCGTGCACATGAACTCACGGTGGCCGGCAGCGAGGAAGCGGCGGCACTGCCAGAGATCGCCGGTGGCGCCTACACGGGCCTCGTACTGCACAGCTTCGCCGACCTTGAAGAGATCCTCTGGGTCGATCCGGTGCATGACGTCGACGACGCCACGGGTTGGCCGACGCTGCCCGCGGCCTGACGGCATGACATCGCCGGCCGCCCCCTTCTTCGCGGGCTGCCAGGCCGCGTTCGCCGAGGCCCGCGGCCGGTGCCCCGGTCCCGACCGACGCTTCACGCTGGCGGGTGCGTCCCTCGCGCTGCGGTTCGCGGGCGAGCAGCTGGCGGCGCGACTGTTGCCGGCCTTCGCCCTGCCGGCGGCGGTGGAGTCGTCGGGCAAGGATGGCCTCGACATCGTGCTCTGGGACCTCGCGGAGACTGGCGTCGCCGCGCCGCCGATGCCCTGGCCGCGCGCAGCCCTCGGCGTCCTTGGCGCCAGCCGCGGTCGCGTCCCGGGTTTCTGCGACGCCTCCTTCGAGACCGTGCTGGACCCCGGACACCGCATCCTCTGGATGCTCGACCGCGCCGCCGGCCGGGCCGTCGCCTGGTTCCGCGGCGCCGCCGCGCTGCCGGCCTGGGCACAGCTGCATCCGC
>JAKOWB010000206.1 GCA_029781795.1 Pseudomonadota bacterium | reverse complement strand
CCGCGCGTCGGCGGTGCCGAGCGCCACCAGCATGATCAGCAGCGCGTGCGGCAGGGTGAAGAAGACCGAGGCGATGACGATGCCGATGGGGCCGTAGATCTCCTCGCCCATCAGCAGGCCCTTGATCACCCCCTGGTTGCCGAAGAGATAGACCAGGGCGATGCCGGGCAGCAGCGAGGGCACCAGGATCGGCACCAGCGCGATGGACTTGAAGAGCCCCTTGCCGCGCATGCAGGTACGGGTCAGCGCATAGGCGAACCAGAAGGCCAGGAAGACGGTGATGACGGTGGTGATGGCCGCGATCTCCACCGAGTTGACGATGGAGTTGCTGAGCGCAGGCGTGGAGAAGTAGAGCGTGAAGTTGCCGAAGCCGCTGTACTGCGCCGGCTTCAGCACGGTGCGCAGCAGCCTGGCGGCGTCGAGTTCGATCCAGTCGCTGCCTTCGGAGAGCTTGCCGCGGATCAGCAGGCGCCCGCCCTCCTCCGAGAGGTCGCGCAGCCGGTAGCGCGTGACCTTGTCGTCGCGCTTGGCGTCGGGGAAGAGCTGCTCCATCCGCAGCCGCTCGTTGGCGTTGGTACGCGGATCGCCGACGACATCGAGGCCGGCGGCCGTTGCCAGGTCGAGGGCGGTCCTGGTCTCCTCCCAGCCGTTGCCGCGGTCGACCTGGGTCTCCAGCGCCGTCAGGTCGAAGGCGAAGGTCTCGAAGGACTTCGACAGCATGGCGTAGAGCGGAAAGGCCAGCGCGACGAAGAGATAGAGGCCGATGACCAGCATCAGCGCGCGCATGGTCCAGTCGTCGCGCCCGACCTTGGGCCGGATGCGGCCGGGCGGCTTCGGCGCCTCGGCCACGCGCGGCGCGCTGCCGGCGAGGTCGGCCGCCGTCATGGGCGGGCAGCGCCCTCGGCGCGCGGATAGAGCCTGAGGCGGCCGGCCGGAAAGGCGACCTTCACTTCCTGGCCCTCGTGCATGCCGAGGCGGCGGATGCGGTTGTGCGACAGGTCGCAGCGCAGCGTGCCCTCGGGCAGGCCCGGCAGCGCCAGGTCGGCACGCACGAAGTAGCCGAGGAACTCGAAATCGCCGAGGCGGGCGGGCACCACGTTGCCTTCGATCCGCTCGTCCGCCGGCGCGGCCTCGGCCGGGGCGATGATGTCCTCGGGCCGGATTGCCAGGGTCACCGGCGTGCCGGACGGCAGGCCGGTGTCGTCGCTGTTGAGTTCCACCCCGCCCAGGCGCACCCGGCCCGGGGCCGTCACCTCGGCCGGGGCGAAGTTCATGGTGCCGATGAAGTCGGCGACGAAGGCCGAGGCCGGGTGGCTGTAGATCTCCTCCGGCGTGCCGATCTGGTCGACCACGCCCTGGTTCATCACCACGATGCGGTCGGCCATGGTCAGCGCCTCCTCCTGGTCATGGGTGACCATGATGGTGGTGACGCCGAGCTTCTGCTGCAGATCCTTGATCTCGTGCCTCAGGCGCGCGCGCACCTTGGCGTCCAGCGCCGAGAGCGGCTCGTCCAGCAGCAGCAGGCCGGGCGAGGTGGCGAGCGCGCGGGCCAGCGCGACGCGCTGCTGCTGGCCGCCGGAGAGCTGCGCCGGGTATTTGCGCCCCTGGTCGGGTAGGCCGACGAGGGCCAGCAGCTCGCTCACCCGCGCCTCGATCTCGGCGCGCGGCCGCTTCCGGTTCTGCAGGCCGTAGGCGACGTTCTTGTTGACCGTCAGGTTGGGAAAGAGGGCGTAGGACTGGAAGACGATGCCGAAGTCGCGCTCCGACGGCGGCAGCGCGGAGATGTCGCGGCCGTCCTGCCAGACGCGCCCGCTGGTCTGGATGTCGAGGCCGGCGACGGCGCGCAGCAGGGTGGTCTTGCCGCAGCCCGAGGGCCCCAGGAAGCAGACGAACTCGCCGCGCCGGATCTCCAGCGAGATGCCCTTCAGCGCCTGGAAGTCGCCGAAGAACTTGGTCACATCCTCGATGCGGAGATAGGCCTGGTCAGCCATGCGTGGCCCCTCGGGTTGCCCTGCCCCGCCGTCACCCTCGGGCCTGCCCGGAGAGTCCGTTCAGACGCCGGCATCGAGGGCGACATGGATGCTCGGCACGAGCCCGAGCATGACGCGGAGACTTGTCAAAGAACGGCGGGGCCGCCCGCTGGGGACGGCCCCGCCCGATCCGCCTCAGCCGATTAGCTCTTCGGCTCGGACTTGGAGTCGTAGCGCTTGGTCCATTCCTCGAGGATCTTCGAGCGGTTGTTGGCGGCCCACTCGAAGTCGTTGTCGATGAAATGCTTCTCGAGGTCGGCGGGGATGTTGTCCACCGGCTTGGCCAGGCCCGGCACGGCGAGCACGGCGTAGCTCTCGTTGTACATCTTCATCGCGTCGTCGGTGATCGACCAGTCGAGCAGCGTCTTCGCCGCCTCGAGCTTGTCGGTGCCCTCGACGATGGCCGAGGCCTCGAGGTCCCAGCCGATGCCTTCCGTCGGCACCACGATCTCCAGCGGGGCGCCGTCGCTCTTGGACTTGGCGGCGCGGTACTCGAAGGAGATGCCGATCGCGGTCTCGCCCGCCGCAGCCATCTTGCAGGGCTTCGAGCCGGAGTGGGTGTAGGCCTGGATGTTCTCGTGCAGGGCGTCCATGTACTTCCAGCCCTCGTCCTCGCCGAAGAGCTGCAGCCAGCTGGAGACGTCGAGGAAGCCGGTGCCCGACGAAGCCGGGTTCGGCATCACGATGTGGCCCTTGTAGACCGGGTCCGTCAGGTCCTTCCAGGACTTCGGCAGCGGCAGCTTGGCCTTCTCGGCCTCCACCGTGTTGAAGCAGATGACGGCGGACCAGGCGTCCATGCCGACCCACGACGGCGGATCGTCGCGGTCCTTCATGTTGGCGCTGAGGCGCTCGACGCCGGCCGGGGCATAGGCCTCCAGCAGGCCCTCGGTCTTGAACAGCAGCAGCGAGGTGGCGGCCAGGCCCCAGATCACGTCGGCCTGCGGGTTGTCCTTCTCGGCCAGGAACTTGGCGGTGATGACGCCGGTCGAATCGCGGACGAAGTTCAGCTTGATGTCGGGATGCGCCTCGTTGAAGCGCTGCGCGTACTTCTCGAGCTGGTCGGCCTCGAGCGCGGTGTAGACGGTCAGCTCGGTTTCGGCGAAGGCCTGGCCACCGAAGAGCGCGAGGGCGCCGGCCAGCGCCACACCGCCCAGGAGGCGGCGCTTGGAAAGGTCGAACATGGAAAAAACTCCCCTTGCGTTGTGTAGCCCCGGCCCCTGTTTCAGGCAGCGCGCCGCCGGATTGGCGCGCCGCCGCGTCCCGGGCCTTGGTGGAGACTGCCCGGAGATCGTTACGGTTATGCTACGAAAGAATTCCCGCACAAGGAACCCGATCGCCCGCGCCTGCCTCAGGACGCAGGGCCATCATGCTCGGGTTCGCGACGATATAAAGCAAATCGATTGTCGTTATGTCGCTTATAGGCTCTACCGATAGGTTTCATCGCCAGGTCAGCCCGGCTTGGGCACGGCCCCGGGGGCCGGCTCGGCCGGCGGCGCCTCGGCCTCCGGCAGCGGCTTCTTGCGCAGGCGGCTCTTCCTCAGTTCGCCCTGCGCGTCGAGGATCGGATAGGCGACCGAGACCAGGTGCGAGTTGATCCGCTTCAGGTCGCGCAGCAGGTCGAGGTGCAGCGCCGAGGTCTCCAGCGATTCGATCCGCCCCGAGCGCAGGCGCGCCAGGTGGCTCTCCGCCGAGGCATGCGACAGGTCGCGGAACTTCTCCTTGGCGGCGATCATCTGCCGCGCCATGACCGGGTCGCCGGAGACGAAGACCGCCATGGCGAGCTGGAGCTGGTCCAGCACCAGGCCGTGGAAGGCCTTGAGCTCGCGCCAGCCGTCGGCCGAGAAGGTCAGCTTGTTCTTCAGCTTCTTCTGCGCCAGGTCGAGCAGGTTCTTGTCGATGATGTCGCCGATGTGCTCCAGGTTCGTGGTGAACTGGATGATGTCGAAGCAGCGGCGGCTCTCGCTCTCGCTGAGCTGCTGACGCGACAGGCGGGTCAGGTAGAGCTTGATCGCCTCGTGCAGCGCGTCGATGTCGTCGTCCAGGCGCGACAGCGCCTCGATCTCCCGGCTGTCCTTCGCCTCGAAGGTGTCCATCGCCTGCCGCAGCATGGTCTCGGTCACGTCGGCGAGGCGCATGACTTCGCGCGTCGCCGCGGCCAGCGCCACGGCCGGGCGCTCGATCGCCGCCTCGTCCAGATGCTTGGCCTGCAGCGGGCCGGCGCCGGCGACGCTGCCCTCGGGCAGCAGGCGCTCGACCAGCCGTGCCACGAGGCCCGAGACCGGCAGGCAGACCAGCACCACCAGCAGGTTGAAGGCGGTGTGGAAGTTGGCCACCTGGCGGCCGGCGTCGGCCTCCAGCAGCGGCAGCTGCTCGCTGGCCAGCGGCAGGAACAGCAGCGCGACGATCGCCACCAGCAGCTTGACCAGCAGGTTGGCCAGCGGCACGCGCCGCGCCACCGGGTTCATGCGCAGGGTCAGGATCACCGCCACCAGCGCGCCGCCGACGTTCGCCCCCAGCACCAGCGCGAAGGCCAGCACGGTCGGCATGACGCCCGCCATGGTGAGCGAGATGACCAGCAGGATCATGGCGACCGAGGAGTGCGCCGCCCAGGTCAGCAGCGCGCCGAGGAACAGCGCCAGCAGCGGATCGCCGGCGAGCCCGGTCAGCACCGAGGCAAGGCCTTCCGAGTCCCGGAGCGCCGCCGAGGCGTGGCCGATCAGCGACAGCGACAGCAGCAGCAGGCCGAGGCCGACGGCGGCACGGCCGAGGTGCTTGGTCAGCGGCCGGTCCCAGCCCATGAAGGAGATGACGCCGCCCAGGATCAGCAGCGGCGAGAGCAGGTGGATGTCGAACGACAGCGCCTGCACCACCAGGCTGGAGCCGAGGTCGGCACCGAGGATCACCAGCAGGCCGCCGACCGTGGCGACCAGCCCCTGCTGCGCGAAGGAGGCCAGGATCAGCGAGGTCGCGGTGGCGCTCTGCACCGCCAGGGCGACCAGCAGGCCGACGCCGAAGGCGCGCGGCGGACTGGCCAGGGCCTTGCCCAGCCAGTGCCGCAGCTCGCCGCCGAAGGCGCGCAGGATGCCGGTCTTGACCATGCGCGTGGCCCAGAGCAGCAGGGCGACGCCGCCGGCGATGTCGATCAGAATCTCATGACCCAAGGGAGCGCTCCTTTGCTCCGCCAGGACCGGGCCGAATCGCCTCACTTCGGCGAGTCGCAGGCCCGTCCGTTCCGTCTATTTAACGAAACTGTAACAAATTCGCAACAAGAAGGCGCACGACGTGCGACTTTCGGCGGTCTAGCTGCGACACCTCAAGGCCTTAGCACGGCACGGGCGGCTGCCGAGCCGATCCGCGCGCCGCGGGAAATCGCCGAGGGCGCGCAGCGCCGCCGGCCCCGCGGCAGGCTTCCCCCCTTTCAGGTGGCGGGAGGCGATCGCGGCGCTACAGGCTCGGCCCCGGGTCGTGCAGGGCGTAGGTGGTGAGCTGCTGGGTCACGTAGTCGAAGGCCTCGTCCACCGAGTCCGTGGCGAAGAAGAGCGCCAGGTCCTCGGGGCTGATGGTGCCGTGGCGCACCAGCGCCTCGAAGTTCACCGCCTCGTTCCAGAAGGACTTGCCGAACAGCACGATGGGCAGGCGCTTCCTGATCTTCCTGGTCTGCACCAGCGTCAGGATCTCGAAGAGCTCGTCGAAGGTGCCGAAGCCGCCGGGCATGATGACCATGGCCTTGGCGAGGTAGGCGAACCAGAACTTCCGCATGAAGAAGTAGTGGAAGTTGAACAGCAGTTCGCGGGTGATATAGGGGTTCTCGACCTGCTCGAAGGGCAGCACGATGTTGAGGCCGATATTGAGGCCGCGTGCCTCGGATGCGCCGCGATTGGCCGCCTCCATGATCCCCGGCCCGCCGCCGGAGCAGACCACGAAGCGCCGCTCGCCCTCGCCCAGGCCCTTGGACCAGACGGTCAGGCGCTTGGCCAGTTCGCGCGTCGCCTCGTAGTACTGCGAGAGGTCCAGGCGTGCCTCGAAGGGGGTAGCGTCCTCGCCCGCCTCCCGCGCCTTCTGCAGCGCCGCCTCGGCCTGCTCGCGGCTCATGATCCGCGCCGAGCCGAAGAAGACGATGGTGTCCTCCACCCGGTAGCGGTTGAAGCGCCGCAGCGGCTCCAGGTATTCCGCCAGGATGCGGATGGGGCGCGCCTCGGGCGTGCGCAGGAAGAGCTCGTCGCGGTAGGCGCGCTCGGCCGCCGGACGATGGGGCCGCACCTGCTTGGCAATGTCCTCTTCGCTCACGTCGCCTCCCTTTGGCCGTCGGCCAAGAGATGACGACCGCCGGCGTCCTAGCGTTCGCTGAACGCCAGTTCGCGGGCGCGAAGAATCGGCTTCAGCAGATAGGCCAGCACGGTACGCCGGGCGGTGAGAATGTCCACCTCGGCGACCATGCCGGGCAGGATGGGCAGTGCCTCGCCCTGCTTGCCGGTCAGGTTCGTCTCGTTCGTGCGCACCCGCGCCCGATAGAAGGAGTTGCCCTTGTCGTCGACGAAGGTATCGGCCGAGACCCACTCCAGCTTGCCGTCCAACGCGCCGTAGATCGCGTAGTCGTAGGCGGTAAGGCGCACGCGCGCCGGCAGGCCGACATGCAGGAAGGCGACGTCGGCGGGCTTGATCTGCACCTCGACCAGCAGCTGGTCGTCCAGCGGCACGATCTCCACCAGGCTGTCACCCGGCTTCACCACGGCGCCGATCGAGGTGACCTTCACCTGCTTGACCACGCCCTTCACCGGCGCGCGCACCTCGGTGCGGGTCTTGCGGTCGGCGCGCCCGCGCATCTGCTCGCTGAGGGCGGACTGCTTCACCGTGCGGTCGTTGAGGTCGGCCTGCGCCAGGGCGCGGAACGAGGCCTGCTTCTCGGCGATGCGGCTCTCGGCCTCGGCGATGGCGGCGCGGGCCCGCGGCAGCGAGGCGCGGATGCGCGCCATGTCGCCCTCCATCTCGGCCAGCGTGCGCTCCAGCTCCAGCACCTCGACCTTGCTGACCGCGCCGGACTTCTCCAGCGGCTTCACCAGGTTGTACTGCTCCAGCGCCAGCGCGTACTGCTTCTCCAGGCCGGCGAGTTGCGCTTCCAGCTCGGCCAGCTCGCCGCGCTTCTGGTCGGCCTGCTGGCGCAGCGCGTCGACGGCCGAGGACAGCTCGAGCTGGCGCGCCTCGTAGAGCTGGCGCTCCTTGGCCACCAGGTCCGGCCGCGCCGCCATCAGGTCGGCGGGGAAGCTCAGTTCGCTGCCGGTGACCTCGGCGGTCAGGCGGGCGATGGCCGCGGCAAGGCCCCACCAGGTTTCCTGCAGTTCCTGCAGGCTGGCGTCGGCGCTGGTATCGTCGATGCGCAGCAGCACCTGCCCGGCCTCGACCGTCTGCCCGGCGGTGACCAGGATCTCCGAGACGATGCCGCCCTCGAGGTTCTGCGCCACCTGCACCTCGCTGGCCGGCACCACCTTGCCCTGGCCGCGGGTCACCTCGTCCAGTTGCGCCTGGCTGGCCCAGACCAGGCCGCCGGCGATGGTGCAGACGATGGCGAGCAGCAGCGCGACGGCGGCGCGGCGCGGCCCCTTCATGGCATCGCGGGCGACGGCGGCGGCGAGGGCTTCGGGCATCCGTACCCCTTCCCTAGTTCGAGGCCGTCATGCGGGCCGCGCCCAGACGTGCCAACACCTCGTCGCGACCACCGTCGGCGACGATGCGCCCGCGCTCCATCACCACCAGGCGGTCGACCAGCCCGAGCAGCGCGGCCCGGTGCGTCACCAGCACCAGCGTACGGTTCTTCAGGAAGCCGCGCATCGCCTCCAGGAACTGCCGTTCGGCGAGCGCGTCCAGGTGCGCCGTCGGTTCGTCCAGCAGCAGGATCGGTGGGTTCAGCACCAGGGCGCGCGCCACGGCGACGAGCTGGCGTTGGCCGCCGGAGAGCTGCAGCCCCTGCTCGCCGACCTCCTGGTCCAGGCCGCGCGGCGCCTGGCGGATCAGGTCGCCGAGGCCGGCCAGCTCGGCCGCGTGCATGACCTCGGCGTCACTGGCCTGCGGCGCGCCCATCACCAGGTTGTCGCGGATCGTGCCGCGGAACAGCGCGGTCTGCTGCGAGACGTAGCCGATCTGCCGGCGCAGGTCGGCGGGCTCGATCTGCCGCACTTCCAGGTCATCGACGCGCACGATCCCCTGGTCCGGCTCGTAGAGGCCCTGGATCAGCTTGACCAGCGTCGACTTGCCGGAGCCGACACGGCCGACCAGGCCGACATGCTCCCCGGCCGCCAGCCGGAAGGAGACGTTCTCCAGCGCGCGCAGTTCCTGCCCAGGATAGGTGAAGCTGACCTCGCGGAACTCGATGGCGCCGCCCAGGAAGGGGCGATGCACGCGGCGCTCGCCCGGCGCGCGCTCGACCGGGGTCTGCATCAGGCGGTCCAGCGCGCCCAGCGCGGTGCGCGCCTGCTGCCAGCGCGTCAGCACCGAGGAAATCTGCGCCAGCGGCGCCAGCACGCGGTTGGCCAGCAGCACGCAGGCGATGAGCCCGCCGAGCGACAGGCTGCCGTCGCCGATGCGCTGCACGCCCATGACCACCAGGCCGACCGTGACCAGGTACTGCGCGAGCTGCGTGGTGTTCAGCGCCAGGTTGGTCCAGAAGCGCAGCTTCATCTGCGACACGGCCGAGTTGGCCAGCACGCCGCTCCAGCGCCGCTCGGCCCAGGCCTCGGCGCGAATCGCCTTGAGGGTCTCCAGCCCCTGCAGCACCTCGAAGACGTGGCTCTGCCGCTGCTGGCTTTCGCTCAGCGCGCGCCGCGTCAGTCGGCCGAGCGGCCACTGCACGACGAGCGCCACCAGCACGACCAGCGGCAGGGCGAGCCCCGGTACCAGCGCAAGGTCGCCACCGATCAGCCAGATCACCAGCAGGAAGACCAGCACGAAGGGCAGATCGGCCAACACGCTCATGCAGGCCGATCCCAGGAAGTCGCGCAGGAAGTCGAACTCGCGCAGGGTCGCCGCCAGCGAGCCGGAGGAGAGGCGCCCGGCGGCCAGCTTCATGCGCAGCACCCGGCCGAACAGCCGCTCGCCCAGCACCAGGTCGAGGCGCCGCCCGGCGGCGTCGATCATGTAGCCGCGCAGCATGCGGAGCACGAAGTCGAAGACCGCGACCAGCGCCATGCCGGCGGCCAGCACCCACAGCGTCTCCAGCGCATTGTTCGGCACGACGCGGTCATAGACCGTCATCACGAAGAGCGGGCTGGCCAGCGCCAGCAGATTGACGAAGAGCGCACCCAGCGCCGCGTGGCCATAGATCCACCAGTTGCGGCTGACCGCGCCCCAGAACCAGCCGCGCCCGGCCACCGGCACGTCGCCAGCGCGGTCGAAATCATGCCGCGGCCGCAGGAAGATGACCTCGGCGCCGGCCAGGTGCTTCAGCTCGGCCAGGGCCATGCGCTGTGTCGTGGCGCGCCCGGGCCGCGGCTCATAGACCTCGACGCTGTCGCCCCGCCGCGCTGTCCAGACCAGGCAGCCGCCCGCCGCCAGCGGCACCAGCAGGGGCAGCGCGAAGGCGGGCACGGCCTCGAGGTCCGTCGGCTCGGCCAGCGCCACGAAGCCGACGCGCTCGGCCGCGGCCAACAGGCTGGCGCGGTCGAAGCGACCGCCGGCCGGCAGCAGCCCGGCGGCCAGTGCCGCCGGCTCATAGGCCCTGCCGTAGTGGCGGGTGATGAAGGACAGGCACAGGGCCAGCGGATCGTCCGCGAAGGGGTCGCGCGCCGGCCCTGCCACCGCGCCGGCATCGCCGGCCGGCAGGGGCAGGCGCTCGATCCGGGCCTTGCGCAGCATGCCGGACAAGGGGCGCGCTCCTTCGATCTGCTCCGCCGCCGCCGTGACCGGAGCCCACCCAAGAGAGAAGGCGACTTCCTTGGATATTAAACCCTTAGGCGAGCCTCGGTAAAGTCGGCCAAAGGCTTGCAGCGATTACATACTATGTTAGTCAGCGGTCTCGCGCAGATTCTCGTATGCCACCCCGGGTTGCAGAAGCGACCCGCCCCGGCCTTCCGGCTTTGCCCGCAGCAAGGCGGCGGAGAGGGTGGCGAGATCCGGCCCGGCGCCCAGCTTGCCCGCAACCGCCGGCTGGACCAGCACCGGCAGCGGCGCCTGGCCGCCGGAAACGTCGTCACTGCCAAGGCTGGCAAGCAAGCGCCCGGTCGCGGCATTGACCGGCGGCGCCACGACGACGCCGTCCACCGGCGCCACGCCCCAGGGCAGAGACGCCTGCGCGCCGCCGGCCGGCCGCTCGACCGCTTGCGGCACCAGCCAGTGGCGCAGCTCGCCGAGCGCGGCGCCCAGGTCGAAGGCAGCGCGCGGCGCCAGCAGCAGCGCGGTCAGCCGGCGCTGCTCCGCCCGCTCCAGGGCGAGGCGCGCGTCCAGCAGCTCGATCAGCGAACGCCGGCCGATGGCGAACTGATCGCGGTAGAGCCGCCAGGTATCGCGCGACGCCGCCACCGCCGGCTCCAGCGCCGCCAGCCGCGCCGCTGCCTCGCTGAGCTGCGCATAGGCGCGATCGATGCGGCCCTGCAGGCGCCGGCGCCGGTCCAGGAACTCGTCGTGCGCGCCGGCGCCCTGCGCGCCCAGGCGGCGGGCCTCCGCCTCGCGCCCGAAGCCGTCGAGCAGAGTCCAGCGCAGTTCCAGCAGGACCAGCGCCTCGGCGCCCTGCCCGTCGATGCCGTCCAGGTTGTCGGTTGCCCGGGCGGCGATCACCAGGTCGAGTTCGGGCCAGTAGCGGGCATCGGCCTGGTCCTGCTGGGCCAGGCGCGCCAGCTGCGTCGCCGCCGCCTCGGCCAGCCAGGGCGAGGCCAAGAGTGCCCGCTCCAGCGCCGCGCGCGGGCTCTCCGGCAGGCGGTCGCTGGGCAGCGGCGGCAGCACCAGCAGATGGATCGGCTCGCCCGTCAGCGCCTCCAGGCGGGCCGCGGCGACCTGGCGTCGCCCCTCCGCCTCGGCCAGGTCCGCCGTGGCCAGCGCGACACGCCCTTCGAGCTGCGCGCGGTCGGCCGGCGTCAGCAGGCCGGCGCTGGTCTGCTGCTGGACCAGGCCGAGCAGGCGCCGCAGGTCGCCGAGGCTGGCGGCGGCGATGGCCACCGACTGCTCGCCGGCATAGGCGTCGAGATAGGCCGCGGCAACCTCGGCGGCGAGGCTTTCGGCCCGGTTCTCGGCGACCTGGCGCGCGGCCTCGGCATCGTAGCTGGCGGCGATCACGCCATAGGCGGTGACACCGCCATCGAACAGCCGCTGCCGCAACTCCAGCCGCGCCTCGCCTTCCAGGTAGTAGGCGGCGAAGCGATCGCCGATCGTCGGCTCGTCGCGCCAGCCGTAGTGGCCGGCGAGCGAAAGGTCGAGGCTGGGGAGATAATCGGCGGCGGCGACACGGATGCCCTGCTCGGCCGCCAGGGCCCGCGCCTTGTCGGCGGCCAGCCCCGGCACACGCGCCAGCGCCAGCTCGACGCAGGTGGCAAGGTCCTGCGCCACCGCCGGCCCGCCGCCCGCCAACAGCAGGCCGCCGACCAGCAGCAGCAGTCCCCCCGCCCGCAGTCTCATTCCGGGGGCGCGATCCCGAGCCCGGCCGTCAGGCTGCCCATGGCGAAGAGGAGCTGGTAGTTGGCCAGCACCAGCCGATAGCGCGCGTCGCTGGCCCTGAGTTCGGCGTTGAAGAGTTCGCTCTGCGCGTCCAGCAGGTCGAGCAGCGAGCGTCGGCCGATATCGAACTGTTGGCGATAGCCGGCGAAGACCTGGCGCGCCGCCGCCGCGTGGTCCTTCAGCGGCGGCAGCACCGCCTCGGCGGCCAGCAGCGTGCGATAGGCGACGCTGACGTCCTCGCGGACCCTGCGCGCCGCGTCGTCCAACTCGTAGCCGCTGGCGGCAAGCTGGCTGCGCGCCTGGTCGATGGCGGCCTGGTCGCCGCCACCGTTGTAGAGGTTCCAGTTCAGCTCCACGCCCCCTTCGACGGTGGCACCCTGGCCGTCGACGCCGTCGATGTCGTCGAAAGCGGTGCCGTGCGCGCGCGCCGAGAGCGTCGGCCAGTAGGTGGAGGTCGCGGCGCCGACCTCGGCGTCGCTCGCCGCCACCGCCGCGCGCCCGGTCGACAGGCTCGGGTGCCCGGCGAGCGCGGTTGCGATCGCGTCGGCTTCGCTGGCGGGGCGCAGCCGCTGCGGCGCGTCCTGCTCCTGCAGGCCTTCGGGCGGCCCGCCGATGGTCTCGACATAGGTGGCGACCGCGGATGCCAGGGCGCCCAGCCGCTCGGCCAGCATGGCCTCGGCCAGGGCGGCGCGCGCCACCGCCTGCGCCACGTCGGCGTCGGTCACCTGGCCGGCGGCGGCCTGCACCCTTACCTGCTGCAGCAGGCGGCGGTGCACCTGCAGGTTCTTGTCGGCGATGGCGACGAAGGCCTGGTTGCGCTGCACATCGAGATAGGCCTGCACGGCCTCGACGGCGATCTGCTCGATCGCCTCGCGCCGCGACCACTCGCTCTCGGTCAGTCGGGCCCGGGCGGCATCGATGCGATAGGGCGTGCCGAAGCCGTCGAAGATGAGTTGGCTGCCCTCGAAACTGGCTTCGTTGTGCCACTGGTTGACGCCGGCCGGCCCGTCGCCGGCGCGCGTCGTCGGCGTCTCGCTGTACTGCCAGCCGCTGTCCAACTGGATGTCGAGGTGCGGCAGATAGGCGGCCAGGGCGACATCGATCGCGGCGCGCGCCGCCTCGACCAGGGCGCCTTCGCGCTGCAGGTCGGGCCGGAAGGCCAGGGCGCTGCCGATCGCGTCCTTGAGACTGGTCGCCGCGGCGGGCGCGAGCGGAGCAAGGGCCATGAGCCCCAGGACCCCCGCCAGAATTCGCCGCCGCCACAGCCGCATAGCATCCCCCCAGAAGGCGGCCGGATTCCCGCCGAGGAACCCAGCCAACTCAACGCCAGCGCTAAAGTCTTATACCATAGTACGCGCCGCCAGCGTGCAACTGCGAGAAATTCGCGCATAAAGTGCAACGCCCGCGGCGGCCGGTCTGACCGCGCGGGCGTCACGAAAAGATGGTGGCGGTGGCCGGATTCGAACCAGCGACACAGGGATTATGATTCCCCCGCTCTACCAGCTGAGCTACACCGCCGTAGAGGCGCAGGCGTATAGGCGGCGGCCCCCGGGCTGTCAAGCAGCCAGGGCCTGCCGCCGGCCCTAGAGATTCATCAGCAGCCGCAGCGATTCATAGATGCCCGCGTGGACGTTGCGGCTGGCGACCGCGTCGCCGACGCGGAAGAGCTGGAAGCGGCCCTCGGGGTTGCGCACCAGCGTCTGCGGGCGGAAGCGGCGCAGCGCCTCCTGGTCCACCTCGCCGAGGTTCGAGGAAAGCGGCTTCAGCGCGAAGTAGAGCTCGTCCGACGGGACCGTGCCGTGCTCGACCACGACCTGCGGGGCGGCGCGCTCGCTGCTGGTGCGGCTGTACTCGTTCCAGAAGGTGGCGAGGAGGCCGTTGCCCTGGCGGCGGACGTGGGTCAGGCGCTCCAGCAGGCTGATCTTTGCCCCGGCCTTGGCGATGGCGCGGAAGTAGATGGGATAGTTGGTGCCGCCGACGTCGGGCGCCAGCGTGCGCTCGGGCGTCACCACCTCGAACCGGCTGCCCTTGGCGGCCAGGAACTCCGCCGCCGTCATGCCGGGATGGCTGCCGTTGTCGTCATAGAGCAGCACCTCGGCGGCGGGCGCCACCTGGCCGGAGAGCAGGTCCCAGGTGGTGGTGACCAGGTCCTCGCCCTCCTCCAGGAAGCCGGTGTTGGGAATGCCGCCGGTGGCGACGACGACAATGTCCGGGCTTTCCGCCAGCACGTCCGCGGCCTCGGCCAGGGTGTTGAAGCGCACAGTGACGCCCAGGCGCTCGCACTCGGCCACGCGCCAGTCGACGATGCCGATGATCTCGCGCCGGCGCTGCAGCGAGGCGGCGAGGCGGAGCTGCCCGCCGGCCTGGCCCTGCGCCTCGAACAGCACGACGCGGTGGCCGCGCTCGGCGGCGACGCGCGCGGCCTCCAGCCCGGCCGGGCCGGCGCCGACCACCACCACGGACTTGGCCGGGCCATCGCTTTTCGTCAGCACCTGCGGCACCTGCGCCTCGCGGCCGGTCGCCGGATTGTGGATGCAGGCGGCGTTGCCGATCTCGTAGATGCCGTCGATGCAGTAGCCGGCGCCGACGCAGGGGCGGATGCGCTGCTCCTCCCCCGCCATGATCTTCGCCGTGATGTGCGGATCGGCGATGTGCGCCCGGGTCATGCCGACGAGGTCAAGGCGACCGGTGGCGATGGCGTGGCGCGCCGTCGCCACGTCGTTGATGCGCGCGGCGTGGAAGGTGGGAAAGCCGGTCGCCTGCTTCACCTCGGCCGCGAAGTCGAGGTGCGGGGCCGCGCGCGCGCCCATGTTGGGGATCACGTCCGACAGCGCGTTGTCGGTGTCGATCGAGCCGCGGATGACGTTGATGAAGTCGATCTTGCCGGTGCCGACCATGCGCCGGGCGATCTCGATGCCTTCTTCCTTGCCGATGCCCTTGGCACGGTCCTCGTCGCAGACCATGCGCAGGCCGAAGAGGAACTTGTCCCCCACCCGCGCGCGGATGGCGTCGATCACCCGGCGCGAGAAGCGTAGGCGGTTCTCCAGGCTGCCGCCCCACTCGTCGTCCCGCTTGTTGGTGACGGGCGACCAGAAGGCGTCGAAGAGGTGGCCGTAGGCCTCGATCTCCAGCCCGTCGAAGCCGGCCGCCTTGACCCGCTCGGCCGCGTCGGCATAGGCGGCGATGATGCGGGCGAAGTCCCAGTCCTCCATCACCTTGGGGAAGGCGCGGTGCGCCGGCTCGCGCACCAGGCTGGGCGCCACCACCGGCAGCCAGTCGCCGCGGTTCCAGTTGGTGCGGCGCCCCAGGTGCGTGATCTGGATCATGATCGCGCAGTCATAGCCGTGCACCTCGTCGGCGATGGCCTTGAGCCAGGGCACCACCTCGTCGTCCCACAGGCGGATGTTGCCGAAGGCGGCCGGCGAGTCCGGCGCCACGATGGCCGAGCCGCCGATCATGGTCATGCCCATGCCGCCCTTGGCCTTCTCGCGGTGATAGAGCCGGTAGCGGTCCTTCGGCAGCCCGTCCTCGGTAAAGGAAGGCTCGTGCGCGGTGGAGAAGATGCGGTTCTTGAGGGTGAGGTGCTTGAGGCGGTAGGGCTGCAGCAGCGGGTCGGACATCGGTCCCTCAGTACCAGGCGTCGGGGATCGCGGCCTTGCGCCGCGCTATGAAGTCGGTCAGCGCCGCGTCGACGCCGGGGTCGATCGGCGGCGGCTCGTAGTCGCGCAGCACCTGCTGCCAGCGCGCGTGGGCGCGGGTGTCCGCGTCCTGCGATCCCGCCTCGGCCCACTGCTCGTAGGACTCGTTCGAGGCGAGCGCGGAGTCGTAGAAGGCGGTCTGGTAGTTCTTCAAGGTGTGCTGGGCGCCGAGGTAGTGCTTGCCGATGCCGACCTCGCGGAAGGCTTCCATGGCGAAGCCGTTCTCGTCCAGCGGCAAGCCGGCCAGGAAGGTGTGCAGCATGCCGCAGTGGTCGACGTCGAGCATGAACTTCTCGTAGCCCATGACCAGCCCGCCCTCGAGCCAGCCGGCGGCGTGCAGGATGAAGTTGGCGCCGCCCAGGCAGGCGCTGAAGAGCGCGTCGCTGGATTCCTGCGCGCCCTGGGCGTCGGCCAGCTTGGAGCCGGTGAGTGCCCCGCCGCAGCGCAGCGGCACGCCGAGGCGCCGGGCGAGCTGACCCACGACGAGGTGCGAGAGCACCGGCTCGGGCATGCCGAAGGTCGGCGCACCGGTGCGCAGCGAGAGCGAGGAGAGGAAGGAGCCATAGATCACCGGCGCGCCGGGGCGCACGAGCTGCGTCAGCGCCACGCCGGCCATGGCCTCGGCATGGCTCTGCGCGATGGCGCCGGCGATGGTCACCGGCCCCATCGCACCGCCCAGGATGAAGGGCACCACGACGATGCCCTGGTTGGCGGCGGCGGAGGTGCGCAGCGCCGCCGTCATGGTCACGTCATAGACCAGCGGCGAGTTGACGTTGATGTTGCCGAGGATCACGCAGTTCTGCTCGACGAAGTCCCGCCCGAAGGCGACGCGGCAGAGCTCGATCGAATCCTCGGCGCGTTCCGGCGCGGTGACCGAGCCCATCAGCGCCTTGTCCGACCAGCGCAGGTGCGCATAGACCATGTCGAGGTGGCGCTTGTTCACCGGCACGTCGACCGGCTCGCAGATCGTGCCGCCGCTGTGGTGCAGCCAGGGGCTGGCATAGGCCAGCTTCACGAAGTTCTCGAAGTCCTTGATGGTGCCGTAGCGGCGGCCGCCGGCACGGTCGTAGACGAAGGGCGAGCCGTAGGCCGGCGAGAAGACCGTGTGCCTGCCGCCGATCTCGACCGAGCGCGCCGGGTTGCGCGCGTGCTGGGTGAACTGCGGTCGCACGCTGCGCCGGATGATCGCGGGCACCAGGCCGGCGGGGAAGCGCACCAGCTCGCCCCGCACGTCGGCGCCGGCCTCCTGCCAGAGGCGCAGCACCTCGGGGTCGCCGCGGAACTCCAGCCCGACCTCCTGCAGGAGCTGCTCGGCGTGGCGCTCGATCAGCGCCAGGCCTTCCTCGCCCAGCAGCTCGTAGGTCGGCACCTGCCGGGTGATGAAGGCCGGCGCCGCGGCCGTGCCGGCCCCGCTGCGCCGCTCGCGCCGCGCCTCGCGGCCGCCGCTCCGCCGGCGCCCACCGTCAACCGCTTCCGCCGCCGTCATGTCTCTGGCCTTTCCGCCCGGTCGTCTTTCAAGCTGCGGTGATCCTAGCGCCGCGCCCCTCCCTGCGTGACGCGGGAATCCGCTCGCCCCTCGCATAAATCCTGCTTATGCGTCGAAAGACTGGAGCGAGTGGCCGCGCCGGGCGTTATCCTGGCACAGGATCAGGGAGACCGGCATGACCTATCAGGGAAGCTGCCATTGCGGGCGCGTCGCCTTCGAAGTCGAGGGCTCCATGGAAGGAGCGATGGACTGCAACTGCTCCTTCTGCCGGCGGCGCGGCGCGCTGCTCTGGTTCGTGCCGCGCACCGCCTTCACCCTGCTCTCGCCGACGGCGGACTATGCCACCTACACCTTCAACAGCCACCGGCTGCAGCACCACTTCTGCCCGACCTGCGGCAACGCGCCGTTCAGCGAGGGCGGCGGCAAGGACGGCGTCGCCATGGTGGCGGTCAATATTCGCTGCCTGGACGGCGTCGACCTGGGCAAGGTGAAGATCACCCCCTACGACGGCGCAAGCCGCTAGACAGGGCCCGGCGGCGGGACTAGTGTCCCGCCCCTCGCAAGGAGCGTCGCATGACATCGGTACAGCGCCTGTCACGGGAGTTCTACTGGTTCGCCTAGGGCGGACCGGTCGCGCACGCACGCTTGCAGCAACCAGGGCCGCCCCATCCGGAGGCGGCCTTCTTCATGTCCGGCAGATCCGCCGGTGGCCGCCCGGGAAGGAAGGCCCCCAACGGAGGACGGACAGATGGATACGTTACCCGCGCCCGGCAGCTTCAACCTTGACGGCATCGTGCCGTGGGGGCGGCGCCTGGACGAGTATGCGGCCTTCTTCGGCCTCTCCGCCGTGCCGCGCGGCTGGCCGGCGATCCTCGACATCGGCGCCGGCCCGGCTTCCTTCGCCGCCGAGGCGACGCGCCAGGGTGCCCGCGTGGTCGCGCTCGATCCGCTCTACCGCTTCGGCGGCGACGCCATCCGCCGCCGCTACGCCGCGACGCGCCACGACATGGCGGCCGGGCTGGAGCGCGCGCAGCGCCGCTTCGTCTGGGACTTCTACCCCTCGCCCGCCGATGTCCTGCGCCGGCGCGACGAGGCGCTGGAGCTCTTCCTCGACGACTACGACTGGGGCCGCATCTGCGGGCGCTACCTCGCCGCCGCGCTGCCGGCCCTGCCGCTGGCCGACAGCTCCTTCGGCCTCGCCCTGGTCTCGCACCTGCTATTCCTCTACAGCCACGAACTCGACGCTGACTTCCACGTCGAGGCGCTGGCAGAGCTGGCGCGGGTTGCGCGCGAGGTGCGGGTCTTCCCCCTGCTCGACCTGGAGGGCTTCCGCTCGCCGCACCTCGAGGCGGTGGTGGCGGGGCTGGCGGAACGCGGCCTCGTCGCCGAGGAACTGCCGGTGGCCTTCGAGTTCCAGAAGGGCGCGACGAGCCTGCTGCGAGTTCGAAGAGGCTAGGCGGCGACGCGTGCCGCCGCCTTGATGAAGCCGCCGCCCAGCACGCGGCTGCGGTCGTAGCAGACCGCCGCCTGTCCGGGCGCCACGGCCTGCTGCGGCGCGTCCAGGCGCACCGCCCAGCCTTCGCCGTCGCGGACAAGCCGCCCCGGCAGCGGCGGCTGGGCGGAGCGCAGCTTGACCTCGACCCGCCGGCCCTCGCTGGGCGCGGCCAGCCAATGGCACTCGCCCAGGCGCACCAGGTCCTGGCCGAGGGCCGACTGCGGGCCGACCACGACGCGGCGACGGGCGGCGTCGAGCCGCAGCACGAAGAGCGGCCCCGGCAAGTGGTCGAGCTTCAGGCCGCGGCGCTGGCCGACGGTGAAGTGGATGATCCCGGGATGGGTACCGAGCACGCGGCCGGCCTGGTCGACGATCTCGCCGGGCTCCGCCGCCTCGGGCCGCAGCTTCGCCACCACCTCGGCGTAGTTGCCGCTGGGCACGAAGCAGATGTCCTGGCTGTCGGGCTTGGCCGCCACCGGCAGGGCGAAGCGCGCGGCCAGGGCGCGCGTCTCGGCCTTGGGCAGGTCGCCCAGCGGGAAGCGCAGGAAGCCGAGCTGCTCGGGCGTGGTGGCGAAGAGGAAGTAGCTCTGGTCGCGCCCGGCCTCGGCGGCGCGGTGCAGCTCCGGTCCCTGCGGCCCGGCGACACGGCGCACGTAGTGCCCGGTCAGCAGCGCCGCCGCGCCCAGTTCGCGCGCCGCCCGCAGCAGGTCGGCGAACTTGACCGTCTGGTTGCAGCGGATGCAGGGGATCGGCGTCTCGCCGCGCGCATAGGCGTCGGCGAAGTCGTCGATCACCTGCTGGCGGAAGCGGCTCTCGTAGTCGAAGACGTAGTGCGCGATGCCCAGGCGGTCGGCCACCTGGCGGGCATCGTAGATGTCCTGCCCGGCGCAGCAGGCGCCCTTCTTCTGTGCCGCCAGGCCGTGGTCATAGAGCTGCAGCGTGATGCCGACGGTCTCGTAGCCGGCCTCGGCCGCGAGCGCGGCCACGACCGAGGAGTCGACGCCGCCGGACATGGCGACGACGAGGCGCGCCCCCTTGGGCGGCGGATCCTGGCTGAGCCACGGCAGCGTCATGGCGCCGGGTTTAGGCGCAAGAAGGCCCCGGCGGCAAGCCCCTCAGGCGCGCAGCACCTCGTCCAGGCGGCGCAGCGGCCGGCGGTCGGCGTTGAGCGCGATGGCGCTGGAAAAGTGGCCGCGCCAGGCACGGAAGAGGTTTTCCGGCGGGATGCGCCAGTGCCGCGCCAGGGCGAGGCCGCCGGCATAGGGCGTCACGCTGTCGGTGCGGCCCAGCAGCAGCAGCGTGCGTTCGGCCGGCACGGCGCTCGCACCCGGCTCCAGCCGCGCCAGCCAGGGGGCCAGGGCCTCGGCGGTCCAGCCGGCGGCGGCGAGGCACGCCGGCGCGCCGATGCGCCGGGCCAGCGCCCCGTCGTGCGCCGTGGCGGCGAGGTCGGCCGAGGTGGTGACCAGCAGCAGGGCGTCGGGCACCAGCGCCGGCGCCCAGTCGCGCGCCAGGCTGGCATAGAGCTGCGCGGTGAGGGCGCCGAGGCTGGTGCCGCAGAGCGCGACCGGCCCGCCCTGCGTGCGCGCCCAAAGGATCAGCGCACCGACCTCGGCCACCCAGGCGCGGAACAGGGTAAGGAAGCCCGCGACGCCCCAGGCCATCGCCGGCTCGCCGCCGTAGTGGCCGGGCAGGCGGCGGCGGCCGTGCCAGGGACCCTCGGGCCGCAGCACACGCCAGCCGGCCGATGCCATCTCGACCTGCGCGTCGAGCGTCGGCTGCCACATCTCCGGCTCCATGCAGATGCCGTGCAGCACGATCAGCGTACCCTTCGGCGCGGCCGCCGCCGGAACCGTCATGCGCGCCAGGATCTCGTCGCCCAGCAACGGGCTGCGGAAGGACAGCCAGGCATCCCGGCCCTGGGCCGAGGGCACGCCGGCCGAAGCCGCCACGTCCAGCGCGGCGGGGCAGCCGAAGGTCTCGGTGGCGTGGCGCGCGGCCACGGCCTCGGGGCCGGCGACGACCCAGCGCACCGGCGGCAGGCGCCGGCGCCAGCGCACGAAGCGCTGGCGCTGCGCCATGAAGCGGTGGGCGGCGGCGCAGCGCGCCTGCTCCGCCGCGACCAGGGCCGCCGGCGCCAGGTCGAGACCGCCGAAGAAGCACTGCCGCCAGCGCTCCCTCGCCAGGTCATGCGCCTGGCCGGTCCGCTGCACGGCGTCGATGGCCTCCGCCAGCGCAGCATCGGGCGCGAAGCCGAAGAGCCCGGCGAAGCGTTCCGGCGTCTGGCCCGCCTCGGCCGCGGCGGCCCAGCCACGCGACAGGGGAAGATAGGTGCGCGCGATGAAGCGCAGCGCCAGGCGGTCGAACCAGGGGCGCAGCCAGAACCAGGCCGCCGGGTTGCGGAAGGCCCAGGAAACAGGCGGGGACGGCAACGCGTCCAACGCTGCCGGCCCCTTGCCCAGTCTTCAGATGCCCGCCGAGGGGCGCGTTACGAGACGCGCTTCAGCATCGGCGTCGGCGGGGTGAACTGGGCGTTCTTGTGCAGCTCGATGAAGTTCAGCAGCAGGCCGGCATCGCCGTCGAGCGTAACGTTGTCATCGGCCAGGGTGACACCGGCCTGGCTGGCCAGCGCCTGCTGGTCGCTGGTAACGCCCAGGATGGAGATGTTGTCGCCGTCGATGGTGAGGAACACCAGCACCACGCCGTCCTGCAGCGAGGCCTCGTCCCACATCTGCACGACATAGGTGCTGCCGGCCAGCAGGTAGCCGCGCGCGGTCAGGGTCTGGCCCTGCGCGTCCGGCGCGCTGGAGGTCAGCGCGTAGTCCATGCTGCCGGGCTTCTGCGCCACGTTCAGCGTGTCGGTGGTGGAGTTGTCGGCCGGCAGCCAGGCGCCCTCGATGCCGGGGATCGCCTCGGCGCGCTCGGCCGGGATGACGCTGGCGCCGGTGATGTAGCAGGCGCCGAGCGCGGCCATCAGGGCGATGGCGGCCGTGGCGCGGGAAATGATGCGGAACATCGGGGTCTCCTTTGCGGGGATGATCGCGGGAAAGCGCAGTCTCGTCACGTGTTACGCGGGCGGGGCCAGGCCCATGTCCCAGAAGCCCACCTCGAGCCGTGTGGCCTGCTCGAAGGTCCTCGCCAGGGCGGCGAACCGCGGTGCCGCGGCAAAATCGCCGCCGATGCGGCGCTCGGCGGCCAGGTCGATGTGACGGCAGGCGTCGCTCGCCATGGCCTGGAAGCTGGCGCCGCCGTAGCTCTCGATCCAGGGAAGATAAGGGTTGCCGTCGCGCCGGGTTCCCGGATCGGCCAGCAGGCGGCCGCCGATCTCGGCGTATCCGACCAGGCAGGGCGCCAGCGCGACCATGAGATCGAGGTAGTCGCCGGCGAGGCCCCGCTCCAGCACGAAGCGGGTATAGGCCATGTTGCCCGTGGCCTCGGGCGTGGAGAGCACGTCCTGCTCCTCCAGGCCCCAGGACTGGCAATAGCCCAGGTGGAGCTGCAGCTCGCTTTTCAGCAGGCCCTCGACGCCGCTGACCGCGTAGCGCATCTCCTCCACCGTCTCGCCCTTGTAGACGCCGAGCGCGTAGGCGCGGGCGTAGTTGATCAGGAAGATGTAGTCCTGCACCAGATAGTGGCGGAAAGAGGCCAGGGGCAGGGTGCCGTCGCCCAGCCCCTTCACAAAGGCGTGTTCGGCATAGTCGCGCCAGTGCTGGCCAGCAGCCGCCTTCAGCAGGGGGAAGAGGCGTCCCTCGGCGACCGCCATGGGCGGCTCAGTCCAGCAGCATGTTGCGGGTTTCCGCCGGCAGCGCGACGGTGAGGCCATCCAGGGCCTCGGTGATGATGAGCTGGCAGCCGAGGCGCGAGGTCGGCGTCAGGCCGAAGGCGAGGTCGAGCATGTCCTCCTCGTCCTCGCTGGCGCCCTTCAGCTTGGCATACCAGTCCTTGTCGACGATGACGTGGCAGGTCGAGCAGGCGAGCGAGCCCTCGCAGGCGCCTTCGATGTCGACGTGGTTGCGGTGCGCGATCTCCAGCACCGACAGGCCCAGCGGCGCGTCGACTTCCTTGCGCGTGCCGTCGCGGAGGATGAAGGTCATCTTCGGCATGGGTCGTCGTCGGTCCTCAGATGCTGCGGCGGGCCTTGTCCGGGAAGGCGCCTAGTTAGGGGCTTCCGGCCGGCTTGTCCAGGGGAAGGGGCAGTGGCGGATCAGCGGTTCTCGCTGCTGTGCCAGACGTTCAGGATCAGAATTCGCTGGTCTTCAAGCCGGTACTGAAACTCGTAAGGCAGGACGAGGAGCCGCCTGATCTCGCCCGCTTCGTCGTCGAGGCGCTGGCCCATGCGCGGATAGGTGCGCAAAGCCTCGGGCGCAGCCGTGAGAGGCTGGATCACATTGGCGGCCGCATCGCGGTCCTTCAGGGCAAGAAAATCATGCAGTCGCACGAGATCGCGGGAGGCTCGATGCGTCCATATCAGGTCCACGACCTAGTCTCGCGGGACGGGCGGCGGCAAGGGATGGTCGGTGCCGAGGCTTTCCGCCCAGGCCTTGACCTTGCTGTGAGGGATCAGGCGGCCCGCCTCGATATCGGCGAGGGCCTCGAGTGTCATTTCCCGACGCCGCTCCTCCACCGCCACCCAGTCGGCCAAGGCCTGCTTGATGATCCAGCCGCGCGGGCGCTCCAGGCGCGCCGCCCAGGTGTCGACCTTCTCGGCAAGGTCGAGCGGGACGTGTGCGGTCATCACCTTGGTGTCCATGGTTGGCTCCTCTGATCAGAGTTAATCATGGTCAATCAGTGTGATTAAAACAAGATCAGGCCGCTTGGCGAAGCCTGCTCGCGGCAGCGGCCAGGCGGTCGGCGGCCAGGTCCAACTCGGCCACGCTCGTCATGCGGCCGAGGCCGATGCGGATCCCGCCGGCGGCCAGGGCGTCGGGCAGGCCAAGGGCCGTCAGGACATAGGAAGGCTCCACCTCGGCCGAGGTACAGGCCGAGCCGGTGGAGAGCGCCAGCTCCGGCAGGGCCTTCAGCAGGTCCTGCGCGTCGAGGCCCGGAATGGCGATGTTGAGGTTGCCGGGAATCCGCCGCTCGGCGTCGCCGTTGAAGACCACGCCGGGAATGGCCTCCGCCAGGCGCTGCTTCAGCCGGCGGTGCAGGATCCAGAGGCGCTCGCTCTCCGCTGCCATCTCGCGCTCGGCGATGGCGGCGGCGGCGCCGAGGCCGACGCAGAGGAAGGGCGCCAGGGTGCCGCTGCGCAGCCCCCGCTCCTGCCCGCCGCCGTCGAAGATCGGCTCCAGCCGGACGCGCGGGCGGCGGCGCACGAAGAGCGCGCCGATGCCCTTGGGACCGTAGAGCTTGTGGCCCGAGATCGAGACCAGGTCGAGATCCAGGGCGCGCACGTCGAGCGGGATCTTGCCCGCCGCCTGCGCCGCGTCGCTGTGCAGCCAGGCCCCCTTGGCATGGACGATGGCGGCGATCTCGGCCAGCGGCTGGATCACGCCGATCTCGTTGTTCACCGCCATGACGGAAACCAGCGCCGTGCGCTCGTTCACCGCTTCGGCCAGGCGGTCGAGGTTCACCAGGCCGCTGGGCTCGACCGGCAGGATGGTGACCTCCGCGCCCTCGCGCGCCAGCGCCTTGGCGCTTTCCAGGACGCACTTGTGCTCGGTGGCGAGGGTCACGACGCCGGGGCGCTCCTCGTGCGCCTTGCGGAAGCGCACGGCGCCCTTGATGGCGAGGTTGTTGGCCTCGGTCGCGCCGGAGGTGAAGAGGATCTCGCGCGGCTCGGCGTTGATCAGGTGGGCGAGCTGGGCGCGCGCCTGCTCGACGGCGTCGGCGGCCTCCCAGCCCAGGCGGTGGCCGGCCGAATGGGGATTGCCGAAGTTCTCGGTCAGCCAGGGCAGCATCGCCTGGAGCACGCGCGGGTCGACCGGCGTGGTGGCCTGGTAGTCGAGATAGACCGGGCGGGGAGCGGCGTTGGTCATGCGGCGGTGGCCCTTGTGCGCGAGAGATGATCCTTCCAGACGGCGAGGAAGCGGTCCACATCCGCCGCCACCGTGGTCCAGCCGAGCGAGACGCGCAGCGCGCCCCGCGCCAGGGCAGGCGCGACACCCATCGCCGCCAGGACGTGCGAAGGCTCGACCTTGCCGGAAGAACAGGCCGCGCCCGAAGAGACCGCGATGCCGGCGAGGTCCAGCGCCGCCAGCGCCGTCTCCGCGGCGATGCCGGGCACGGCGAAGGCGGTGGTGTTGGGAAGGCGCGGCGCGCCGGCGCCGAAGATCGCGCTGTCCGGCGCCAGGGCCAGCAGGCCGGCCTCCAGCCGCTGGCGCAGCGCCAGCAGGCGCGCCGCCTCGGCGACCTGGGTCGCGGCAGCCTCGGCCGCGGCGGCGCCGAAGGCGGCGGCGAGGGCCACCGGCTCGGTGCCGGCGCGGCGGCGGCGCTCCTGGCCGCCGCCGGCGATCAGCGGAACCAGGGCCGCCTCGCGCGCCAGGAGCAGGGCGCCGACGCCCTGCGGGCCGCCCAGCTTGTGGGCCGAGAGCGCGACGGAGTCGGCCTGGGGCGCCCAGTCGCCGGCCGCCAGGCGCCCGGCGGCCTGCACCGCGTCGACGTGCAGCCAGCCGCCGGCGGCGCGCACCAGCGGCGCCAGCTCGGCCAGCGGCTGGATCACCCCGGGCTCGTTGTTGGCGGCCAGGATGGCGCCCAGCGGCCGGGCAAGGCCGGCCAGGGCCGCGGCCAGCGCGGCGGGCGCAATCAGGCCAGCTGCCGCGACCGGAATGCGCCGGGCGTGGGG
>JAKOWB010000451.1 GCA_029781795.1 Pseudomonadota bacterium | reverse complement strand
CCTCTGAATCCGACGAATTGCGCAAGGCAATTTCGAAAAAGAAGAAAGAAGATATTGAAAAGCACCGCAAGAAGTTTGTGAACGGTGCGGTCAAAAAAGGCATGCAGCAATCTACTGCAGAAGCCATTTATGCCGATTGGGAAGAGTTTGCGAGATATGGCTTCAATTTACCCCTCAAGGCAACTTCGATCACACTTTGGCTATCTAACTCTGAAATTAATAGCTCGTTTTCCAGATGATATTTTTCATGGTGGCGGGGCCTGCTGCCCGGCATCGCCGACGGCCGGATCGTCCTGCTGGCGGCCGAGGACGCCGCGGGCATCGCCGGCACGGTGCAGCTCCACCCGGCGCCGCAGCCCAACCAGGCACACCGCGCCGACATCGCCAAGCTGCTGGTCCATCGCCGCGCCCGCCGCCAGGGCCTGGCCGAGGCGCTGATGCGCCGCGCCGAGCAGGAGGCGCTGGCGCGCGACCGGCCGCTGCTGGTGCTGGACACCGTGCCGGGGACCGCGGCCGAGCGCCTCTACCGCCGCCTCGGCTGGCAGGCCGTCGGCGTCATTCCGGGCTATGCCCGCCTGCCCGAGGGGCCGCTGGGCGATACCTGCCTCTTCTACAAGTGGCTGGGCCCGGCGCCGGACTGGCAGCCGCCAGGGAAACCTTGAGGGCACCCCCGGGCCGTGCTAGCCAACCGCCCGCATCCAAGGAGGACGATATGACCGATCAGGCCCAGGGCGCCACGGCGGCCACCGGCGCCGGCGAAGCGCCGCGCCTCACCATCCTGACGCAGTACATCAAGGATCTGTCGTTCGAGAACCCGAACGCGCCGGTGATCTTCGCCCAGCTCAAGGGCCAGCCGCAGATCCAGGTCAACGTCGACGTCGCCGCCTCGCGCCTGCAGGAGAAGCTGGCCGAGGTCGCCATCCGCCTGAAGCTCGAGGCCAAGGCCGAGGACAAGACGGCCTTCATCCTGGAGCTCGACTACGCCGGGCTCTGCGCCCTGTCGGGCAACCCCTCGACCGAGGAGGCCGAGCGCCTCTACCTGGTCGACGGCGCGCAGATGCTCT
This sequence comes from Pseudomonadota bacterium, assembly GCA_029781795.1. GTDB lineage: Bacteria > Pseudomonadota > Alphaproteobacteria > Kiloniellales > JACOMY01 > JAKOWB01. The sequence goes on along the minus strand of JAKOWB010000451.1, from coordinate 1,226 downwards.
TCCCCTTCGCCCGCGCCATCCTGGCCAACCAGACGCGCGACGGCGGCTTCCAGCCGCTGCTGCTGGCGCCGCTGGACTTCGCCCAGCTCTACCTGCAGCGCAAGGCCAAGGGCTCCGCGGCGGCGCCGCCGGCCGGCACCGCCTGAGCTTGAGCCCCTCTCCTGCGCGCAGCGCGGGGGAGGGAGAATCTCTAGGAATTCCAGATCGCGTCCTTGATGCCGGCCAGCATGGCGGCGTGCGCCGCCAGCTCGGCCTCGCTGGGCGCATGCGGACGCGGCGGGCGCGCTTCGCGTGGCGCCAGGCGCGGACCTTCGGTCACGGTCACGGTGGCAGCCGCCATGGCGGCCACCGCCAGCTCCGGCTGGCGGCCGCCGACCAGCTCCAGGTAGACCTCGGCCAGCAGCTGGCAGTCGAGCAGCGCGCCGTGCAGCGTGCGGCCGGAGTTGTCGACGCCGAAGCGCCGGCAGAGTGCATCCAGGCTGGCCTGCGCGCCGGGGAACTTGCGCCGCGCCAGCTGCACCGTGTCGATGGCCCGGCCGCGGTCGAGCCCCGGCCGGCCCAGGCGCTTCAGCTCGGCGTCCAGGAAGCGCAGGTCGAACTCGGCGTTGTGGATCACCAGCGGCGAGTCCTCGATGAAGCCGAGGAACTCCTCCGCCACCGCGGCGAAGCGCGGCTTGTCGGCCAGGAACTCGGTCGAGAGGCCGTGCACGCGGAAGGCCTCCTCGGGCATGTCGCGCTCGGGGTTCAGGTAGACGCGCCACCGCCGGCCGGTCTGCAGGTGGTTCACCAGCTCGATGCAGCCGATCTCCACCACGCGATGCCCGGCCTCGGGGTCGAGGCCCGTGGTCTCGGTGTCGAGAACGATCTCGCGCATCAGCGCCGTCTCCTGCTGCCGGGCGGCCAGGCGCGCTTCGGCGCGCTTCGGGCGAGTCTGACGGCCCGGCGCAGGTGGCGCAAGGCGAAGCCGTAGCCGAGGCCCGTCGGCACCACGTAGTCGGCGCGGCGCCGCTTCTCGGCGTCCGGCATCTGGCGCGCCAGGATGGCGTCCAGCTTCTGCGGCGTCATGCCGGCACGGCGCAACGCGCGCTGGCGCTGCAGGTAGCCCGGCGCGCTGACCACGACGACGACATCGCAGAGCCGCTCGCCGCCGGTCTCGAACAGCAGCGGGATGTCGAGCACGACGAGGCGCCGGCCGGCGAGGGCCTGCTGCCGCAGCCAGGCGCGCG
>JAKOWB010000173.1 GCA_029781795.1 Pseudomonadota bacterium | reverse complement strand
CAGGTACTTGCCGAACAGCATGATGATCCCGGTGAGCCCGAGCACGACGAAGCAGGCCGCGTTCAGCCAGTGCACCGAGCGCTCGACGACCGTGAAGCGCTCGATCAGCCTGCCGGTCGGCTGCCCCTGGACCTTGATCTGGCCCCGGAACAGGTAGAACGCCGCGATCAGCAGCAGCACGACGACCAGGCCCCAGCCGCCATAGCGGGTGATCGGCCCGTTGCGCATCAGCCGCCAGTCCTCGCCGGCCGACTGGATCAGCACGCCTCCCTCGTTCGCCGGCAGGTTCGTGAAGCCCGCCGTGGGCGAGTTGACCTCGCGCCAGACCGGCGCGTTGTTCAGCGGCTGGACCTTCTGGCGCGCGGCCTGGTCGTCGCGGGTCGCCTCGAGGATGTTCACCGACTGCGGCCCGCCGGTCGGGGCGCCCTGCGCGTGCACGACCGCGGCGACGCCCCACAGCCCGAGCAGCAGCGCCAGCATGCGGATGGCGCGGCTCATCACTGGCCTCCGATGCGGATGTACTCGTTCTGGCCCTGCTGGCGCAGCTTCAGTGCGTTCTCCCAACTGGCCTTGTCGCCACGGGTGAACGGGGCCTGGAACGCGAGCGGATCACCCTGCCACGGCTTGGTGTCGCGCGTGACCGTGGTGCCGGCGGTCTTCTCGCCGAGGGTCTGCGGCTTCTCGCCGCAGGCGGCGAGTCCGAGTGCCAGCGCGGCGGCCGCGGCGAGCGTTGCAATGGTTCGATGTGCCATCTCGTCAGCTCCCCTGCTTGCCCCGGCCCTGACCCTGGCCGCCCCCATGTCCGGGGCCATAGGCGGTTCCCCAGCCCCAGACCTCGGCGCCCTTGCCGCGCGCCATCACGCGCTGCCGGTAGATGTCGGCGAGCATGTCGCCGTCGCCGCCGAGCAGTGCCTTGGTCGAGCACATCTCGGCGCAGACCGGCAGCTTGCCCTCGGCGAGCCGGTTGCGGCCGTACTTGGCGAACTCTTCCTTCGAGCCGTCCTTCTCGGGACCGCCGGCGCAGAAGGTGCACTTGTCCATCTTGCCGCGCAGGCCGAACGCGCCGGCCTGCGGGAACTGCGGCGCGCCGAACGGACACGCGTAGAAGCAGTAGCCACAGCCGATGCAAAGGTCCTTGTCGTGCAGTACGACGCCTTCGTCGGTGCGATAGAAGCAGTCGACCGGGCACACCGCCATGCACGGCGCGTCGGAGCAGTGCATGCAGGCG
>JAKOWB010000158.1 GCA_029781795.1 Pseudomonadota bacterium | reverse complement strand
CGGTGGTCATCGTGCTCTACTCCGCAGCTTGGGTGAGGGGGCGATTGGCGAGGTCGAAGGCGCCGGCGGCGTGCTGGTCCTGCAGGCGCTTCTCGGCCCAGGCCGGCAGCTCCAGCGTCACCACGTCGTCGGCGTAGCCGGGCCAGCGGCCGGCGGCGAGGCAGTCGGCGAAGACGCGGCGGGCGCGCATGTTGAGCAGGCCGCCCCATTGCAGCGCCGTCTCGGTGAGCGCGACGACGACGACCAGGTAGGGTGGGGTCTTTTCCTGAAAAACGAAGGCAAAGGCGGGCCGCTCGATGGCGCCGACCGCGCGCACGCCGTCGCAGTACCAGGCCGCCTGCTGGTGATAGCCGTAGTCGGCGATGGCCCGGCGCAGATCCTCGGGCGCGGCGCTGCGGCACGTCTTGAAGTCCAGCAAGATGCTCCCGCCGTTCGGCAGCCAGTCCGGCCGCGCGCGGCACCAGATGCCCGTCTCGCTGTCCTGCCCGTAGACACTCTGCTCGGCCCGGCCGTTCTTGAAGGCCGCCCCGGCGAAGGGGTGCGCCTCCAGCGCGGCCTTCATGGCGCGGATCGTGGCGAAGTCGTCGGCCTTGAGCGGGCGCCTGCCAGCTTCGCGGATGGCGGCGACGCGCGCCTTGCCTTCCTTCGTCGCGCCGCTGTGGTCGGCCGGCAGGACGGTGAACCGCTGCGGCCAGGTCTCGCCCTCCAGCAGCCACTCGTGCGCCGCGGTGCCGACGTCCAGGGCCTCGCTCGGCTCTGGCGGATGCTCGCGCTCGTACCAGTAGACGGCGGGGCAGGATTCCAGGAGCCGGCGCGCGCCGCTGCTGCTGAGGCTCGGCGCCGGCGCCATGTCGCGGTCGGCGTGGTAGTCGGCGGCGGCGATGCCGCTGTAGATGCCGGGGGCGGTGATGAGGCTCACGGCATCGTCACTCCGTAGTGGTCCGGCAGCACGGCGCTGCAGGCGAGGATCAGGGCCAGCATCAGCAGGAAGGCGAGGGTGTCGCGGAGGAGGCGCATGTCAGCGGCCCTCCCGCTTCGCGCGCTCAGACTCTCCCTTGCGCGTGTTCCAGAGGCGGATGGCGGCGCTCATTGGCTTGCGGACTGCGGCAACTGCCCGAGGCTGCACCGGGCAGCGGTCATTCACGCACCCGCATGCGTTGTTGAAATCGCCGTCGGGCGGGCACGTCAGAAAGCACTCGGCGGGCTCCCCGCAGAACGGGCACTCCCTCAGGGACGCCATCACTCGACCTCCTTGATGCGGCCCTTGTCGTCGTACTGGAGGCCAGGAAGGCCGCCGCCGAGGCTTTCCTCCAGCCAGAACTCCACGACCTCCTCCGGCTTTTCGGCGCCTCGGATCACGAACTTCGCCATGCTGTCCTCCTTCACGCCGCGCGATCTGGGG
>JAKOWB010000153.1 GCA_029781795.1 Pseudomonadota bacterium | reverse complement strand
CGCCCGGCATGTCTCACCCGCCGAGGCCTTCCACGGGCGGCAGCGCCGCGGCGGCGCGGCGCCGGGCCAGGGCCGGCGCCACCAGCACCACGGCCAGCGCGCTGCCGACCAGCAGCAGCGCGACGATCTCGCGCCAGGTCAGCGGCTCGCCCAGCAGCAGCGCGGAGGACAGCAGGCTGACCACCGGGATCGCCAGGGTGGAGATGCCGGCGATGGCGGCGGTGGTGGTCTTCACGATGCGGTACCAGGCGACCTGGCAGACCACCAGCGCGACCACGACGATGTAGGCCATGGCGCCCCAGGCCCGGGCCGAGAGCGCCAGGCTCGGCACCCCCTCGATCAGCAGCGCGCCGGTGGCGAGCGCCGGAATCGCCAGCAGGAACTGCCAGGCGGCGAAGCTGACCAGCGGCAGGCGCGGCGCCGAGCGCTTGATCAGCACCGTGCCGAGCGCCCAGGTGAACGCGGCGCCCAGCATGGCGACCGTGCCCTCGGGACTGCGGCCGAGGTTGGCGAGCTCGCCCTGGATCAGCACCGCGACGCCGGCGATGCCGAGCGCCAGGCCGACCAGCGTGCGGCGCTGCAGCCTTTCCCCCAGCAGCCAGACGCCGAGCAGCGAGGCCCAGAGCGGCATGGTGAAGCCGATGATGCCGGCCTTGCCGGCGCCGATCATGGCGATGCCGTAGCCCGACAGCAGGTGCCAGCCGACGATGTTGAACTGCGAAGTCAGGATCACCGGCAGGATCTCGCCGCGCTGCAGGCGAATGCGCTGGCGGCTCACCAGCGCGATCACGAAGAACGCAGTGGCGCCGAGAATGAGTCCGAAGCAGCGGAAGCCCCAGACCGGCATCTCGTTCAGCACGATCTTCATCATCGGCCAGTTGAGGCCCCAGCCGAGCGAGACCAGGACCACCAGGCTGAGGCTTCGCCCCGCCAGGGTGCCGGCGCCCCCGGCGACGGCGCTCATGCGCCGGACCCGGCAGCTTTCGCGGCGGCGATGCGGGCCAGCGCGGCGCGCTTCTCGTCGGCGGTCATGATCATCCACTCGCGGATCTCGTCCAGCGTGCGGTGGCAGCCGATGCAGAAGCGGTTGGCCTCGTCCATCTGGCAGATCGAGATGCAGGGCGAGGGCACCGAGACGTCGAAGACCTGGGCGCGCAGGCGCGCGCGGCGCTCGGCGCGGCGGCGCTGGCGTTCGGCCTCGGCGGCGGCGGCCTCGGCGCCGGCGCGGGTGACGGGGTCGGTCATGGCGGGCCGCAGTCTAGGCGAGGCACCCCCCGGCCGGAAGGCGAGCGGCGCCCTCCACTTTGGCCGGCGCGACAAGGCGGCTATGCTGGCGCCGCGTGGCTCGGGCGAGAGAGAGAAGGGCGAGGGCATGCTGCGGCGCTGGCGCCTGATCACCGGTCTCTTCCTGCTGTGTTTCGTCGCCACGCACCTCTTGAACCACATGCTGGGGCTGGGTGGCCTGGAGCTGCTGGAAGGCGGCCGCCGGATCTTCCTCTGGCTCTGGCGCAACCAGCCGGCCGAGGCGGCGCTGCTGCTCGCCATCGCCCTGCACCTGGTCCTGGCGGGCTATGCCATCTTCCGCCGCCGCCGGCTGCTGCACCTCCGGCCCTGGGAGGCGGCGCAGCTGCTGCTCGGCCTGCTGGTGCCGCCGCTGATCTGCCTGCACATCCTGGGTACCGTCGCCGCGCACTACCGCTTCGGCACCGAGGACCGCTACGAGTACCTCTATCTCGCCTGGCTCTACGACCCCTGGGAGATGGGGCGCCAGCTGCTGGCGCTGGTCGTCGCCTGGTCGCACGGCGCCATCGGCCTGTGGTTCTGGCTGCGCCTGAAGCCCTGGTTCCCGCGCTGGCAGGACCTGATCCTGGCGGCGCTGCTGCTCTGGCCGACGCTGGCGCTGGCCGGAGCGGTCTCGGGCCTGCGCGAGATGGCGATCCGCAGCGCCGATCCGGAATGGCTGCGCGCGGCGCTCGCCGCGATCCAGCCGCCGGACCGCGACGGCGTCGCCTGGGTCTACGGCCTGCAGGATGCCCTGCTCGCCGCCTACGGCCTGCTGGTCGGCGCCGTGCTGCTGGCGCGTGGTCTGGTGCTGTGGCGCCAGCGCCGCCAGGGGCTGGTGCGCGTGACCTATCCCGGTGGCGTCAAGGTCGGCCTGCCCAAGGGCAGCACCATCCTGGAGGCGAGCCAGCTGCGCCGCGTGCCGCATGCCCAGGTCTGCGGCGGACGCGGGCGCTGCTCCACCTGCCGGGTCAAGATCATTCGCGGCCTGGAGCAGCTGCCGCCGCCGGCGCCGGCCGAGGCCCGCGTGCTGGCGCGCGTCCATGCCGGGCCCGACGTGCGCCTGGCCTGCCAGACGCGGCCGACCGGTGACGTCGAGGTACTGCCGCTGCTGCCGGCCCACGCCAGCCCGCGCGACGCGCAGCCCCGTCCCGGCTACCTGCAGGGGCAGGAGCGCGAGATCGCCGTGCTCTTCGCCGACCTGCGCGGCTTCACCAGCCTGGCCGAGCACAAGCTGCCCTATGACGTGGTCTTCCTGCTGAACCGCTACTTCCGCGGCATGGCGACGGCGGTGGAGGGCGCCGGCGGCCAGGTCGACAAGTTCATCGGCGACGGCGTCATGGCGCTCTTCGGGCTGGAGGGCGAGCGCGAGTCCGCCTGCCGCCAGGCCCTGGCCGCCGCCCGCGCCATGGCGCTGGAACTGGCGGAAATGAACCGGCAGCTCGCCCACGACCTGCCGACGCCGCTGCGCCTGGGCATCGGCATCCATGTCGGCGCGGCGATCGTCGGCGAGATGGGCGCGGGCAAAGTGGTCTCGGTCACCGCCATCGGCGACACGGTCAACACCGCCAGCCGCCTGGAGACCCTGACCAAGGACCTCGGCGCCGAACTGGTGGTCAGCGAGGCCGTGGTCCTGGCCGCCGGCGCCAGCCTGCCCGCGGCCACGGCGCACGAGATGCCGCTGCGCGGCCGCAAGAACGCCCTGCGGGTGCTGGCGGTGAAGCGGGCGGGCGAGCTGCCGGCGCCAGCCTAGCAGCCCGCTCCGCCGCGGCGGGGCAACGTCAAGTCAGAAGGCGATGCGGCTCAGGCCGGGCGTCGCTCAGGAGCCCTGCTTCTTCTTGTAGTCGGCGATGGCGTCCTTCAGCTCGTGGTACTCGCTGCAGGAGAAGGTGCAGTTGGCATCGAGCTTGGCGAGCTGCTCCTCGGCCTTCGCGACGTCGCCGGTCATCAGATAGAGCTCGCCCAGGTACTCGTTGGCGCCGTCGTGCTTCGGGTTGATCAGCAGCGCCTCGTTGTAGCTGGCGAAGGCCTCGTCCAGCTTGCCGAGGTTGCGCTGCGCGAAGCCCAGGTAGTTCCAGGCATCGGCGTTCTTCGGCTCCTTGGCGACCACGCCCTGCAGCAGCGGCTCGGCCGCGGCGTAGTCCTTGGCCTTGATGAGCTTGACCGCCTTGTCGTAGTCGCTCGTCTGGCTGGAGGACGAGGAGCCGCTGCTGCCGTCGCTCGAACCGGCGGCCCACAGGCTGCCGCTGCCCAGTACCAGGGCCAGAAGGGCGGCCGTGACGATCTTCAACATGCGAAATCTCCTTGTTGGGCGCGTGGCGATGCCCGGACCGCGCGCCGGATACCGGCCATGATATGGCACGGCACGGGCCGCCGGGGACTGGCGCACGAAAAATTCATCCCGCGTCAACCGCCCTTGATCCGCTGTTCCAGGGTCTCGGCGTCCTCTGCCTCCACCACCTGCCGGGCGAGCGACAGCGGGAAGCCCTGCCGGCCCAGCGCCGCCAGGTCGCGCTGCCGGCGCGCCGCCCGCTCGCCCGCCGGGCGCCAGGGTCCCAGGCGGCGGCGCCGGGCAAAGGCCACGGCCCGCGCCAGCTCGGCCTCCGGTGCCTCGTCGGCCTCCGCCAGGGCGGCGGCGCCCTGGTCCGGCGCCACGCCCAGGCGCCTGAGGGCCAGGCCGATGCCGCGCCGCGACTTGCCCCGGCGGCCGAGGCTGTGGACCTTCATCTCGGCGAAGGCGGCGTCGTCCAGCAGGCCGGCGCGGGTCAGGCGCTGCAGCTCGGTCTCGATCTCGGGAGCGCCCACCTCGGCCACGCCGGCCTCGGTGGCGCGCTGCAGGCGGCGCTGCAACAGGCGGCGCACCTGTTCGGTCGAGGCGGCATAGCGTTCCAGATAGGCCAGCGCAGCCTTATGCAGGCGCTCGGCGGTCAGCGGCTTCGGCGGTCGGTCGGGGCGGCGCGCCATGGCGCCATCTTGCCCCGTATCCCCCGCGCCGGCGCAAGGACAGGCTTGCGGGGGGCGGGGTTGCCAGGGCCGGGGGCGGCCACTAGACCTTCGCCGCCATGCCCAACCCCTATCCCCTGGCGCCCCGCCCTATCGGCCGGCTGAACGCGCGCGGCCTCTGGACGCTCTACGTCAAGGAGGTGCGGCGCTTCCTCAACGTGGCGACGCAGACCCTGCTGGCGCCGATGGTCACCACGCTGCTGTTCCTGGCGGTCTTCACCCTGGCGCTGGGCGGCCAGCGCCTGGCGGCCGACGGCACCTCCTACGGCGCCTTCCTGGCACCGGGCCTGATGGTGATGGCGATGATACAGAACGCCTTTGCCAACACCTCCTCCTCGATGGTGATCGCCAAGGTGCAGGGCAACATCGTCGACGTGCTGATGCCGCCGCTCTCCGGCTTCGAGCTGACGGTCGGCTTCGTCGGCGGCGGCATGACCCGCGGACTGCTGGTCGGCTGCGTCATCTGGCTGGCGCAGCTTCCCTTCGTCGGCCTGCACCTGCACGCGCCGCTGGTCATCGTCTTCTATGCCGTCATGACCTCGATGATGCTGTCGCTGCTGGGGCTGCTGGGCGGCATCTGGGCGGAGAAGTTCGACCATATGGCGGCGGTGACCAACTTCGTCATCACGCCGCTGTCCTTCCTGTCGGGCACCTTCTATTCGCTGGATCGCCTGCCCGAGGCGCTGCGCGTCGTGGCGCACGCCAACCCCTTCTTCTACATGATCGACGGCGTGCGCTACGGCTTCCTCGGCCATGCCGATGCGCCGCTGTGGCTCGGCGCCAGCGTGCTGATCGCGGTCAACGCCGCGCTCTTCCTGCTGGCCTGGCGGCTGATCGGCCGCGGCTGGCGGCTGAAGGCCTGAGCGGGATGACGGCCGGCAACGCGCTGCGGGTGCGCCAATACGGCCGGATCAACGCCCGTGGCGTCTGGACGCTGGCCTGGCGCGGCCTTGGCCGGCACCTGCGGATGTGGGTCGAGGGGCTGGGCGGGCCCGTGGTTTCCAACCTGCTCTTCCTCACCGTGCTGGTGCTGGCGCGAGATGCCACGATGGGCGAGACCTGGTCCGGCATCGACACCGCCAGCTTCGTGGCGCCGGGGCTCGTCGCCTATGCCTTCTGCCACACCGCCTTCGAGGTGCTGGCGGGACACATGGTCTACGACAAGCTGGAGCGCATGATCCAGGACCTGCTGGCGGCGCCGCTGACCGCGGCCGAGCTGCTGGCGGGCTGGGTGCTGGGCGCCATGCTCTGCGGCCTGGCCAGCGGCGGCGCGGTGCTGCTGGCCGTCCTGCCCTTCGTCGACTGGCCGGCCTTCGATCCGCTGCGCATGCTGGGCTTCGCACTGCTCGGCTCGCTGCTCTTCGCGCTGCTGGGGTTGCTGGTCGGGCTCTGGGCGCACAAGTGGGATCACTACGCCGCGGTGGAGACCCTGCTGCTGCTGCCCTTCGGCCTGCTGTCCGGCACCTTCTTCCTGCGCCAGGACCTGCCCTCGGGCCTCGGCGACCTGCTCTATGCCAATCCGGTGTTCCATGTGATCGACGGCTTCCGCAGCGGCCTGCTGGGCCGCAGCGACGGCGATCCGCTGGTCTCGGCCGGGATCCTGATCGCTTTGATCCTCTTCATGACGCTTGTCGCCTGGCGCCTGGTCTTGCGAGGCTGGCACCTCAAGCCCTGACGAGTCGCGCCCGCCGCCAGGGCATGGGGGATGACCGCGATGCAACGCCTGCTGGCCGGCTTCTGCCTGCTTTTCCTGCTGCTGCCGGCCGCGCTGGCCGCCGAGGCGCCGGGCAAGGGGCGCCTGTGGCGTATCGAGCGGGCGGGCCTCGCCGACAGCTACCTCTTCGGCACCATGCACTCCAGCGATCCGCGGGTGCTGGCGCTGCCGGCCAGCGTGCTGCGCGCCCTGCAGAAGAGCCGCGCCGTGGTCGGCGAGCTGGTGATCAAGGAGGTGAACTCCGGCAGCGTGATCGCCCGCGCCATGCTGCCGGCGGACCGCAGCTTGGCCGACACGGTGCCGGACGACCTCTACGCGGGCACGCTGCAGGCCCTGGCGGGCTTCGGCATCCCGGCCGGCGTCGCCGACCGGCTGGACCTCTGGTTCGTCGTCATGCTGCTGAGCGAGGACCCGGCCGAGGTGGCACGCCAGCGCGCCGGCGCCCAGGTGCTGGACGAGTGGCTGCAGGCCACCGCCGAGCGCCAGGGCAAGGCCGTGCTGGGCCTGGAGACGATGGACGAGCAGATCGCCGTCTTCGCCGGCTGGCCGCAGGAGATGCTGGTCGCCATGCTGCGCGGCTCCCTGGCCTACCCCGAGCTGGTGCGGCGCAGCCAGGCCGCGCTGCTGGCGCTCTGGAGCGACGGCGACCTGCCGAGCATGGACCTCCTGTTCCGCGTCTCGACCCTGCCCATGCCGCCGGAGCAGCGGCGCATCCTCACCGAGACCCTGGTGCTGAACCGCAACCACCTGATGGCCGCGCGCCTGCAGCCCATCCTGGCCGAGGGCGGCGCCTTCGTCGCCGTCGGTGCCCTGCACCTGGCCGGCGAGGAAGGCCTGATCAGTCTGTTGCAGGACAAGGGCTGGACCGTGACGCGGGTGGACTAGTCTGGCCTTGCGGTAGCCGGCTTGGCGGGTAGAGTGCCGGCGCCATGACCGAGTACCCCGCGATCAAGCTGCTGCCGGGCCGCCACCGCCGCCTGGCGCAGGGCTTTCCCTGGATCTTCTCCAACGAGCTGGAGGTGCCGCCCGAGGCGCGCGCCCTGGAACCGGGGTCCATCGTGCAGGTGATGAACGCCGCCGGCGAGCCCGAGGGACTGGCCTGCTTCAACCGCCACACCCTGATCGCCGCGCGCCTGCTGTCGCGCGCCGTGAAGGCGCCGATCGACGAGGACTTCCTGGCCGAGCGCCTGAGCCGTGCCCTGGCGCTGCGCCAGCGGCTCTATGACGAGCCCTTCTATCGCCTGATCCACGCCGAGGCCGACGGCCTGCCCGGCACGGTGATCGACCGCTTCGGCGATACGCTGGTGGCGCAGCTCAACTGCGCCGGGGCCGAGCTGCTGCGCGAGGCGCTGCTGGCGGCGCTGGACCGCGTGGTCGGCCCCACGACCGTGCTGCTGAAGGACGACAGCGCGGCGCGCACGCTGGAGGGCCTGCCCGGCGGCGAGCGCGTGGCCCGGGGCAGCGCGCCCGGCATCATCGAGCTCAAGGAGAACGGCGCCACCTACTTCGCCGACCTGAGCCAGGGCCAGAAGACCGGCTGGTTCTACGACCAGCGCGAGAACCGCGCCTGGCTGCGCCGCTTCACCCAGGGCCAGCGCGTGCTCGAGGGCTACTGCTACTCCGGCGGCTTCTCGGTCCAGGCCGCGCTCGGCGGCGCCAGCGAGGTGCTGTCGCTGGACAGCAGCGAGCCGGCCCTCGCCCTCGCCCGCCGCGCCGCGGCGGCGAACGGGGTCGAGGCCCGCTGCCGCTTCGAGAAGACCGAGGTCTTCCAGTACCTGGCGCGGCTGAAGGACCAGCGCTTCGGTGTGGTGGCGATGGACCCGCCGGCCTTCATCAAGACGCGCAAGGAAATCAACCAGGGCCTGAAGGGCTATCGCAAGCTGGCGCGCCTGGCGGCGCAGGTGACGGCGCCGGGCGGCGTGCTCTTCATCGCCTCCTGCTCGCACCACGCCGACCCGGCGAGCTTCCTGCAAGCCGTCGGCGGCGGACTGACCGATGCCGGCCGCCAGGGCCGCGTGCTGCAGATGAGCGGCGCCGCGCCGGACCATCCGGTGCACCCGCACCTGCCGGAGACCGCCTATCTCAAGGCCCTGACGCTGGTGCTGGACTGAAGGTCAGGGCGCCTTGATGCCCCAGGGCGCGCCCCAGCCGAGGCCGGCCTCGGTCGTGGTGCGCGGCTTGTACTCCGCTGCCGCCCAGCCGCCCCAGCCCAGCCGGTCGATCAGCTGGAAAAGGAAGGGATAGGCGATCTCGCCGGCGTCGGGCTCGGCCCGGCCGGGGACCGAGGCGAACTGGATGTGGCCGAGGTGCGGCCAGAGCCGCTCCAGCCGCAGCGCCAGGTCGCCTTCCATGATCTGCACGTGGTAGAAGTCGAACAGCAGCTTGACGTTGTCGCGCCGCAGCGTCTCAAGCAGCGTCACCACCTCGTCGGTGCGGCTGACGAAGTAGTCCGGCCGGTCGCGGCTGTTCAGCGGCTCGATCAGCAGCGTGGCGCCGCTCGCCCTGGCCTGGTCCGATGCCCAGGCGAGATTCTCCAGGAAGGTTTCGCGCGCCGCGACGCGCTGTTCGGCCGGCACCGTGCCGCTCATCACATGCACCAGGCCGGCGCCCATCGCCGCGGCATAGTCCAGCGCCTGCAGCAGCGCGGCGCGGAAGGCCTCGCGCCGGCCGGGCTGCGCCGCCAGACCGAAGTCACCTTCCCGGTCGCCCGGCGCGGTGTTCAACAGCAGCGCGGTCAGGTCGTGGCGTTCCAGCTCCGCGCGCAGCGCCGCCTTGGAATGCGCGTAGGGGAAGTGCATCTCGACGCCGCGGAAGCCACAGGCCGCGGCGGCGCCGAAGCGCTCCAGGAAGGGCCGCTCGGTGAAGAGATAGGAAAGGTTGGCGGCGATGCGCGGCAAGGCGCGCTCAGTGTTCCTGGCTGTCCGAGCGACCGAAGCTGGCGCCGATCAGCTTGAAGACGTAGAGCCAGGCCAGCCCCGCGACCAGCAGGCCGACCCAGGTCTGCGCCTCGCCCTCGCCCTTGGAGGCGACGAAGAGCGCGGCCAGGCCGAGCAGCACGGCGACGCCGCCGAGCCACTGGCGCCCGCTGTCGCTGTCCGGTACGGGAATCAGCGCGGTGCGTTCGCCCGGCGCGTCATAGGCCCGCCCGATCAGGCGGAAGCAGAAGAAGATGCAGAGCGCCGCGAGCGCGAAGCCGCCGTAGTGCAGGAAGCCCTCGTGCACCTGGGCCGCCACGATCAGCCCGACAATGGCGACCAGTCCGACCACCGCACCCTTGAACCACGCCTTCATCGCTCTCTCCCGTCCTGCCGCCAGACCCCGGCATCGCCACGCCGTCAGGCCACTGCCCGGCTGTCCCCAGGGGCGGGTCCGGGCAGGTCGATGCGGAATGTAGTGCCTTTCGCGCTGCTGTCCACCAGTGTCAGATCGCCGCCGTGCAGCTGCGCGATCTCGCGCGCGATGGCGAGGCCGAGGCCGGTGCCGCCGGCCCGGGCCGAGCCGGTGAAGGGCTGGAAAAGGTGCTCGCGCGCCTTGGGCGGCAGGCCGGGGCCGTTGTCCGACAGCGTCAGCTCGATGCCGCCGCCGGGCTTGCGCCGCGCGCTGAAGGCAAGGCGCGTGGCGCCGGCCTGCACCGCGTTCTGCGCCAGGTTGGAGAGCGCGCGGAAGAGCTGCGCGCGGTCCCCCTCCAAGGTCAGGTCGCGCGGCAGGTCGGCGATCCAGGTGACCTGCCCGGCGAGCGAGGCCGGCAGGCTGGCCCCGACCTCGGCCGCCAGGTCGGCCAGCAGCAGCGGCGCCGGCGCCAGCGGCGGACTGCCGTCGCGCACGAAGGTCAGGGTCTGCTCGCAGAGCGTCACCGCGCGGTCGATCGATTTCACCAGCGTCGGCGTCATGCGCCGTACCTGCGGGTCGGCGCTGTCGGCCATGCGGTCCGAAACCAGGCGCGCGGTCGAGAGGATGTTGCGCAGGTCGTGGCTGATCTTGCTGACCGCGGTGCCCAGCGCCGCCAGGCGGGCCTTCTGGCTCAGCGCCGCGCGCAGGCCCTGCTGCATCTCGCCCAGCTCGCGTCCGGCGATGCCGATCTCGTCGCCGCGCCTGGGCGGCGCATCGAACAGCGGCGCGTGCTCCGGGTCGGCGCGGAAGGCGACCATCGATTCCGTCACCCGCCGCATCGGCCGCACCATGACCAGGTGCAGCGTCAGATAGACCAGCCCGGCGGTGATGACCGAGATGACCAGCGAGAGACCGAGGATGCGCAGCGCGTAGCCGGCCAGCTCGTGATAGAGCGGCCGCTCGTCGATGACGATGTCGACCACCAGGCTGGGATCGCGCGGTGCCGGTCCCATGACGCGGATCAGCCGGTCCGGCGGTGCCAGGAAGAGCGCATAGAGTGCGTCGCCCACCAGGGTCACGGGGCCGGCGTGGCTCAGGTCATAGCTGGCGTCGACCATGTGCGGGGTGGCGATCATCAGCATCAGCTTGCCGCGATCGGGCGTCGAGAGCGCCACCGAGTAGGCGCCGACGTGACTCAGCAGCTCGGCCTCCAGCTCCTTGCTGACCATCAGGTCCGGCGTCGCCTCCAGCGCCAGGATGGCCAGGTGACCGGCCGCCAGCTTCGCCTCCAGCCAGTCGGCGCGGAAGCGGCCGACCGAAGGCGCGAAGATAAGCACCTCGGCCAGCATCACGAAGCCGACGGTCAGCACCAGCAGGCGCGCGGAGAGGCCGCGCCAGAGCGGCGGCATGCGGAGGGTCATAACCTTCTTATACTACGGAAGTTTGAGCAGCAGACGCACCAGGCGCCGCACCCGGGGGCTGAACAGCCTGCCGGTGAAGGCGCTGCCCGCCGCCCGCTTGCCGGCCTCGGCCCGGGTCGGATAGGGCAGCACCTGGCCGGCCAGCGCGCCGAGCGAGACCTTGCCGGCCACCGCCAGGCACCAGGGGCCCAGCAGCTCGCCGGCGCCGCGACCCACCAGGGTCGCCCCCTTCAGGCGTCCGCGCCGGTCGCAGACCAGCTTGACGAAGCCGTGGGTCGCCTGCTCCGCCCGGGCGCGATCGTTGTCGTGGAAGGGCCAGCGGTAGATCCGCACCGGCCCCTCGGCCGCCGCCTGTTCCTCGGTCAGCCCGACCTGGGCCAGCTCCGGGTCGCAATAGGTGACCCAGGGCACCACCAGGCGGTCGGCCCGCGCCGGCAGGCGGAAGAGCGCGCGCTTGACCACCACGCCGGCATGGGCGCCGGCCAGATGGGTGAACTGCAGGCCGCCGGCGGCATCGCCCGCGGCATAGATCCGCCGGTTCGAGGTGCGCAGGCCGCGGTCCAGCACCAACCGGCCCTTCTCGGTACTGACGCCGGCCTTGTCGAGGTCCAGCGCGGAATGGTCGACGCGGCGGCCGAGCGCCAGCAGCAGGTGGCTGCCGGCGAGCCGCAGGGTCCGCCCCGCCTGCTCGGCCAGCACCACCGGGCCGGGCTCGACCCCGACCGCCCTGGCACCCTCCAGCAGGGTCACGCCCTCGGCCAGCAGGGCGCGACGCACCAGGTCCGCCGCCTCCGGGTCGTCCTTGGGCAGCAGGCGGCCCATCTCCACCAGCGTGACCTGGCTGCCGAGCCGCGCGAAGGCCTGTGCCAGTTCGCAGCCGATGGGCCCGCCGCCCAGGATCAGCAGGTGGCCGGGCAGCGTCTCCAGGTCCCACAGCGTCTCGTTGGTGAGATAGGGCACCTGCTCCAGGCCGGGGATCGGCGGCACCAGCGCCCTGGCGCCGGTGGCGATGACGAAGCGTCGGGCCCGCAGCTCCCGCCCGCCGGCGACGAGGCGGTCGGGGCCGAGGAAGCGGGCCTCGGCCCGGATCACCGTCACGCCCAGCCCCTCGAAGCGCTGCTGGCTGTCGTTCGGCTGGATGGCGGCGATGGTGCCGCGCACGGCGCGCATCACCGCCGGGAAATCGACCGTCGGCGGCGCCTGGGTCAGGCCGAATCCGGCAGCCTCGCGCCAGGCGACGGCGTGGTGCGCGGCTGCCAGCAGCGACTTGGAAGGCACGCAGCCGTAGTTCAGACAGTCGCCGCCCATGGTCCCGCGCTCCACCAGGACCACGCGGGCGCCGAGTTGCGAGGCGCCGGCCGCGATGGAAAGCCCGGCCGAGCCGGCGCCGATGACGCAGAGGTCGGTTTCCAGCAGGCTCACGGTGCCCGCCGCCCCTTCCAGCGGCGATAGGCCACCGGCAGCAGCGCCAGGATCGAGAGGCCGAGCAGCGGCAGCAGGATGGCGGGGTCGAGCAGCAGGCCGAGGTCGGGCTTCTCGCCGCGGTCCATCACGGCGCCCAGGCCACCACCCAGGCTGGAGAAGACCAGGGTACCCGGAATGATGCCCAGCGCCGTCGCCAGCACGAAGATCCGCAGGCGCACGCCGAGCAGGGCCGGTACCAGGTTCACCAGCCAGAAGGGAAAGATCGGCAGCAGGCGCAGCACCAGCAGGTACGACAGGGCATCCTGCTTGAAGCCGCGCTCCATGCGCTTCAGCCAGGGCCCGGCCCGCGCCGCCAGGGTATCGTGCAGCGCCCCGCGCGCCGCCAGGAATACGGCGATGGAGCCGAGGGTGGCACCCAGCACGACCCAGAGCGTCGCCACCAGGGTGCCGAAGA
Organism: Pseudomonadota bacterium; assembly: GCA_029781795.1. GTDB lineage: Bacteria > Pseudomonadota > Alphaproteobacteria > Kiloniellales > JACOMY01 > JAKOWB01. The sequence goes on along the minus strand of JAKOWB010000153.1, from coordinate 14,873 downwards.
GGAAGCCCGCCACCACCGAGAGCAGCGAGCCGAAGGGCAGGCTGAGCGCGGTGCAGAGAAAGTAGACGGCGAAGAGCGCCAGGCCGGACAGCAGCGGCGCGGCATGCACCTGCGCCATGAGCCAGGCGCGGTTCTCGGCCACGGTGTCGAGGTCCCAGCCTTCGCTGCGGCAATAGACGAAGGCGCCGACCGACAGCGCCATCAGCAGGGCAAAGGGCAGCAGCCGGCGCCACAGCGGCGGTCCGCTGCGCGCTCCCTCGGCTTTGTCTTCCAAGGGGTTATGGACCGTTTGGCGCATGGTTCTACGCCCACTCCCGCGCTGCGCGGTCCCCGTACATCCCGGCCGCACTCTGCGCCAAGCCGCCGGCAAGGGACAATCGTTTTGCCTCACATGGGCGTGAGGCACAGGGGCGCGGCGGCGTAGCACCCGCTTTCATTGACAGCGGACCCCCTCCCCCCCTATACACGCGCCTCGTTTTACTGACAGCGACAGATCTGGCTGGGAGTGAGTTAAGGTGAAGCGCACCTATCAACCGAGCGCCCTCATTCGCAAGCGCCGCCACGGGTTCCGGTCCCGCATGGCGACGGTCGGCGGCCGCATCGTGCTGGCGCGCCGCCGCGCGAAGGGCCGCAAGCGCCTCAGCGCCTAAGGCCGTGGGCCCCTCGGCCGGGCCTCGTCTCGCCGGACCCCGTCCCGGGCGCCTGAAACGGCGCCCGGAGTTTTTGCGGGTGGCCGCGTCGGGGCGGAAATGGTCGACCCCCGGGCTGGTGCTGCAGGCCGATCGCCGGCCGGCGGACGCCCCAGCGGAGGCCGGGGCGGGCCCCGATTCCGCGCCGCGCGTCGGCTTCACCTGCAGCCGCAAGGTTGGCGGGGCAGTCGAGCGCAACCGCGCCAAGCGCCGCCTGCGCGCGCTGGCGGCCGAGCTGCTGCCGACCCTGGGCGAACCCGCGACCGACTACGTGCTGATCGGCCGGCCGGCGACCGTCGACCGGCCTTTCGACCTGCTGCGCGCCGACCTGGCGCAGGCGCTGGCTCGCCTGGCCCGGCCGCGCCGGGAGACCCGGTCATGAAGCTGCTGCTGGCCCCGCTGAATGCCGCCGCCCTGCTGCTGGCCCGCGGGCTGATCTGGTTCTGGCGGCTGCTGCTCGGCCCCTTCTTCGGGCCCGCCTGCCGCTACCTGCCGACCTGCTCGGAGTACGGGCTGGAGGCGGTCAAGGCGCACGGCCCCTGGCGCGGCGGCTGGATCGCCCTGCGACGCATCGCGCGCTGCCATCCCTGGGGCGGCTCGGGCTACGACCCTGTGCCGCACCCTGGAACCCACCGATCCCACGACACCTGCTGCGCCGCCCATGCCGGGGCGCGTCCGGCGACGGAGCACCGCTGATCCCATGGACAACAAGAACCTCATCCTGGCGCTCGTGCTCTCCGGCGCGATCCTGCTGTTCTGGCAGCTCTTCCTGGTGCCCACCCCGGTGCCGCCGGCGCCGCAGCCGGTGCCCGCCGCCGGGGGCGAGGCCGTGCCGGGCACCGACGGCCAGACCGCCGGGCAGACCGCGGGCACGACGCCGAGCCAGCCCGCCACCGAGGCGCCGAAGGCACGGCCGCGCGAGGCCGTGCTGGCCGAGACGCCGCGCGTCCCGGTGACCAACCCGCGCCTCGCCGGCTCGCTGAACCTGAAAGGCGGCGCGCTCGACGACCTGGTTCTGACGCAGTACCGCGAGACCATCGACCCGGCGAGCCCGAGCATCGTCCTGCTGGCGCCGCGCGGCAGCGAGAAGCCCTATTATCTGGCGGCGCGCTGGCTGGCGGACGGCGACACGCCGACGCCGGACACCGAGACGCTGTGGACCGCCGAGGGCGGCCCCCTCTCGCCCGGCCACCCGGTGACGCTGAAGGCGACGCTGGGCGACGTCGACTACGAGATCGTCTACGCGCTGGACGAGGACTACCTGCTGACCGTCACGCAGCGCGCGACCAACAAGGGCGCCGCCGCGATCACCCTGAAGCCCTATGCGCTGGTGAACCGCACCGGCATTCCCTACACCGACCACACCTACATCGTGCAGGAAGGCTTCTTCGGCGTCCTCGACAACACCTACACCGAGCTCGACTACGACGAGCTGATGGAGGCGCCGAACGGCACGGTGAGCCAGGCCACCACGGGTGGCTGGTTCGGCATCACCGACAAGTACTGGATGGTGCTGCTGATGCCCGACCAGGCGGTGCCGGTCACCACGCGCTACGTCCACACCAAGACCCAGGCGGGCGACGTGTTCCAGGCCGACGTGACCTATCCGGCGGCCACGCTGCAGCCGGGCCAGAGCGTCGAGACCAAGGTGCATTCCTATGCCGGCGCCCGCGTCGCCACCATCGTCGACCGCTACGACGAGGACCCGAACCTGGGCATCAACCGCTTCTACCTGGCGATCGACTACGGCTGGATCTTCTTCCTGTCGCGGCCGATCTACCTGGCGCTGGAGTGGTTCTACTCCATCGTCGGCAACTTCGGCGTCGCCATCCTGCTGCTCGTGGTCTGCGTGCGCATCCTGCTCTTCCCGCTGGCCAACAAGGCCTACAAGTCGATGGCGAAGATGCGGGTGCTGCAGCCGAAGATGACCGAGCTGCGCGAGCGCTACAAGGACGACCGCGCCAAGTTCCAGCAGGAGATCATGCAGCTCTACAAGCGCGAGGGGGCCAACCCCCTTGCCGGCTGCCTGCCGATCCTCTGCCAGATCCCGATCTTCATCGCGCTCTACAACGTGCTCTACGGCACGATCGAGATGCGCCACGCGCCCTTCTTCGGCTGGATCCACGACCTCTCGGCGCCGGACCCGACCTCGTGGCTGAACGGCTTCGGCCTGTTGCCGTGGGACGTGCCGAATCTCGGCTTCCTCAACATCGTCTCGCTCGGCGTCTGGCCGCTGGTCATGGGCGTGACCATGTTCCTGCAGTACCGCCTGAACCCGCAGCCGACCGACAAGGTGCAGGCCAAGATCTTCGCCTGGATGCCGGTGATCTTCACCTTCATGCTGGGCCACTTCGCCTCGGGCCTGGTGATCTACTGGGCCTGGAACAACACGCTCTCGATGACGCAGCAGGTCATCATCATGCGCCGCCAGGGCCTGCCGGTCGGGCGCAAGGCGCACGCCGCCGCCAAGGCCAAGGCCGAGGCCGAGGCGATGAACCTGCCGCCGGCCGCGAACGATACGCCCGGCAGCGATCGGCCCGCCGAGAGCAAGCCGCGCCAGGCCATCGCCAAGTCGCAGAGCAAGCTGAAGGCCGAGGGCGTGATCCCGCAGACCAAGGGTTCGGCGACCAAGGGCAAGGCCAAGCCGAAGCCCAAGCCGAAGGCCTGAGGCCATGCCGGCGGCCGACCTGGAGGCCGGCCGCCTGCTCTTCGCGCAGGACTGCCGCTTCGTCTGGGGGGTGACCGAGGAGGGCGCGCTGCCGCCCGCCGGCCTGCCCGAGGTCGCCTTCGCCGGGCGCTCCAACGTCGGCAAGTCCAGCCTGGTGAACGCGCTGACCGGCCGGAAGACCCTGGCCAACGTCTCGCGCACGCCGGGGCGCACGCAGCAGCTCAACTTCTTCGACCTCGGCGGCCGGCTGATGCTGGTCGACCTGCCCGGCTACGGCTACGCCAAGGTGGCGAAGAGCAAGGTCGCGGCCTGGAGCGGCCTGATCCAGCGCTACCTCAAGGGCCGGCCGGAGCTGGTGCGGGTCCTGGTGCTGATCGACGCCCGCCACGGCCTGAAGCCGGTCGACCTGGAGACCATGAAGGGCCTGGACGAGGCGGCGCAGTCCTATCAGGTGGTGCTGACCAAGGCCGACCTGGTGCGGCCGGAGGCGCGCGCGGCGCTGCTGGAGCGCACGGCGGCGGCGCTGTCGCGGCTGCGCGCGGCGCACCCGGAGATCCTGCTGACCAGCGCCAGCGACGGGACAGGTATCGAAGCGCTGCGCGCCGTGCTGGCGGCGCTGGCCCTGGCGGCGCCGCGTCGCTAGAGTGCGCCCGTTTTCGCCGACCCCGCCGCAGCCGGATCCAAGCCGATGACCGACAAGCCGCCGATGCAGGAAAAGAAGGCCGAGATCGACTTCTCGGAGACCAAGAACTGGCTGCGCACGGCGCGCACCATCACCGAGGCGCTGCCCTATATGCGGCGCTACGCCGGCAAGACCTTCGTCATCAAGTACGGCGGCCATGCCATGGGCGACGAGAAGGTGGCCGATACCTTCGCGCGCGACATCGTGCTGCTGAAGCAGGTCGGCGTGAATCCCATCGTGGTGCACGGCGGCGGCCCGCAGATCGGCCAGATGCTGGAACGCCTGAAGATCAAGAGCGAGTTCGTGCAGGGCCTGCGCGTCACCGACGCCGAAACCGTCGAGATCGTCGAGATGGTGCTGTCGGGCTCGATCAACAAGGAACTGGTCAACGCCATCAACAAGGCCGGCGGCACCGCCATCGGCCTGTCGGGCAAGGACGGCAACCTGGTGCAGGCGACCAAGCTGCGCCGCACCCACAAGGACCCCGGCTCCAACATCGAGAAGATCCTGGACCTGGGCTTCGTCGGCGAGCCGGACAAGATCAACCCGCACATCCTGGCGGCGCTGGAGCACAGCGGCATGATCCCGGTGATCGCGCCGATCGGCGTCGGCCCGCAGGGCGAGACCTACAACATCAACGCCGACACCGTGGCCGGCGCCATCGCCGGCGCGGTCGGCGCCTCGCGCCTGCTGATGCTGACCGACGTGTCGGGCGTGCTGGACAAGCAGAAGAACCTGATCCCCGAGCTGACGGTCAGCGACATCAAGCGGCTGCAGGGCGACGGCACCATCTCGGGCGGCATGATCCCGAAGCTGGAAACCTGCGTGCACGCGGTCGAGCGCGGCGTCGACGCCGCGGTCATCCTGAACGGCCGCATCCCGCATGCCATGCTGCTGGAGATCTTCACCGAGCGCGGCATCGGCACACTGGTGCGCCGCGGCTAGAGCAACGCAGAGACAAGGGACCAGACGATGGATGCGACGACGCTGGAGCGCGTGATCGAGCAGGCCTGGGAGGCCCGCGACGGCATCAACACCGCCACCCGGGGCGAGGTGCGCGACGCCATCGAGGCGGCGCTGCAGGGTCTCGACTCCGGCAGCTTCCGCGTGGCCGAGAAGCGCGACGGCGCCTGGCAGGCGAACCAGTGGCTGAAGAAGGCCGTGCTGCTGTCCTTCCGCCTGCGCGACATGCGCCCGATCCCGGGCGGCCCGGGCGAGAATACCCCCTGGTGGGACAAGGTGGAGAGCAAGTTCGCCGACTGGGGCGAGAGCCAGTTCCGCGCCGCCGGCTTCCGCGCCGTGCCGAACTGCATCGTGCGCCACTCGGCCTACATCGCGCCGAACGTCGTGCTGATGCCGAGCTTCGTCAACGTCGGCGCCCGTGTCGAGAGCGGCACCATGATCGACACCTGGGCCACCGTCGGCTCCTGCGCGCAGGTCGGCAAGAACTGCCACATCTCGGGCGGTGTCGGCCTTGGCGGCGTGCTGGAGCCGATCCAGGCCGGCCCGGTGGTGATCGAAGACAACTGCTTCATCGGCGCGCGCAGCGAAGTGGTCGAGGGCGTGGTGGTGGGCGAGGGTTCGGTCCTCGCCATGGGCGTCTTCATCGGCGCCTCCACCAAGATCGTCGACCGCGAGACCGGCGAGATCCACATCGGCCGCGTGCCGCCCTATTCCGTCGTGGTGTCCGGCAACCTGCCGGGCAAGCCGATGAAGAACGGCGAGATGGGGCCCAGCCTCTACTGCGCCGTCATCGTCAAGCGGGTCGACGCGCAGACCCGCGGCAAGACGGCGATCAACGAGCTGCTGCGGACCTGAGCGGCCGGCGCCATGCCCCTCGACGCCCTGACCCTGGCCCGTGAGCTGATGCGCTGCCCCAGCGTGACGCCGCTCGACGCCGGCGCGCTGGACGTGCTGCAGGGCGCGCTGGAGGACCTGGGCTTCACCTGCCGGCGCATGCCCTATCACGCGCCGGGCACCGAGCCGGTGGACAATCTCTACGCCCGGCTGGGCAGCACCGGGATCAACTACTGCTACGCCGGCCACACCGACGTGGTGCCGACCGGCGACCGCAAGGCCTGGTCGGTCGATCCCTTCGCCGCCACCGTGGACGAGGGCTGGCTGATCGGCCGCGGCGCCTCGGACATGAAGGCCGCCATCGCCTGCCAGGTGGCGGCGGTGGCAGACTTCCTGGCCGAGCGCGGGCCGCACTTCGGCGGCTCGCTCTCCTTCCTCATCACCGGCGACGAGGAGGGCGTCTCGATCAACGGCACCCCGGCCATGCTGAAGACCCTGCTGCAGGAGGGCGAGCGCCTCGACCTCTGCCTGGTGGGCGAGCCGACCTCGGTCGAGCAGGTCGGCGACATGGTGAAGATCGGCCGCCGTGGCAGCCTGACCGGCGAGATCGTGGTGGAGGGCGTGCAGGGCCACACGGCCTATCCGCACCTGGCCGACAATCCGGCCCACCGCCTGATCGAGCTGCTGCACATCCTGACCCACGAGGCGATCGACCAGGGCAACGCGCACTTCCAGCCGAGCAACCTGCAGGTCACCTCGATCGACATCGGCAACCCGGCCAGCAATGTCATTCCGCGCGAGGCCAGGGCGCGCTTCAACGTGCGCTTCTCCAGCGAGCAGAGCGGTGCCGGAGTCGAGGCCTGGGTGCGCGAACGCATCCAGCGCGTCGGCGGCAAGGTCACGCTGACGGTCCGCGTCTCGGGCGAATCCTTCCTGACGCCCCCCGGCCGCCTCAGCGAGACCGTGGCCGCGGCGGTGCTGGCCGCCACCGGCCGCCGGCCCGCGTTCGGCACCACCGGCGGCACCTCGGACGCGCGCTTCATCAAGGATGCCTGCCCGGTGGTGGAACTGGGGCTGCAGAACGCCACCGCGCACAAGGTGGACGAGCGGGTCGCGGTGGCCGACGTGGCGCTGCTGACCCGGATCTACCGGCAGATCCTCGACCGCCTTTTCCCTGCGGCCTGACATGCCCACAAGCGCCGAGATCAGGCAGTCGCTGGCGGGCGCCTGGCGGATCCTGACCTTCCGCCCGGACGGCTTCACCCTCATGGCGCGCGATCCCGGCGCCGTGTGGCGCAGCTTCTTCGCCATGCTGCTGGCGGCGCCGGCCTTCGCCATCCAGCTGGAAACCTTCCGCAGCGACCTGGAGCTCGAGGCCGCGGGCCTGCACTTCTACGGCGTCTGGGCGCTCGCCTATGTCATCTTCTGGCTGGCCTTTCCGGTGCTGCTGCTGCTGCTCGGCGAGCGGCAGAGCTTTGCGCCGCGCATCCCCTTCTACCTGCAGGCCAGCAACTGGGCCTCGGTGCCGGCGAGCTACGCCAAGCTGCTCTCGACGCTGATCTCGGACGACCAGGGCGGCTTCGGCGACTTCCTGGACCTGGCGGTGATCCTCTGGCTGCTGGGCAACGCCTGGTGGATCCTGCGCCAGACGCTGAAGGTCGGCGGCGGCCAGGCGGCGGCGCTGGTGGTGCTGTCCGAGGTGGTCACCTACAGCGTCTTCCTCTTCGCCGTGTCGCGTACCGCGCTGCTGGGTCTCGGAACCTAGGTCTTGCGCTGGCCGCCCGGCTGCGCGATCTAAGGACCCGCGTAACCGAAGAGGCCGCCCATGACCAAGGTCTTCATCGACGGCGAGGCCGGCACCACCGGCCTGCAGATCCGCGAGCGGCTGGCCGGCCGCCGCGACATCGAGCTGCTGTCCATCGCGACCGAGCTGCGCAAGGACGAGGGCGAGCGCAAGCGCCTGCTGAACGCCGCGGACGTCGCGATCCTCTGCCTGCCGGACGAGGCGGCCAAGGCCTCGGTGGCGATGATCGAGAACCCGCGCACGCGGGTGATCGACGCCTCGACCGCGCATCGCGTGGCGCCGGACTGGACCTACGGCTTCCCCGAAATGACGGGCCAGCAGGCCGACCTGATCCGCCAGAGCAGGCGGGTGGCCAACGTCGGCTGCTATGCCACCGGCGGCATCGCGCTGATCCGCCCGCTGGTCGACGCCGGGCTGCTGCCCGCGGACTGGCCGGTCACCATCAACGCCGTCTCCGGCTACAGCGGCGGCGGCAGGCAGCTCATCGAGTCCTACGAGAACCCGGCGAGCCCGAGCTACACCGAGATGCCCTTCTGGCTCTACGGCCTGGGCCTGAAGCACAAGCACGTGCCGGAGATGCAGACCTACGGCCGGCTGAAGAACCCGCCGCTCTTCGTGCCCTCGGTCGGGCGCTTCGCCCAGGGCATGCTGGTCTCGCTGCCGCTGCAGCTCTGGGCCCTGCCGCGCCAGCCGACCATCGGCGACCTGCGCGACTGCTTCGCCCAGCACTACGACGGCCAACGCTTCGTGACGCTGCAGCCGGAGTCGCTGCCCGAGCGCCTCGACCCGCAGGCCACCAACGGCACCAACGAGCTGCGCATCCACCTCTTCGCCAACGCCGACCGGGGCCAGGCCCTGCTGGTCGCCCAGCTCGACAACCTGGGCAAGGGCGCCAGCGGCGCCGCGGTGCAGAACCTGAACCTGATGGTCGGCGCCGAGGAGAGCGAGGGCCTGGCCGAGGCGGCCTAGGCTCTCCCTCAGTAGACGACCCGCACCAGGTAGAGTCCCTCCGGCGGCGCCGTCGGGCCGGCGGCCTTGCGGTCGCGCGCCGCCAGGGCCGCCGCGACCTGCCGCCCTTGCCACTTGCCGCGGCCGACCAGCGCCAGGGTGCCGACCATGTTGCGCACCTGGTGGTGCAGGAAGGAGCGCGCCTCGGCCAGCACCTCGATCTCCTCGCCCAGCCGCGTCACCTCCAGCCGGTCCAGCGTCTTCACCGGCGAGGCCGCCTGGCACTCGGCGGCGCGGAAGGAGGAGAAGTCGTGGTGGCCGACCAGGTGCTGCGCCGCGTCGTGCATGGCGGCGGCGTCGAGCGGCACCGGCAGCCACCAGACCCGGCCCCGCTCCAGCGCCGGCGGCGCGCGGCGGTTCAGGATGCGGAAGCGGTAGTGCCGCGCCCTGGCCGAGAAGCGGGCGTGGAACGCCTCGCCCACCGCCTCGGCCGCCAGCACCACGACCGGCAGGCCCTTGAGGTGCTGGTTCAGCGCCATCTGCACCGTATGCGCCGAGGTTTCACGTGCAATGTCGAGGTGCGCGACCTGGCCCAGTGCGTGCACGCCGGTGTCGGTGCGCCCGGCGGCGTGGGCCACCGGCCGCTCGCCGCAGAAGCGCTCGGCCGCTTCCTCCAGCGCCTGCTGCACCGTCATGCCCTGCGCCTGGCGCTGCCAGCCGAGGAAGGCCGTGCCGTCGTATTCCAGCGTCAGCTTCCAGCGTGTCATGAGCGGGGGGTCATCCGAGCCGCGTTCCCGGCGCCACCGGGCGGCCGCGCAGGAACTCCGCCGCCGGCTGCGGCCGCTTGCCCTCGCGCTGCAGCTCCAGCAGGCGCAGCGCGCCCTGGCCGCAGGCGACGGTGAGGTCTTCGTCCAGCACCGTACCCGCGAGCCCCGCGCCCTCGGCCAGCGCGGCGCGCAGCAGCTTCACGCGCTGGCCCTCCAGGACGAAGTGGCTGCCGGGCCAGGGGGTGAAGGCGCGCACCTGGCGTTCCAGCAGCGCCGCCGGCTTGCCCCAGTCGAGGGCGCTTTCGGCCTTGCTGAGCTTGGCGGCGTAGGTCACGCCTTCGGCCGGCTGCGGCACCGCCTGGATTTGCCCCGCCGCGACCCGCGGCAGGGTCTCGGCCAGCAGCCGCGCGCCCAGCGCGGCGAGCTCGTCGTGCAGGCTGGCGCCGGTGGCGTCCGGCGCGATGGGGTGGGCGGCGCGCGCCAGCACCGGGCCGGTGTCGAGCCCCTGGTCCATCTGCATGATCGAGACGCCGCTCTCGGCATCGCCGGCCAGGATGGCGCGCTGGATCGGCGCCGCGCCGCGCCAGCGCGGCAGCAGCGAGGCGTGGACGTTGAGGCAGCCGAGGCGCGGCGCCGCCAGGATCGCCGGCGGCAGGATCAGGCCATAGGCCACGACGATGGCGGCGTCGAGCGCCAGGGCGCGGAAGCGCTCGGCTTCCGCCGGCGGCTTCAGGCTGGCCGGGGTCAGCACCGGCAGGCCGCGCGCGGCGGCGAAGGCGGCGACCGGCGTCGGCTGTTCCTTCTGGCCGCGCCCGGCCGGCCGCGGCGGCTGGCTGTAGACAGCGGCGATCTCGTGCCCGGCCGCCAGCAGCGCGGCCAGGGTCGGCACGGCGAAGTCGGGCGCCCCCATGAAGGCCAGCCTCAGCGGCATGGCGCGCCCTCCCCCGGCGGCGTCAGACGGTTTCGAAGGCGCCCTGCTTCTTCGCCTTCACCAGCTTGCGCAGGATCATGTTGCGCTTCAGCGCCGAGACATGATCGACGAAGAGCACGCCATCGAGGTGGTCGATCTCGTGCTGGATGCAGATGGCGAGCAGGCCCTCGGCCTGGAGCTCGCGAATCTCGTTGTCCTGGTCGAGGTAGCACACCTTGACGGCGCGCGGGCGCACCACGTCGGCATAATGCTCGGGCAGCGAGAGGCAGCCCTCGTTGAAGCTGGCATCCTCGTCGGAGACCCAGAGGATCTCCGGGTTCGCCATGCGGTGCGGCTGCGGCTGGTCCTTCGGGCCGACGTCGACGACGATGACGCGCTTCAGCACGCCGACCTGCGGCGCGGCGAGGCCGACGCCCGGCGCGGCGTACATCGTCTCCAGCATGTCGTCCATCAGGCGCCGCACCTCGGCGTCGACGCGCTCCACCGCCGCCGCCTTGCGGGCAAGGCGGGGATCGGGCGCGATGATGATGGGCAGGCGGGCCATGGGACCGTCGGGCTGGAGTGACGCGGCGACTTACCTAGTCGCGAGACCCTGCCGGGTCAACCGTCGCGGCGGATGCGCCGCGCGGCGCGCAGCACGCTGGCGACCAGGATGGCGAGCACCCCGGCGACCAGCAGGCCGCCGGCCCAGGGCGGCGGCAGTCCCCGCTCCAGTGCCAGGGCCAGGGCGCCGATCAGCAGCAGCACGGCGAGCGAGAGGCAGAGGTCGGCGGCGAACATGCCGCGCAGCTCGGCCAGCAGGGCCTTCAGCAGGCTCATGGCAGGACCCTCCCGGCGCGCCGCAGCGATCCGGCCAGGGCCAGCGCGCCCACCAGGACCAGCAGGGCGAAGGCCAGCAGCGCCCAGTCGGCGCCGGGCCAGGCGATGCCGAGGCCCTCGCCGCTCCAGTAGAGGCCGAAGGCGGTCAGCATGACGCCGACGCCGAACTTCAGCGCGTTCTCCGGCACCCGCGCCAGCGGCCGGCGCAGCAGCAGCCCGACCGCCAGCACGGCGAGGCAGGCGGCCAGCGCGCCGAGGCCGGCCGGCAGCAGCAGGCCGCGCCCGGCGCCGACCGCGATGACGATGAAGGCGACCTCGATCCCCTCCAGCAGCACCGCCTTGCCGGCGGTGAGGCCGGCCAGCCAGGCGAGGCGGGTCCGTTGCCGGCGTGCCTCCGCCTGCAGGGCGGCGGACTCGGCGGCGAAGATCGCCGCCTCGTCGTGCAGCGCCATCAGGCCAGCGGCGCGCAGGATGGCCTTGCGCAGCCAGCCCAGGCCGAAGAGCAGCAGCAGCACGCCGATGACGAGCTGCAGGCTGTGCAGCGGCACCTGCCCCAGCAGGGGGCCCAGCGCCAGCACCAGCAGGGCGAGGAGGACGAGACCCGCCCCGGCGCCGAGCAGCGCCGGCTTCCAGCCGCGCAGCGTGCCGACCGCCAGGACGATGGTGAAGGCCTCCACCACCTCGACCAGCGAGGCGAGGAAGGCGGCGCCGACCGCCGGCGCGGCGAGGCTCCAGGAAACCATGCCCATCCTTTCCGGCGGCGCCGCCGCCTCTGCTGGGCCGGATCTTGCGAGGGGATCGACAGCCTCCTACCCCCGCGCCCGGCGCGTTCGGTAGGAGTCATCAGCCAACGACTGGCGGGTGTCGGGGGACTCCATCCCCATCTGTCGCCACGAAGGCTGCGCCTGCCGGGCGATGCGGTCAAGCCAGCGCCTGCTAGACTCCCCGGCGGAAACGGAGTCGCCATGGATCCCTGGATCGTCGTCGTCGTCGCCCTGGTCGCGCTGGCCCTCGGCGCGCTGCTGGCGCTGGCCCTGAAGCGCGGCGGCGGCCAGCTCGCCGCCAGCCTGGAGCAGCTCGCCCACTCGCAGGCGGCGGCGCAGCAGCAGATGGCCGAGACGCTGCGCGCGCAGGAGCGCGCCGTGGCGCAGGCGCTGGAGCAGCGGCTGGAGTCCTTCGGCCAGCGCGTCGGCGAGCGGCTGAAGACCAGCGCCGAGGAGAGCCAGGGGGCGCTGAAGGCGCTGGGCGAACGCCTGGCGGTGATCGACCAGGCGCGCGAGACGGTCGGCAAGCTGGCGGGCGAGGTCACCTCGCTGCAGGCCCTCTTGGCCAACAAGCAGGCGCGCGGCGCCTTCGGCGAGGCGCAGCTCGAGGCCGTGGTGCGCGACATGCTGCCGGCGGCCTATGTCGAGTTCCAGGCGACCCTGAAGGGCGGCACGCGCGCCGACTGCCTGCTGAAGCTGCCGCCACCGCTGGGGCCGCTCTGCATCGACGCCAAGTTCCCGCGCGAGGCCTATGACCTGCTGCGCCAGGCCGGCGGCGACGCGGCGCTCAGGACCCAGGCGCTGCGTGCCTTCCAGCAGGCCGTGCTGAAGCATGTCGAGGACATCGCCGCCAAGTACGTGGTGCCGGGCGAGACGGCCGAGGCGGCGCTGATGTTCGTGCCCTCGGAGGCGGTCTATGCCGAGATCCACGACCAGCTCGGCGACGCGGTGGAGCGGGCGCGGCGGCGGCGCGTCTACATCGTCTCGCCGACCACGCTCTGGGCCGTGCTGAACACGCTGCGCGCGGTGATCAAGGACACGCGCCTCAAGGAGCAGGCGCACCTGATCCAGGCCGAGGTGCGCAAGCTGCTGGAGGACATGGCGCGCCTGGACGAGCGGGTTACGGCGCTGGGCAAGCACTTCGCCCAGGCCACCGACGACGTGCGCAAGATCCAGATCACCACCGACAAGCTGACCAAGACCGGCCAACGCATCGACGAGCTGGACCTGGATGACGAGCAGGGGAAACTCGAAGGTAACTGATTACTAGTTATTTTTCCTTCGCGCGCGAAACGAGTAGTCCCCCCTCTCCGCGTTCTGACGGGGTGTGGGCCGGGGTGAGGGGCGGTCGGTTGGTCCTGCCCGCCTGCGCACAGATCAAGAAATTCAAACAAATCAATAAGAAACCGCCCCTCACCCTGCCCTCTCCCCGTCGGAACGGGGAGAGGGGGAGCCAGTGGCGAGGCTCGAGGCAAGCTTGATTACTAATTTTTCCGTTAAATCGCTGGCCGCCGGGTTTTCATCGCCGCCATGAGCGTGCCGTCGTCCAGGTAGTCCAGGTCGCCGCCGACCGGCACGCCCTGGGCCAGGCGGGTGACGGCGAGGCCGCTGCCGGCCAGGCGCTCGGCGATGTAGTGCGCGGTGGTCTGGCCCTCGACCGTGGCCGGCAGGGCGAGCACCAGTTCGCGCCGGCCCGGCTCGCGCGCGCGGGCCAGCAGGCGGTCGAGGCCGATCTGCTCCGGCCCCCGCCCCTCCAGCGCCGAGAGCGTGCCGTTCAGCACGTGGTAGCGCCCGCGCACCGCGCCCGAGCGCTCCAGCGCCCAGAGGTCGGCGACGTCGCCGACGACGCAGATCAGGCCCTCGTCGCGCGTCGGGTCGCGGCAGAGCGCGCAGGGGTCGGTGGAATCGAAGTTGCCGCAGGTGGAGCAAGTCTTGATGGTCTCGGCCGCCGCCAGCAGCGCCTGGGCGATCGGCAGCAGCAGCGCCTCGCGCCGCTTCAGCAGCTGCAGCACCGCGCGCCGCGCCGAGCGCGGGCCGAGGCCCGGCAGGCGCGCCAGCAGCTGGGTCAGGCGGTCGATCTCGCCTTCGGCCATGGAACGGTCAGAACGGCAGCTTCATGCCGGGCGGCAGCTGGAGGCCGCCGGTCACCTGCTGCATCTTCTGCTCGATCTGCGCCTGGATCTTCACCCGCGCGTCGTTGGCGGCGGCGACGATCAGGTCCTCCAGCACCTCGACCTCGGCCGGGTCGACCAGGCTGGGATCGATCTTGACCCGGGTGATCTCCTGCTTGCCGGTGATGGTGACCTGCACCAGGCCGCCGCCGGCCTGGCCGACCGCCGTGGCCTCGGCCAGCTTCTCCTGCATCTCGGCCATCTTGGCCTGCATCTGCTGCGCCTGCTTCATGAGCTGGCCAAGGTTCTTCATCGCCTGTCAGTCCTCGTCCTGGAAGTCCGTGCCCTCGACCATCAGCGCCGCCAGATCGTCGTCGCTGGCATAGTCCGCCTGGGGCGTGGCCTCGGGGGTAGCATCGCCGCCGCCATCGGGCAACGGCGCGGCGGGGGCTTCGGTTTCCGGCTTGCGGTGCGCCACCAGCTTGGCGCCGGGAAAGGTCTTCAGCAGCGCCTGCGCCAGCGGGTGCTGCAATGCCACGGCCTGCTGCTGCGCCGCCACGGCCTTGGCCTGCTCGCGCAGGGGCGGCTCGCCGGGCAGCGCCGAGCGCGCCACCGACCAGTCGCGCCCGGTCCACTCGCTGAGCAGCCGGCCGAGGCGCAGGCGGAAGTCCGGCGGCAGGGCGTGGATCTCGTTCAGCTCCAGCTCGCCCGGCGCGAAGCGCACCAGCCCGACGTCGCACTCCAGGTGGTTGGCGAGCTGCAGTTCGCGCTGCTGGCGCACCAGCGCCACCAGGGCGGGGAAGGAAGTGAGCTCCACCGTCGGCCGCGCCGCGGGCGCCTTCGCTGGTACCTCGCTGGCACGCGGCGCGCCGGAGACGGCGCCCTGGGCCAGG
>JAKOWB010000132.1 GCA_029781795.1 Pseudomonadota bacterium | reverse complement strand
GCCCAGCAGCTCGGCGGCCTCGTCCAGCAGGGGCACGTCGGCGATGGTCCAGCGCATGGCGTCCGCCGGGTCGCGCTGCAGCAGCCGACGCTGGGCGTCCGAGAGCTTGGGGGCGGCGGCGGCCAGCAGCGCGGGGTCGCGGTAGAGGTCGGCCAGCAGCTCCTGGGGGCGCAGCTTCGGCCAGGCCTCGTCGATGGCCTGCCGCACCTCCACCGCGTCCAGTAGGGCTTCCAGCAGACCGGCCCGCTCCTCGGCGTCGGGGCGTGCGCCGGGCGAATCCTTCTGGGCCAGCAGCGTCACCATATGGTCCAGGAGATGCTTCAGGAAGACCGGGCGCGCCCCGTTATGGGGCTTGCCGCTGCCGCGGGCCTGGCGCAGGGCGGCGTCGAAGGCCGCCGGCTGGACGGTGATGGCCGTGCCGTCGACGTCCAGGGTGACGGCGGCGGCGGGCGCGCGCTGGCGCAGCCTGAGGGCATGGGCCAGCACCTCGGCCATGATCAGATCTCCCTTGAGGCCGGCGACCTCGGGCTCGTCCTCCAAGGTCGCCGCGACCCCGTGGAAGAGCGTGCCCGGCGTGCGCATGACCACGCCGGTCTCGCCGAGGGCCGGCAGCACGCGCTCGATGTAGCGCAGGAAGACCGTGCTGGGGCCTACCAGGAGCACGCCGCTGCGCGCGAGCCGCTCGCGGTAGGTATACAGCAGGTAGGCCGCGCGGTGCAGGGCCACCACCGTCTTGCCCGTGCCCGGCCCGCCCTGCACCACCAGCACGCCGCGCAGCTCGGCGCGGACGACCTTGTCCTGCTCGGCCTGGATGGTGGCCACGATGTCGCCCATGCGCCCGGTGCGCGCCGCCTGGACGGCGGCCAGGAGGGCGCCTTCGCCCACCAGATGGCCACGCTCGGCGTCGTCCAGGGCGCCCAGGTCCAGCACGTCGTCCTCGATGGCCAGCACCTTGCGGGCGCGGGTGGTCAGATGCCGCCGGTGCACCACGTCGCCGGGCTCGCGGGCGGTGGCCTGGTAGAAGGCCGCCGCCACCGGTGCCCGCCAGTCGATGAGCAGCGGCTCCAAGTGCTCGTCGGCCAGGCCGATGCGCCCGATGTAGAAGCGGCTGTCGTCGCGCAGGTCCAGGCGGCCGAAGCAGAGCCGCTCATCGGCGCCGGCCAGGGCGGCCAGGCGCTCCTCATACATCGCCACCAGGGCGTCGCGTTCGGAAAGGCCCAGGGCCGTGCCGCCGGCGTCGTCGCGCAAGGTGGCGTCCAGCCGCAGGCTCGTCTCCGCGCGCACCTGATCGAGCCGCGCGTAGACCAGGTCCAGGTTCGTCTGTTCGGCGGCGATCTCGTGGCTCTGGTCGGCCGGAGCGCCCGCCTGATGCTTATGCTTCAAAGAACCTCCCGTACGGGGTCGATGGGTTGGCTGTGGGCCGGCAGGCCCAGGGGGCGGCGCCGGAGGCTGGCCGGCGCGGCATCTTCAGGCGCCGCCATCGCCGTCGCCGCGCAGACTGTACACCGGGGACAGGCGCAACGACAGCCCGGCCGCGGCCACCGTCGCCGCGCCGCCGAGCAGGACGGCACGCAGTCCGATGCGATCGCCCAAGAGGCCGGCCAGGCCGGTGCCGGCGAGGCTGGCGCCGAAGTTGAGGGTGCGGAGGCTGGCGTTCATACGGCCCAGGAGGGCGTCCGGGGTCAGGCGCTGACGTAGGCTGACGGCGGTCACCTCGTAGATGGTGACCGCCGGGTCGGTGATCAGTTGCTGGGCCACCATCAGGGTGATGCCCAGGGCGGCGGCGCTGGGGGCAAGAGGAACCAGTGCCTGGCCGAAGGCGGCGACGACCAAGAGGACGGCCAAGGCACGACCCAGGCCCAGCCGGCCGGTGATCGGCAGGGCCAGGGCGGCCCCCGCCAGGCTGCCGAGCCCGCCGATGGCGTAGATCATTCCTTGGCGGCCGGTGTCGACGCCCAGCTCCCGGGTGACGAAGAGGATCCACACGGTGCCGCCGAAGCGGAAGCCGAAGGCCAACAAGGCACCGGCCACCGCCAAGGCCCTCAGGGCCGGCGTGGCAGCCACGAAGCGCAGCCCTTCGGTCACCTCCGTCGCGAAGGCTCGCCAGCCCATGGCGCCCGGCGCCGGTTCCACCGGCGACGGATGGTCCAGGGCTGCGGGGTCCAGGTCCAGATGGCCCAGGGGCGCAGGGGACACGCCGGGCTGCTCCGGCGCGGGGGGCGTATCCGGGCGGCCGCGTCGCAGACCCTCGCGGGTCTTGATGGTCAACAGGCAGGCGGCCGAGATCAGGAAGCTGAGGGCATCCAGGGCCATGGTCAGGGGGGCGCTGAAGCGTGCCACCAGCCAGCCGGCCGAGCCGAAGGCGGAGAACTCCGCCACGGACGCCGAGGCCGTCAGCTTGGCGTTGCCCTCCAGCAGCTGCTCGCGGCTGATCAGGGCGGGCAGGTAGGCCTCGTAGGCGACGTCGAAGACGAGGGTCGCCACGGCCGAGGCTGCCTGAACGGCCACCAGCAGCGGCAGGGTCAGCCAGCCGCCCACGGCCGCCGCCGGCACGACGGCCACGAGGGCGGCGCGCAGCAGGTCGCAGGCGATGAGCAGGGGACGCTTGGCCAGGCGGTCCACCCAGGCGCCGGCCACCAAGCCCACCAGAAAGGCCGGCACCAGCTCCGCGGCCGCCAGCAGGGCG
>JAKOWB010000120.1 GCA_029781795.1 Pseudomonadota bacterium | reverse complement strand
AGCCGGGGCGGCTTTGCACGCCGGCGAAGTAGGCGTTGTGCCGCGCCGTCCACAGGCGCGAGCGCTCCTCGGGCGTGTCGGCCCATTCGAAGCCGGCGCCGCCGTGCTCGGCCGCGATGGCCTGCACGGTCTCGGTCTGCTCCTTCACGCCGGCGGGCGAGCCGTGGAACTCCATCAGCAGCATGGGCCCCTCGCGCAGCGTGAGCTTGCTATGCCGGTTGACGATGCGCACGGTGTGCCCGTCCAGCAGCTCGACGCGGGCGATGGGCACGCCCAGCTGGATGATCTGGATCACGGTGTCGACCGCGTCGCCGATGCTGCCGAACGAGCAGATCGCCGCCGCCACCGCCTCGGGCAGCGGGTACACGCGCAGCGTGGCCTCGGTGATGACGCCCAGCGTGCCTTCGCTGCCGACGAACAGGCGCGTCAGGTCGTAGCCGGCGCTGCTTTTCTTGGCGCGCGTGCCGGTGCGGATGGCCTCGCCCGCGGCGGTGACGACCTGCAGCGCCAGCACGTTCTCGCGCATGGTGCCGTAGCGCACGGCGTTGGTGCCGCTGGCGCGCGTGGCGCACATGCCGCCCAGGCTGGCGTTGGCGCCGGGGTCGATCGGAAAGAACAGGCCGGTGCTCCTGATCTCGGCGTTGAGCTGCTCGCGCGTGACGCCGGGCTGCACGGTCACCGTCAGGTCCTCGGCGTTGACGCTCAGCACCCGGTTCATGCGGCTGACATCGAGGCTGACGCCGCCCTGCACGGCCAGCAGATGGCCCTCCAGCGAGGAGCCGACGCCGTAGGGAATCACCGGCACCCTGTGCTGCGCGCACAGCCGCACGGCGTCCTGCACGTCGGCTGTGCTTTCGGCAAACACCACGGCGGCCGGCGGCGGCACGGTGGTGAAGGCCGACTCGTCGCGCCCGTGCTGCTCGCGCACCGCCAGGGCGTCGGAGAACTGGGCGCCAAAGCGCGTCTTGAGCGCCTCGATCAGCGCCGGCGGCACGGGGCGCTGATGGACTTGGGGCAGAACGTGGGTGGGTTGGGTGGGGGCGTTCATCGGGGCTCCTGCAATGTGCAGGCAGTGTACGGCGCCCCGCGTGATGCTGTCGACTCGAGAATGCTATTCTAATAATAGCAATTGACGCTTATTTCCAGCCGGCGACAGGCAGTTCGGATGCTTCACGGTCGCCTTGCGCGCCGCCAGGCCAGCCAGCCCAGGGCGCCGGCCAGCAGGGCCAGCGCCCATGGCCCCAGCGTGGGCACGGGCGCGGGCAGTCCCGAGCAGTCCACCTGCACATTCGTCACATCGGCGCCGACGCCGCTGCCGCTGCCTTGGCTCACGGTGCAGCGCTGCCCCCGGGGCTGTGCCTGGACGGTGACGGCGTAGCTGCCGCCGTAGGGCACGCGACTGACGAAGGCGAAGGCGCCGTCGGCCCCGATGGGCAGGTCCTCGCCGCCGTTGCGCAGCACCAGGCCCGTGCTGGTCAGGCCGCTGATGCTGCCGCCGATGGCGTAGGTGTTTGGCTGGAACAGCGCGGTCACCGTGCAGGCGCCGGTGACCTGGCCGGTGGTGAACGTGTCGATCCCCGGGCCGGTCGCCGTGCCGCCGCAACCGCTGATCGATTGCGTGGTGTGGCCGGCGGCCGGATGGGCGGTGCAGGTGGTGGTGGTGCCGTAGTCGGCCGGGCTGGTGCAATCCAGGGTGCCGCTGTTTGGCGGACTGGCCGGGTCGACGGTGCCGGTGACGGCATAGGTGTCCAGGGTGAACAGGGCCGTCACGCTGCGCGCCTGGTCCATGGTCACGGTGCAGTTGCCGGTGCCGCTGCAATCGCCGCCCCAGCCGCTGAAGGTGGAGCCCGTGCCGGGCGTGGCCGCGAGGACGACGATGGCTGCGCCTTCGGCGTCGTAGCTGGCGGTGCAGTTGCTGCTGGTGGCCGCGCAGGCGCCCGCGCCGCCGCTCACCGTGCCCGTGCCCGTGATGCCGACACTCAGCACAAGGCTGCCCTGGCGCCGCTCCACCGCGCCGATGTCGCAGGTGTTGCCCTGCGGGCGCGCCACGCCGCGCTGGTCGGTGGTGGGCGCGCCGGTGCAGGTGCCGGTGTCGATGGCTGCGCTGCCTGCGGCCGGCAGCATCGTGGGCGTGGCGCCGCCGTTGTTCTGCAGCGCGCCCAGCTTCGGGTTGGCGTAGACCATGCCGCTGCCACAGGTGTTGCCGGTGGGGCAGGCCCCGCTTGCCGCCGCCGTGTTGTAGACGAGGCTGTGGCTCAGCGTGGCGGTGGTGGAATAGTTGTGGATTTCCGGACTGCCGGAGACGGCCGTGTCGTCGACCAGGATCACGTTGGTCAGGGTCGGGCGGGCGGTGCCGCTGGTGGTGCCGTCGTTGAGCATCGCGCCACCGAGGAGGCCGGCGCTGTTGCCGCTGAAGGTGACGTTGGTCAGGGTCGGGCTGCTTGTGCCGGAGGATGAACCGTCGTTGAGCATCGCGCCACCGAGGATGCCGGCGCTGTTGTCGCTGAAGGTGACGTTGGCCAGGCTCGGGCTACTGTTGCCGTTGCCGCCATAGTTCAATATCGCCCCGCCGCCATCGGAAGCGCTGTTGCCGCTGAAGCTGACGTTGGTCAGAGTCGGGCTGCTGGTGCCGAAGCTGCCATCGTTGTACATTGCGCCGCCGTCGGCGGAGGCGCTGTTATTACTGAAGCTGACGTTGGTCAAGCTCGGGCTGCTGGTGCCGCGAATGCCATCGTTGTACATCGCCCCGCCGTAGCCGGCAGTGCCAGGATCAAAAGGATTACCCGGGTTGGCAGCGCGGCCCGCGTTGTTGCCACTGAAGTTGACGTTGGCCAGGGCCGGGCTGCAGCTCGCACCCGCTCCGGCGCCGTTGCAATACAAGCCCCCGCCCATGCCATCGGGGCTGGACATGGCATTCGCATTACCGGCCGTGATCGTCACGCCGTCGAGCACGGTCGCGGACGTGAACGTGCCGCTGCCGGTGTCGCCCCGGCCGCCCAGCAGCACCACGTGGTAGCTGTTGCCGCCGTTGTGGGCGCTGACCGCGGTGTCGACGCCGTTGGCATCCCGCACGTCGGTGTCGTCGCCGTCGATGTCGCCCGACAGCACCGTGCGGTGGGTCGCCGGGTTGCGCGCATCGCGGCTGACTTCGGTGCTGACGCCGGCAAAGCCGCCGTACACCGCCACACCGGGCGCCAGGTTGAAGCTGACCGTGCGGTCGGCGTCCGTCGTGGGCGTGTAAACCCCTTGCGCCACCCAGATTTCGGTGCAGGCGCTGGCGCCCAGCGCGGCCTGCAGGGTCATGGCGTGCGCGTCGTCCCACGTGCTGCCATCGTGGCCCGCCGCGCCGCCGTTGGGGGTCACGCGGCAGACGCCGGCCTGCGCGCCGACGGCGGCCGTCAGCAGCAGGGCGGCCAGCAGCGGCCGCGGCAAGGGGTGGTGTTGGCAAGGCATCGATCCAGCTCCCGGTTGTTCGAAATGAAAGGGGCCCTGACGCTCGGGTCGAGTCATCCGGCGCGCGCGCCGGGTTTCCGTTCCAAGGTTTGCAGCCTGGCCTGAATCTACGAGCCGGCGGCTTGTGCCGGGCCAGCCGCGTGGTGGCGCGGCGTCCAGGCTGGTGGCCAGGCGTCCCGAACCCTAGAATGGGGCGACCTGGGGTGACGTCCAGGCCCGCACCATGAACCCGCCCACGATGCTCTCGGCGCCCGCCGCCCGTTGCACACTGGAGCGCCTGTCCACGCGCGACATCGAGCCGTCGCTGCGCTTCGAGGCCTGGCGCGAGCGCGCGCACCAACTGGTGGAGCTGGAGCCGCCGCCCCCCGGCCAGCCGCTGGATGCCGAGCTTCTGCTGCTGCGCGACGGCGCCTGCGTGTTCGGGGCCATGCGCTCGTCGGCCTACGCCACCCACACCGTGCCGCGCCGAGCGGCGCAGGCGCAGGACATGATGGTGCTGACGCTGGTGCAGGCCGGCGAGGTGCTGATGGATGCCGGCCAGCAGGCGCCGTACCGCGGCGTGCCGGGCAGCCTGGGGCTGTATGACCTGGCGCGGCCGGCCCGCTACCGGTGGGGCACGGCCTCGCGCGAGGCGTTCCTGGCCCTGCCGCGCGCCGAGGCGCTGGCGGCGCTGGGCCGCCCGCCGCGCGGCCTGTCGGAGGCGCTGGAGCGCTGCCGGCTGGCGCCCGCGCTGGCCAGCCAACTGGCGCTGCTGGCCGGACAGGCGCTGGCGCTGGATGCGGCGGAGCACGCCGGCCTGCTGGCCAGCGCCCATGCCTTGGCGCTGCTGGTGCTGCGCCGCGTGGGCCGCGGCGACGAATTGGGGTGCGACGGCGCGCCGGAGCAGGCGATGGGCTGCCACGCGGCGGCGCTGCACTTCATGGCGCGCGAGGCGCACCGGCCTGCGCTGACGGCGGCCGAGATCGCACGCGGCGCGGGCTGCTCGCGCACGCGGCTCTACGAGGTGTTCTCGGCCCAGGGCGAGACGGTGATGGGCGTGCTGCGCACGCTGCGCCTGCAGCGTGCCCGGGATCTGCTGGAGCGCGAAGGCCGGCAGAACGTGGAGGCCCTGGCCTGGCGCTGTGGCTTTGCCGACCGCACCAGCTTCAGCAAGCTGTTCAAGGCGCGCTTTGGCGCGGCGCCATCGGAGTGGCCGCGCCGCGCCTGATCGCCTGCGGCCCAGCCGGGCGGGGTGCTTCTCGCGGGGCCTAGACTTGCGGCTGCCGCCATTTCTTGCGCCACCGCCCATGCCCGACCGCTACGCCGTCATCGGCCACCCCATTGCCCACAGCAAGTCGCCCCTGATCCATGGCCTGTTCGCGCAGGCCACGGGGCAGGACATGACGTACGAGGCGATCGACGGCGGCGCCGCGCCGGACGGCTTTGCGCGTGCCGTGCAGGCCTTTCGCGCCGCCGGCGGGCGCGGCATGAACGTGACCCTGCCCTTCAAGCTGGCGGCGCTGCAACTGGCCGACGCGGCCAGC
>JAKOWB010000450.1 GCA_029781795.1 Pseudomonadota bacterium | reverse complement strand
GCACGTCGTAGCCCGTCACTTGCTGCTGGTACGTCGTCTGGCAGCGGTCGTAGCCGGCCTGCTGCGCCTCGATCGCATTGCCCGCGAAGGCGCCGCCCAGCGTGCCCAGGATGGCGCCCGCGATCTGGCCGGAGCCCTGGCCGAGCTGGCTGCCCACCAGGCCGCCCACCAGCGCCCCCACCGCCGCGCCGCCGCCCGTCGGCTGACCGTAGGCTGGCGCACACTGGGTGACCGGCACCGATTCGACCATGGGCGTGGCCGACACCACTCGGGCGTTGGCCATCGGCTGGGCCCAGGCGCCCGGTGCGGCCAGGGCCAGGAGGCCCGCCGCCAGCGCCGTCATCGAAATGCGTTTCATGGTCTGGTCCTTTCATGCGCAGGCCCGTGCGGGCCCCTCGCACCTTCTTTCAACGAAGCAACCCACCCGCGCGCGGACGGGCTTTACCGGGGCGATACACACCCGGCATGGCGCATGGCTGGCTAGGCCAGGTACGAGGTCAGCACCACGTCGGCGGCCTGCGCGCGCAGCGGCAGCAGCGCCTGGTACGCGTCGGAGCGAAACCATCGCTCGGCCGTGGCCACATCGGCAAAACGGATCACCACGATGTCGGTGTAGGGCATCTGACCCGAGAACACCGCCACGTTCTGGCCGCGAAACACCAGCTCGGCGCCCCAGGGCGCCAGCGTGGCCGGCACCCGCGCCTGGTACTGCTGCCACTTGTCGGCGTCCTTGACGGTGATGTGACCGACCACATAGGCTTGGCTCATGGGCTTTCCTTTCGGCGGCACGTTCAGGTGCGCAGCGGCAAGGCCGTGCCGATGAGCACGAAGATGCCGCCGCACACGCGGTTGAAGCGCCGCCCCACACGGGTCAGCCAGGGACTGATGCGGTGCGCCGCGCTGGCCAGGGCGAACTCGGTTGCAAGCTCGGTGGCGGCAAAGGTGCCTGCCAGCACCGCAAACTGCAGCAGCAGGCTGTGTTGCGCGTCGATGAACTGCGGCAGGAAGGCGGTAAAGAACAGCAGCGCCTTGGGGTTGGTGGCCGCCGACAACACCCCCTGTCGGAACAGAGCCCCGCCGCGGGCCTGCACCGGCGCCGTTCCCGCGGCCATCGT
>JAKOWB010000089.1 GCA_029781795.1 Pseudomonadota bacterium | reverse complement strand
ACAACTACTATGAATTCGGCTCGTCGAAGTCGGTCTGGCGCGCGGCGCAGGAGCTGCCGCTGCGGCCCTGGACCGTCGCCATCGACGGCATGGTCGAGCAGCCCTTCGAGATCGGCATCGACGATCTGTTGGCGAAGATGCCGCTGGAGGAGCGCCTCTATCGTCACCGCTGCGTCGAGGCCTGGTCCATGGCGGTGCCCTGGTCGGGCTTCCCGCTCTCGGCCCTGGTCGCGCTGGCCAAGCCCCAGGCTGGCGCCAAGTTCCTGCGCTTCCAGTCCTTCAGCAATCCCGAGATCGCCGACGGCCAGAACGCCGACTGGTATCCCTGGCCCTACATAGAGGGCCTGACGATGGCCGAGGCCACGCACGACATGGCCTTCATGGTGACCGGCATCTACGGCCACCCCTGCGGCCAGCAGAACGGCGCGCCGCTGCGTATCGCGTTGCCCTGGAAGTACGGCTTCAAGTCGGCCAAGGGCCTGGTGCGCATCACCTTCACCGACGAGCGCCCGGTCTCCTTCTGGGAGGAGCTGCAGTCCAGCGAATACGGCTTCTGGGCCAACGTGAACCCGGAGGTCGCGCACCCGCGCTGGAGCCAGGCGAACGAGCGCGTGCTGGGCTCGGGCGAGGTCGTGCCGACGCAGCTCTTCAACGGCTACGCGGCGGAGGTCGCCGGCCTCTACACCGGCCTGGAGGGCGAGGGCGACCGCCTCTACCGCTGAGCTTTCAGCGGGCGGTCGCGCCGCGCACCGGCCCGGTAAGCCAGGCGTCCTGCAGTGACGCCGTCGCCGGCGCCTCCGGCAGCGGCGCCTCGAAGATCAGGACATCGGAATTGATCTCCGTGGCGTAGAGCGCGAAGAGCTCGCCCGCGGGCGTGCCGTCGCCGAAAGGCCCGCCACTGTCCGGCATGGCGTAGCAAAGCGTGAAGGCGACGTCCTGATCCTCGGCGGCGCCGATCGCAGGGTCTGCCTGGACGAGCGCGGGGGGCGCCGCCAGCAGCGTGGCGGCCAGAAGCAGGGTTCGCATGAGAGCCTCCCTTTGTCTCGATGCCGCCGGCCTTGGCCGGCGCCTCGCATCAAGAACAACGCGAAGCTGCCTCCCGGGGTCCCGTCACCGGCAGGATTCCTGAGGGCTATTTCCAGGTCAGCCAGCCGAGGTCGCGCGCGAACCAGGCGCGCATCAGCGTCCGGTAGAGGAAACCCGGCGGGGTGTCCTGGCGCCACAGCGCCGGATCCGGCGAGAGGCGCAGCAGCGCGATGGCGCCGCCCTCGGCCGCGATCACCCGCGCCTCGACGCTGGCCATCATCACGGCTTGCAGCGGGTCCGTGCGCTTCTGCGGACGATAGACCGCGAGGCGCGCCGGCAGCGTCTGCGCCGCCACGGCGGCGGCGGCGGCATCGTCGTACCACAGCGCGACCAGCGCCTCGTCGCCGGCCGCGGTCCGCCGATCGGCGAAGAGCGCCAGGCGGAAGGCCGGCAAGGGGCCCGGCGCCTGCTCCTCCAGCTTCGCCTTGGCCTCCTCGATGGAACTGCCGGCGGGCAGCAGCGCCTTCACGTAGTCCGGCGAGAAGTCATCGCTCAGCAGGGTGAACTGGAAGAGGCTGGCGCTGTCGGCCGCGGCCTGGACCAGGGCGGTGGCCGCCGCGTCCTGCGCCAGCCGCTGGCCGGTCGCCGCGCCCGCCGTCAAGGCGGTCGCGGGACTGCCCAGCAGCGCGTGCGGCAGCAGGGCGACACGTTCCGACTGGCCGATCTGGCCGCCGAAGGGATAACCGGGCTGCCGGTTCTTCGGATCTATCCGTCGTTCCTCGCCGCGGGCGAAGAAGACGATGCCGTCCGCTTCGCTCTGGGTGGCACCGCGCGCGGCGAAGGCGGCCTCGATAGCCGCCACCGGCGGCTCGGCGAGGCCGAGATAGAGCAGCCTGTCCGGCGGCTCGCCCAGGCTGACGGCCCAGTCGACATCGGTCACGTCGAAGCCCAGCCATTCGCTCCACTGTCCGCCGTCGAGCAGGATGTAGGGCAGGTAGGGCAGGTCGGTGTAGATGCGCTTCAACGCATCGACCATCCGCGTCTCCTGCTCCTGCCGCGCCGTGGTCTCGAGCTCGCGCCAGCCCTCGCGCCGGAAGCCGGTGCTGGCATAGAGCGCGGTGAAGTCGACAAAGCCGAGGCTGGCCGGCGCCTGGGCCATCGGCTGGGCCCAGACGCTGTCCAGCATCTGGTCCGTCCGTTCGTTGGCCAGGGCCGCG
The DNA here is from genome assembly GCA_029781795.1 of Pseudomonadota bacterium. Classification (GTDB taxonomy): domain Bacteria; phylum Pseudomonadota; class Alphaproteobacteria; order Kiloniellales; family JACOMY01; genus JAKOWB01. The sequence goes on along the minus strand of JAKOWB010000089.1, from coordinate 14,425 downwards.
CCGGACCAGGTCAACAGCGCGCCCAGCAGCAGGGGGGCGACGCGATCGCGCAGGGCAGGGATAGGGGGCATGGGCGGCTCTCCAGACGCCTGGTCGCGCATTCTTGTCTCAACCGCCGCGTCGCCGCGCAAGTCGAGAGGCGGCACGGTCGGCGCCTGATCTGCGTGCAATCTTTACGGGAAGGTCTGGCCAAGCGGCATCCGGCGCCGCAGACTGGCCCGCAAGTCGCGAGGGCGGCGGCACCTAGGGGGAGGGCGGATGGCGCTGAACGCGATCCTCGTGGCCAACCACGAAGCCTATCGGAAGCCTGACTTCCTCGCGATCGCCGCCGAGATGCGGCGCCTCGCGCCCGACATCCGCAGCTATGTCGCCTGGAAGGACGTGCTTTCGGTCAAGGCGCTGGCGGTGCAGCTGCTGCGCCCGACGCTCAGCATCCAGCTCTGCCGCTCGACCCGCTTCCGCGCGCTGCGCGGCGCCCTGGCGACCTCGCCGCTCCTGCGCAAGCCCGAGAACTACCGCATCCTGGAGGCGGCCGGCCTGCCGCTGCCGCGCTGGACCCTGGTGACGCCCGAGACGCGCCTCGACCCGGCGAGCTGGGGGGGCTGGGTGGTGCTGAAGCCGGCGACCGGGTTCCGTGGCCGCGGCGTGGTCATCGCCCGGACCGAGGAGGTCCGCTACCAGCCGCCCGAGAGCTATCCTGAGAATCATCCCGGGCGCGAGGGGCCGATGATCGCGCAGCGCTACATTCACACCGGCCCCTGGCCCTCGTACTACCGTGTCACGACCTGTTTCGGTCGGCCGCTCTACTGCGTGCGCTATGAGCTGATGCATCACCTGCAGCCGCCGCTCGCCGGCCCGGACGGCTTCGGCGACGGCCAGGCACGACACATTGTGAGCTCGCCGCAGACCAGCGATCCTTTGGGCTTCAGCGCCGAGGGCGCGCTGGCCTATGACGAGGATGTGCTGGCGCTGGGCCGGCGGGTGCACGCGGCCTTCGGCGACGTGCCGATGGTCGGCACCGACATCCTGCGCGACGCATCCGATGGGCGGCTTCACCTTGCCGAGGCGAACCTGACCAGCGTCTGGAACCTCAGCGGGCAGCGCGCCGAAGCCTGGGCGGCGCGTGGTGTCAGGGCCCGCGAGCAGTTCGGCGCCATCCGCGTGGCCGCCGACGCGATGGTCGAGGCGACTCGGCGGCTGGCCCGCTAGGTTCCGGCGTCGCGACGCTCGAGCCCCCTGGCCATTTCCTGCCGGCGTCAGCACACTGCGGCGCCGGACAGGAGGCGGAGGCATGGTCAGCGATGCGATTCTGGTGGCCAGCCACGAGGCCGACCGCGCGCCCGGCCGCGCGCCCGACCTCCAGAAGATCGCCGCGGAGATGCGGTGGATCACGCCGGACGTCGGCGTCGACGTCGCCTGGACGCACGTCGCCGCGCTGAAGGCCGGGGCGTCGCGGCTACCGCCGCGGACGCCCTCGATCATGCTCCGCGGCTGGACGCGCTACCGGCCGCTGCGCGGCGCCACGGCGCGTCGGCGGGCGGCGGCAAGCGTCCTGCCGCGCTGGCGCTTCCCCGAGGATCATGCCGGCCTGCCTGGTCCGATGAGCGCGCAACGCTTCATCTGGACCGGATCTCGGCTCGCCAGCTATCGCGTCACCACCTGCTTCGGGAGAGGTCTCGTCCGCTTCCGCTCTGAGAGCGAGCAAGAACCGCGGCCGCCGCTGGCTGGCACGGCCGCTGCCGGCGACGGCCAGGCGCTCGGGAGTGCGACCTCGCCGCGAGTGGCCATGGTCGACGTGCCGCGCCGCCTGGCCTGCTGATCGGCTGCATGGGCGCGCGCAACGCGATTCTGCTGATCTCGCCGCACCACATGCGTGACAGCGACTTCCATCGCATCGCCAGGCGCGCGCGGGCGCTCGATCCGACGCTGCATGCCTATGTCGCAGTCAACGGGCGGCGCAATCGCACGGCCCGCTGGGCCCAGCTCCTGCGCCCGACGCTCCATGTCGAGGTGGAGCCGGTCGAGCGCTTCCCGCACTGGCGGGGTCACAAGCTGGAATCGGTGATCCGGCCGAAGCAGGTGACGCTCGCGCTGCTGCGCGACCGCGGCTTGCCGGTACCGGCCTTCGTGGAACTGCAGCCGGATACGCGGCTCGATCCTGCGCACTGGGGCGACTACGTCGTGGTCAAGCCCGCCTACGGGCGGCGCGGCGCCTTCGTCTGGATCCACCGCACCGAGCGGGTGCGCTTCAAGGCGCGCGAGAGCTATCCGGAGGACCATCCCGGGCGGCTCGGCCCGATGCTGGCCCAGCGCTTCATCCATACCGGCCCCTGGCCGGTCTCCTATCGCGTGCTCTCGTTCCTGGCCGAGCCGCTGTCCGCTGTGCGCTACGAGCTGAACTTTGGACAGCCGCCGATCCTCTCGACGGCTGACTTCGCCGCGGGCAAGTCCATCAACATCGTCGCCTCGGGCAAGCGCGCCACGATCAATGCGTGCCACGAGGCGGACCTGATGGAACTGGCCCGGCGCGTCCATGAGGCCCTGCCCGACCGCCCGGTGCTGGGCATCGACCTGATCCGCGAGGCGGCGACGGGCGATCTCTACGTGTCCGAGGTCAATGAGCGCTACTGCTGGAACCTGTCGAACGAGTCGGGGCAGAAAATCCAGGCGCAGTTCGGCTTCAACCTCTACCAGGAGTTCGATCCCCTGGAGCGGGCGGCGCAGGCGCTGGTGCGCGCGACGCGCGCGTTGGCGCGCTGACCCGGCGCCGGCGCAGCCTGTGCTGCCAGGATGAGCGTCCCGGCGCGGCGCCTGTCTGGCGGCGGTTCGCGGTTGGCGCAAAAAGAAAAAGCCGGGCCAATTGCTTGGCCCGGCAAGTTGAACAGGGAGGCTTCACGTCTGGGAGACGTAGGACCCGCAATATGTGGCGGGCCCTGGAAATCCCGGGACTGGCCCGGGAAACTCGCCGGCTGCTCACCGCGTGTGCTGCGATGCAACATCCGTAGGCAGAGATTTAGGCATGCCCCCCGAGGTCGTAAAGATTCGATCTTGCGGCAGAGCCATGCGGCTGTTGCATGCAGGCCCCAGGCCTGTGCTTTTTCCGCAACAGTCCTAGACTAATAGCGACCTAGAATGTCGAGTCGGCGACTTTTCGGAGGAGGAAGTCGCGGAAAACCGCAATTCGTTTCGTTGCGCGAAGCTCTTCGGAATAGACAAAGTAGGCGTCGATCTGCGGCCCCTCCAACTCGGGCAGCACGCGGACCAGTTCCGAGGAGCCCTGGACCATGAATTCCGGCAGCGCGGCGATGCCGGCGCCGGACTGCACGGCCTGCAGGATGCCGTAGACGTTGTTGATCGACATGGCCGGACGGCGCGGGTCGCCCGGCGGGCGGCCGACGCGCAGCAGCCAGTTGGTGTCCGGCACAGGCGGACGCTCGTCCTCGCCGTAGACGATCAGGCGGTGCCTATCCAGTTCCTCCGGCGTCTTGGGCATGCCCATCTTCTTGACGTAGGAGGCGGCGGCATAGGCCTGCATGTGCACCGTCAGCACATGGCGCTGGATCAGGTCGGCCTGGCGTGGCGGGGTCATGCGGATGGCGACGTCGGCCTCGCGCATCGACAGGTCGAGCTCGCGGTCGGCCAGCACCAGGTGCAGCTCGATGTCGGGATAGACCTCCATGAACTCGCGCATGCGCGGCGCCAGCCAGGTGGAGCCGAAGGCCACCGTCGCCGTCACCTTCAGCACGCCCTTGGGGCGGTCCTTGGATTCGGTCAGCAGCGCTTCGGTCATGGCCAGCTTGCCGAAGACCTCGTGCGCCGTGCGATAGAGCAGTTCGCCCTGCTCGGTCAGGATCAGGCCGCGGGCGTGGCGGTGGAACAGCGGGACGTTGAGGCTCTCCTCCAGCGCCGAGATCTGGCGCGAGACCGCGGACTGGCTGAGATTCAGCTGCTCGCCGGCATGCGTGAAGCTGCCGGCCTCGGCCACGGCGTGGAAGATGCGCAGCTTGTCCCAGTCCATCGGCATGGGAACGGGTCCCCCCTTTGGGCACAGATGCCCGACGGCCCCAGCACGGAATCACCGCGACCGTTCCGGGACTATAGCGGAGCCTCCAGGGGCTTTCTACTGCGCCGGACGGGTAAACCGGCGCTGCGACGATTTCAGGATGGCACGGCGGCCGGAGCGCGTTGCCAGAAGACGCAGCTCCAGTTGGCCAGGCGATTGCGCAGGCGCAGGCCCAGGAACATGGATGGCTGGCGGTCCAATTGCGCCTCGCCCCAGGGCTGCCAGTCCAGCGCCGCCGCCGGCCCCTGCGGCAGCCCCGCCTCGTCCGCCAGCCGATTGAGCGCGCAGGTGGCGAGACCGACGAGCCGCCCGGACAGCGGCGGGATCCAGAAATGCTCGACCACCACGGCGTCGGTCAGGTCGCGAAACAGCAGGTAGTGCGTGGCAGGCACCATCAGCATGCGGTCGGGTGCCTGCGGCTTCATCGCGGCGACGAAGTCCGGCGCCGCCGCGGCGACCTGCCGCCAGTCGGCCCGGCCCTGGCTGCGCGCCACCAGGTCGCCGGCCAAGCCGGGCCCGTTGCCGACCAGTGGCGCCAAGACAAGCAGCAGGGCCAGCCAGCGCCCCTGCCGCGGCGACAGGAAGGGCAGGCGCAGGGCCAGCACTGTCGCGCCGGCAAGCGCGGCGTGCAGGAAGAGGTAGTAGGGCTGATAGGCCAGACCGAGCAGCAGAGCGACCGCCAGCAGGAGGCAGACCCCCAGCCACCGAGAGGCATGCGCCCGACCGGTCAGGCAGGCCCAGACGCAAAGAAGCAGCGGCGCCAGCGCCGCGAAGGAGCGCAGCGCCTTGACCACGTTCTCCAGGTAGGTGGAGTGCAGCGTGCCCAGCAGGACGGCCAGCGGGTCGGGCATCAACCAGTAGTCGCCGCCCGGACCTGCCCCCGGTCCGGCGGTGTGCAGCAGGAAGCGCTGGTGCCACTGCGGGTCGAGCAGCCACCAGAGGCCGGCCCACAGGGCGAGCGGCAGCAGGAACCAGGCGAAGGCGCTGGCCGCCGCCGGCAGGAACCGCCGCTGCCTTCCGCCCGGCAGCAGCAGCCGCTCCGTGGCGAAGAGCATCAGGCCACCGATGGGGCCGGCGATCGGCAGGCAGAGCGCGGCCAGCCCGACGGCGACGAAGGCCGGCGCCCGCCGCGGCCTGCCTGCTGCGAGCAGGCGCAGCCCGGCGAGCAGGAACAGCAGGGCCAGCGGTTCGCCGCGATCGAAATCCAGGGCGGAGATGCCGGCCGGCACCAGCGGCAGCAGCAGCAGGACGACCAGCCGGCGGCCGGTCCGTCCGGCGAAGGGGGCCAGCACCAGCGGCAGCAGCAGGGCGGCGGTGGCCGCGCCGACCGCGAGATTGAAGACGGCGTTCGTCACCGGGGTACAGCCGCCGATCCAGGCCGGCAGCGCGAAGGTCAGCGCCAGTCCCGGGGTATAGACCGCATAGAGCAGCGGCTGGTCCGAGATCGAGGCCGGCAGATAGCGCGCCGTCAGGCCGTCGCCCTGGGCCAGGGCACAGCCGGGGCCCTTGTAGATCCATCCATCGATGCCCATGCCCGCCGGTGCCGCCCAAAGTGTCCAGGCGAGCCAGAGCAGAGTGCCCAGGCCCAGCAGCGCCCAGGCGTCCCTGCTGACGGGGGTATGCAATCCGGTCTGTTCGACGGCCACCGGCAGGCTGGCGGCGGCCACCCGGGGCAAGCGGCTACTCCGCCGCCTGCGCTTGGCGGTCGGCCTCGGCCGCCAGCCACTTGTCGGCCTCCAGCGCGGCCATGCAGCCCATGCCGGCCGCCGTGACGGCCTGGCGGAAGATCTTGTCGACGCAATCGCCGGCGGCGAAGACGCCGGGCACCGAGGTGACGGTGGAGTTGGGGCGGGCCAGGATGTAGCCCTCCTCGTCCATCGCCACGTGGTCCTTGAAGACCCTGGTCGCCGGGTCGTGGCCGATGGCGACGAACATGCCGTCGACCTTGATCTCGCTGCTCTGGCCGGTCTTGAGGTTCTTCAGCCGGAGGCCGGTCACGCCGTCGAACTGGCCGCTGCCGCCCAGCACCTCGTCCACCGCCGAGTCCCAGATCACCTTGACCTTGGGATGGCGGAACAGGCGCTCCTGGCCGATCTTCTCGGCGCGCAGGCTGTCGCGGCGGTGGATCAGCGTGACCGAGTTGCAGATCTGCGCCAGGTAGAGCGCCTCCTCGACCGCCGAGTTGCCGCCGCCGATCACCGCGACGTCCTTGCCGCGATAGAAGAAGCCGTCGCAGGTGGCGCAGGCCGAGACGCCGCGGCCGTTGAAGTGCTGTTCGGACGGCAGGCCCAGCCAGCGCGCCTGCGCGCCGGTGGCGATCACCACGGCCTCGGCCAGATAGACCGTGCCGCCGTCGCCCACCAGGCGGAAGGGCCGCTGCTTGAAGTCGACCTCGACGATCAGGTCGCTGACGAAGCGCGTGCCGACATGCTCCGCCTGCTTGTGCATCTGCTCCATCAGCCAGGGGCCCTTGATGACGTCGGCGAAGCCCGGGAAGTTCTCCACGTCCGAGGTGATGGTCATCTGCCCGCCGGGCTGCAGCCCCTCGACCACCAGCGGCTTCAGGTTGGCGCGCGCGGCATAGATCGCGGCGGTCAGGCCGGCGGCGCCGGAGCCGATGATGAGGACCTGGACCTGTTCGGTTTTCGCCATGGCGCGGGACTCGGGAGCTTGCGGGATCGGTCACCCAAGATAGGGAGGGGCCGGGAGAGGGGCAACCGAACCCTTGTGCACAGGTGCAGGGCCCCGACCAGGGTCTTGCCGGGCCCCTACCACGCCAGCGGCAGGCGTTGCTTCACCGCGGCGGCGATCTGGCTCGGCTCGTCGAAGGGCGCCTGGTCCCAGCGCTCCAGCCGGCCGGCGAAGGGACGGGTGTGGCCACGCTGGCGCATTTCCGCGTGGAAGGCGGCGAACTTGGCCGAGCCGCCCGGCAGCGGCGCCACCAGCACAGGCTTGCCGGCGGCCACGGCCTCGCTGGTCATGTTGACCGAGTCCTCGGTCACCACCAGCAGGTCGGCCAGCGCCAGGATGCCGAAATAGGGGTTCTCGCCCTCGCCCGTCCAGACCTGGTGCGGCGTGCCGGCGAGCGGCGCCAAAAGCGCGGCCAGGGTCTCCGGCGGGGTGCGGCGCGAGGCGGTGATCCAGAGGCCGCAGCCGCTGTCCCGCGCCATGGCCGCGAGCTCGGCGCCCAGCGTGGCGCCGCGCGCCGCGGGAAACCGGTGCACGCGGCTGGTGCCGCCCAGCAGGACCCCGACCAGCGGGCGGGGCAGGGCGGCGGCCGCGGCGGCGAAGCGGCGCCCGGCCGCGGCCAGGCGGGCCGGGGTCACGCGGTGCATGGAACCCAGGGTGAAGAGCACGTTGGGGCCGCGCAGCGGGTCGTGCTTCGGCGCCACGATCAGGTCGAACTGGCGCGGGTTGAAGGCCGGGTCCTGGATCTGCACCAGGCAGACCCGCTTGCCCTGGCGGCGGGCGAGCTGGCGGATCTTCAGCGCCGGCGCGATGGGCTGCCGGCCCGAGGCGATGATGAGGTCCGGCCAGGGCGGGGCGATGGGCGAGGAGGTCTTGCGCAGGTTCCAGAGCGCCCCCGGCCTGACCCAGGGGGTGAACCAGCGCAGCGGCTTGCGCCCGGCCACGCGCTTGACCACCGGGTCGAGCCCCAGCGCCTCGGCCAGGCCCAGGCACTGGATCTCCATGCCGGCCCGGCCGTCGCTCATCACCCAGCAGAGGATCGGGGCTTCAGTCATCGCGGGCGGACCTTGCCGGGGCCTCCCGCGCCTTGGCAAGCGCTCAGGGGCGGCTTGCGACTCCCAGCCAACTCGCAATAAAATTGCTGTTATTCAGGCCAAGGGAGATACTTCATGCGGCGTGCCAAGCTCGACCGCATCGATCTGAAGATCCTGACCGATCTGCAGGCCGATGGGCGCATGACCAACGTCGAGCTGGCGCAGCGCGCGGGAATCTCCGCGCCGCCCTGCCTGCGCCGCCTGCGCGGGCTGGAGCAGTCGGGCTACATCAAGGGCTATCACGCGCGCCTCAACGCCGAGGCGCTGGGCTTCGAGGTCGCCTTCTTCGCCCTGGTCGGCCTCGACAGCCAGGCCGAGACGGTGCTGCGCGGCTTCGAGGAGACGGTCGGCGCCTGGCCCGAGGTGCGCGAGTGCCACATGACGCGCGGGCCGGTCGACTTCGTCCTCAAGCTGGTGGCGCACAATACGGCGCACGAGAACGAGCTGACGCAGCGCCTGACCTCGGCCCCGCACGTCGTGCGGGTGCAGACCATCCAGGTCATCCGCACCGCCAAGCTGGAGCCCGGCGTGCCGACCGAGATGGTGGAACTCAGCGAGGGCTAAGCTCAGCCGCCCTGCCATTCCCCACCGCCGTCATGCTCGGGCTTGTCCCGAGCATCCAAGATCCTTCGACCGCGATGGACGTGGCCTAGACCCTCGGGACAAGCCCGAGGGTGACGCAGGGGAGGAGCGCAGCCCGCCGTCAGCCGCCGCCCGGCGGGCGCTGCATGGAGAAGATCGTGTCGACCACGGCGTAGTCCATGTAGCCGAGGCGCGCGATGGGGCGGATCTTCTTCAGGTCGACGAAGCCGTCGGTCAGCACGGCGTCGTCGATATGCACGCCGACCACTGTGCCGATCACCAGATTGTTCGGCTCGCCGTTGCGGTCCGGCGGCAGGTCGAGGATCTGCCAGAGCCTGCACTCCAGGTGGATCGGCGATTCCTTGACGCGCGGCGGCTTCACCAGGGTGGCGGGCACCAGGGTCAGGCCGGCGTGCGCCGCCTCGTTCTCGCCCGCCGGCAGGCCGGCGCTGGTCTGATTCATCTGCTCGCGCAGGTCCCAGGTGGCGAAGTTGCAGGTGAACTCGCCGCCCGAGCGGGCGAAAGCGAGCGAGTCCTTCAGCGCGCCGTCGTCCTTGAAGCCGCCCGGCGCGAAGGCGACCATCGGCGGATCGCTGGCGATGGCGTTGAAGAAGGAATAGGGCGCGAGGTTGATGCGCCCGGCCGCGTCCATCGTCGTCACCCAGCCGATCGGGCGTGGCACCACGCAGGCCTTGAAGGGATCGCGCGGCAGGCCGTGGTTGCGCTTGGCGGGCTCGTAGAACATCGGGACCCTGCTCCTTGGCCCATCCTTCGCGACGGCCGCCTTGCGGCGGCCCCTCAGGATGAGGGCTGTGAGTTCGTCGCCATTGGCACCAACCTCATCCTGAGAAGCGATGCGCAGCATCGCGTCTCTAAGGATGGGCCAGAAGGCGCGACCTAGACGAACCGCACCTTGACGATCTCGTAGGCCTTCTCGCCCTTGGGCGTGCGCACCTCGACGCTGTCGCCGACGGCCTTGCCGATCAGCGCCCGGCTGATCGGCGCGGTGATGGCAAGCTTGCCCTTGGCCACGTCGGCCTCGTCCTCGCCGACGATCTGATAGGTGGTCTTCTCGTCGGTGTCTTCGTCGACCACGGTCACCGTGGCGCCGAACTTCACCGTCTTGCCGCTGAGCTTCGAGGGGTCGATGACCTCGGCGCGCGCGATCTTCTCCTCCAGCTCGCCGATGCGGCCCTCGATGAAGGACTGGCGCTCGCGCGCGGCGTGGTACTCGGCGTTCTCCGACAGGTCGCCGTGCTCGCGCGCCTCGGCGATCGCGCGGATGATGTCCGGGCGCTCGACCTGACGCAGGTGCTTCAACTCCACTTCGAGACGCTGATAGCCCTCAGCGGTCATCGGAATCCGATCGCTCATCGGGGTCTTGTCCCCTCTCGGCAGGTCCGGCCGGTCCCCCGGCCAACGACAGCAAAAGACACTTCCGGCCGCGGCGCGGAAGCGCAGCGGCCTAGAACGACCGCTTAAAGTAGGCCTGCAGGGGGGCCACTTCAAGCACCCCGGCGGTGCGCGCCCGGATGGCCTGGACGCAGGCCAGGGCGCCGCGGACCGTGGTGTAATAGGGTATCTGGGTCATCAGGGCCTGGCGCCGGATCGAGAAGGAGTCGGCGATGGCCTTGGCCCCCTCGCTGGTGTTGATGACCAGTTGCACGCCGTTCGAGATCATGGCGTCGACCACGTGCGGGCGGCCCTCGCGCACCTTGTTCACCCGCTCGACCGGGATGCCGGCCGCTTTCAGGTGGTTGCAGGTACCCTCGGTGGCGATCAGCTTGAAGCCCAGCGAGACCAGGTCGGCGGCGATGCCGGCGATCTCGCCCTTGTCGCCGTCCTTGACCGAGACGAAGACCGTGCCGGTCGCCGGCAGCACCAGGCCGGCGCCCTCCTGGCTCTTCAGGAAGGCGCGCGGGAAGTCGCGGTCCAGTCCCATGACTTCGCCGGTCGACTTCATCTCCGGCCCCAGCATGACGTCGACGCCGGGGAAGCGGGCGAAGGGGAAGACGGCTTCCTTCACCGCGACGTGGCCGTTGCCGCTCGCCTCGGCGCCCAGCCTGAAGCCGGCCAGCTTCTCGCCGGCCATGACGCGGGCGGCGATCTTGGCCACCGCCACGCCGGTCGCCTTGGCGACGAAGGGCACGGTGCGGCTGGCGCGCGGATTGACCTCGAGGATGTAGATCGTGCCGTCCTGCACGGCGAACTGCACGTTCATCAGGCCGATGACGTTGAGCCCGCGGGCCAGCTTGCGGGTCTGCTGGCCGATCTCGGCGATGACCGCGGGCGGCAGGGTGAAGGGCGGCAGCGAGCAGGCGCTGTCGCCGGAGTGGATGCCGGCCTCCTCGATGTGCTCCATCACGCCGGCGATATAGACGTCGCTGCCGTCGCAGAGCGCATCGACGTCGACCTCGGTCGCGTGGTTCAGGTAGTTGTCGATCAGTACCGGGTTCTTGCCCGACACCTTCACGGCTGTCGCCATGTAGTGTTCGAGCTGCGCTTCCTCGTAGACGATCTCCATGGCGCGTCCGCCCAGCACGTAGCTGGGGCGCAGCAGCACGGGATAGCCGATGCGCTGGGCGATCTGCTTGGCCTCGGCCAGCGAGGACGCGGTGCCGTTCTCCGGCTGCGTCAGCTTCAGGTCGATCAGGAGCTGCTGGAAGCGCTTGCGGTCCTCGGCCAGGTCGATGGCCTCGGGGCTGGTGCCGAGGATCGGCAGGCCGGCCTGCTCCAGCGCATGCGCCAGCTTCAGCGGCGTCTGGCCGCCGAACTGCACGATGATGCCGACCAGCGTGCCCTTGGACTGCTCCAGGCGGGCGATCGCGATCACGTCCTCGGCGGTCAGCGGCTCGAAGTAGAGCCGGTCCGAGGTGTCGTAGTCGGTGGAGACCGTCTCGGGGTTGCAGTTGACCATGATGGTCTCGAACCCCGCCTCCTTCAGCGCATAGGCGGCGTGGACGCAGCAGTAGTCGAACTCGATGCCCTGGCCGATGCGGTTCGGCCCGCCGCCCAGGATCATCACCTTGCGCCGGGCCGAGGGGTCGGCCTCGTTCTCCGCCGGCTGCAGGCCGCTGCCCTCGTAGCAGCCGTACATGTAGCTGGTGGCCGAGGGGAACTCGGCGGCGCAGGTGTCGATGCGCTTGTAGACCGGGTGGACGCCGAGGTCGTTGCGCGCCGCCGCCACCGCGGCCTCGCTGTTGCCCGTCAGCTCGGCAAGGCGGGCGTCGGAGAAGCCCATGGCCTTGAGGCGCAGCAGCCCGACCCTGTCCTGCGGCAGGCCTTCGCGGCGCACCCGTGCTTCCTCTTCCACCAGGCCGTGGATCTGGCGCAGGAACCAGGGATCGAAGCGGGTGACGCGCGCCGCCTCCTCGACGGTGATGCCGTGGCGGAAGGCCTGGGCGATGGTCAGGATGCGGTCGGGCAGGGGCTTGGCCAGGAAGGCCAGGATGGCGTCCTTGTCGGCCGGCTGGCCGTCCTTGCCGGCGCCGGGGATCTCCACCTCGTCCAGGCCGGAGAGCCCGGTCTCCATCGAGCGCAGCGCCTTCTGCAGCGACTCCTGGAAGCAGCGGCCGATGGCCATGGCCTCGCCCACCGACTTCATCGAGGTGGTGAGGTTCGGCTCCGCGCCCTTGAACTTCTCGAAGGTGAAGCGCGGCATCTTGGTCACGACGTAGTCGATGGTCGGCTCGAAGGCCGCCGGCGTCACCCGCGTGATGTCGTTCTTCAATTCGTCCAGCGTGTAGCCGACGGCCAGCTTCGCGGCGATCTTGGCGATCGGGAAGCCGGTCGCCTTGGAGGCCAGCGCCGAGGAGCGCGAGACGCGCGGATTCATCTCGATCACCACCAGCTCGCCGGTCTCCGGGTTGACCGCGAACTGCACGTTGCTGCCGCCGGTATCGACGCCGATCTCGCGCAGGCAGGCGATCGAGGCGTCGCGCAGGATCTGGTATTCCTTGTCGGTCAGCGTCAGCGCCGGGGCGACGGTGACGCTGTCGCCGGTGTGGATGCCCATGGGGTCCACGTTCTCGATCGAGCAGACGATGATGCAGTTGTCGGCGCGGTCGCGCACGACCTCCATCTCGTACTCCTTCCAGCCCAGCACCGACTGCTCGACCAGGACCGAGCCGACCGGGCTGGCGCGCAGGCCGCCGCGCACGATCTCCTCGAATTCCTCGCGGTTGTAGGCGATGCCTCCGCCGGTGCCGCCGAGGGTGAAGGAGGGGCGGATGATCGCCGGCAGGCCGACCAGGTCGAGCGCCGCCAGCGCCTCGTCGAACGTCGTCACCATCCGCGCCTTGGGGCTGGGGATGCCGATCTTCTCCATCGCCTGGCGGAAGCGCTCGCGGTCCTCGGCCTTGTCGATCACGTCGGCCTTGGCGCCGATCATCTCGACGCCCAGGCGGTCCAGCACGCCGGTCTTGGCCAGCGTCATGCCGATGTTCAGCGCCGTCTGCCCGCCCATGGTCGGCAGGATGGCGTCGGGCTTCTCCTTCTCCAGGATGCGCGTCACCACCTCGGGCGTGATCGGCTCGACGTAGGTGGCGTCGGCCAGGCCCGGGTCGGTCATGATGGTCGCGGGGTTGGAGTTTACCAGGATGACCCGGTAGCCCTCCTCCTTCAGCGCCTTGCAGGCCTGTGCGCCGGAATAGTCGAACTCGCAGGCCTGGCCGATCACGATGGGACCGGCGCCGACGATCATGATGGACTTGAGGTCTTGGCGCTTGGGCATGTCTTCTCGCACGGAAAGCGCGCCTGGAGGAGGACTCCGGCGGCGGAGGCGGGATGGGTCTGTCGTTGAAGGCGAGCGTTTGCCACGCTCCGGCGGCGAAGGGAAGGAAAAAGGGCCGTCCGGCGGTGGGACCCTGGGTCGCGCCGGCGGCTATCGACAGTCGCCGCTGCCGGGCAGGTCGTAGAGCAGCCAGGCGTAGGTGAAGTCGGCGCGGCGCGGCGAGGGGAACTCGAAGCGCCGCGGGACCAGGTCGGCCGGCCAGGGCCGGCCGCGCAGCTGCTCGGCAAGTGCCTGGAACTTCTCGAAATCCTTGGCCGGCGGGTCGGGCCAGAGCAGCAGGCAGCGGCCCTCGCCGGGGGCCTTCGTCCCTTCGGGGATGAAGAAGGGATAGGCCTCGCTGTAGACCCGGAGCTCGGGCAGTACCGTGCGGATCTGCGCCCCGGCGAACTCGTCGTCGGTGATCAGGGTGCCCTCGGCCGCGCCCAGGGCGGCCAGTGCCTCGGCCAGTTCGGGCAGCGGCTTCTGGTAGCGGCAGGGCTTGCAGCCGGGCGGCGGCTGGACCAGTTCCCAGACCACGCCGCCAGTGGCGCCGGCCAGCGCCAGCAGGGCCACCAGCAGGTAGGCGCGGCCGCGCCAGAGGCGGTGCGAGAAGGGCTGCCCGGCGGCCTCCAGGAAGACGAAGACCGCCAGCGGCAGGAAGAAGAGCACACCGTGCAGGTGCCGCTCGCGCACCCAGCTCGCGCCGATGGCGCTGGTGTAGAGGCCCATCACCACCACGCTGGCCACCAGCAGGCGCAGCAGGAAGCGCGCCCGCTGGTCCCGCAGCGCCTGGCGGCGCTGGGCTTTGGTGGTCCAGGCCAGGAAGAGGGCGCCGGTGATGGCGAGAAAGGGCCCGCCGAAGGCCAGGCAGGCCAGCAGGTACTTGCCGAGCGCCGTGGCCCGTCGCCCGAGGAAGGCGCCGAGGTCGAAGGGCGTGCCCGCCGCCGCGGCCTTGTGCTGGAAGGCCTCCAGCGCCCAGAGCGCCCAGGGCAGCACGATGGCAAGGCCCAGCAGGATCGCCAGAACCAGGCGGCGGTCGCGCAGCACGCGGTGAAGCGGCGGCGTCAGGCGCGCGGCGGCGACGATGGCCAGCAGGAAGACCAGGTCGCTGGGCTTGGTCAGCAGGCCGAGGCCGATCAGCAGGCCGAGCGCCAGGTAGTGCCAGAGGCGCCGCGCCTCGCTCATCACCACGAGCAGGTGCAGGGACGCCGCCATGACCCACAGCAG
>JAKOWB010000071.1 GCA_029781795.1 Pseudomonadota bacterium | reverse complement strand
GCTGGCGACGCTCGACCCGACCTTCACCCAGGCCGATGTCGGGCAGCTTCGGGCGCGGCTGGCCAGCACTGACGCCCAGATCGCCCGGCTGGCGGCGGAGATTGCCGGGCGGGACTACGCGCCGGGGCCGGAGGCGAGCGAGGATGAGCGGTTGCAGGCGATGCTGTCGGTCCAGCGGCGCGCCCATCTCGAGGCCCAGTTGCGCAGCTATGACGAGCACGCGGCGCAGGTCGCGGCGAGCATGGCGACCAGCCGCCAGGACCAGGAGGCGCTGACCGCGCGGCTGGCGGTGCTGCGCGAAGTCGAGACCATGCGGGCGAGCCTGATGGCACGCGAGGTCGGCTCGCGGATCAATTTCCTGGAATCGCGCAACCAGCGGCTGGAGGCCGAGGGCACCCTGGAGCATTTGCGCGGCGAGCTGGAGGAACTGGCCCACCAGCTCGAAACCATCCGGGCCGAGCGCCAGGCCGCCGCCGAGGAGTTCCGCCGTTTGGCCCTCGATGATCTGGTGCGGCTGCGCCGCGAGCGCGACGCCGTGGCCGAGGAGCTGAGCAAGGCCGAGCGGCGCCAGCAGCTCGTGCAATTGCGCGCGCCGGCCGACGGGGTGGTGCTGGAGCTGGCGGCGCGCTCGGTCGGCTCGGTGGTGCGCGAGGCCGAGCCGCTGATCACCCTGGTGCCGCTCGACGTGCCGCTGGAGGCCGAGGTCTCGGTGGCGGCGCGCGACATCGGCCGGCTGGGCACCGGCCAGGCGGTGCGGGTCAAGCTCGATGCCTTTCCGTTCCAGCGCTATGGCACCGCCAGCGGCGCGGTGCGCACGATCAGCGAGGACGCCTTTGCCCATCAGGCCGGCGCGGCCGGCGCGGCGGCAGCGGGGAGCGCGGGCGGGGCGGGCGGCGAGGGCGCGTATTACCGGGCGCGGGTGCAGCTGACCGAGGTCGCACTGCGCGGCGTGTCGCCGACCTTCCGCCTGATCCCCGGCATGACTGTCGTCGCCGAAATCCGGGTCGGCCGCCGCCGCGTCATCTCCTACTTCCTCGACCCGCTGCTCCGCGGCCTCGACGAAAGCCTCCACGAACCTTAGTACTACAGTTGCGTCTTGGTGGTGAATTTGAGTCACTCTCCGGGGTGGCGGTCTGGAGGGGGAAGGAATGTCGGTGGCGGCGTGGTCGGGGGCGTTGCTGGACTGGCAGCGGGAGCTGGGAGCGCTGAAGGAGCGGCTGGCGCCGGTGTTCGGGCGGCGCGAGGTGAGGGAGACCGCGGGCGCCTTCCTCGATGGGCTGTTGTCGGGGATCGAACGCAATGGATGATGGCCGAGCAGGCCGGGGCCGAGCGGCCCTATCGCATGCAGTCGCTGCTGGGGCGCAGCGTGTGGGATGCGGACGGGCTGCGCGATCAGGTGCGGGAATACGTGGTCGAGGCGCTGGGCGACCCGGAAGGCGTGCTGGTGGTCGATGAGACCGGCTTCGTGAAGAAGGGCGAGCACTCGGTCGGTGTCGCCCGCCAATATTCGGGCACGGCTGGCCGGATCGAGAACAGCCAGATCGGGGTGTTCCTGGGCTATGCCAGCCGGCATGGCCAGGCCCTGATCGACCGGCGGCTCTACCTGCCGCAGAGCTGGACCGAGGATCGCGCCCGCTGTGCAGCGGCCAAGGTCCCGGAAGCGGTGGCGTTCGCGACCAAGCCGGCGATCGCGCGCGAACTGATCGCCGCGGCGCTGGACGCCGGGGTGCCCTGCGCCTGGGTGCTGGCCGATACCGTCTACGGCACCGACTTCCAGCTCCGCCGCCTGCTGGAGGGGCGCCGGCAGCCCTATGCGCTGGCGGTCAAGTCCAATCACAGCCTGCGCTTTCTCGCCCAGGACGGCGTGGTCCAGACCGACCCGGCGACCCTCGCCGATGGGCTGGCGGCCACGGATTGGGCTACCCATGCCGCCGGCGAAGGGTCCAAAGGATTGCGGCGCTATGACTGGGCGCGGCTTGACCTGTCCTGGACCGGCGAGCCCGGCTTCGAGCGCTGGCTGCTGATCCGCCGCCACCGCCACAAGCCCGAACAGCAGGCCTATTATCTGGTCTTCGCCCCGGCCGGAACCTCCCTGGCCGAACTGGCCGGCGTCGCCGGTCTGCGCTGGACCATCGAGGAATGCTTCCAGCGCGCCAAGGATGATCTCGGCCTGGACCATTGCGAGGCGCGCTCCTGGCACGGCTGGCACCGCCACATGACCCTATGCATGGCCGCCCTGGCCTTCCTGACCAAGCTTGCCGCCCAGCTCCGCCAGGCCGCCGAAGCCAAACCGAACGAAACGAGTCCAACCACCCCCATCGCCGCCTGACCCGTATGGCCGCCCTGGTGCCCTCAGTGCCGGAGATCCGATACCTGCTGGCCAAGCTGATCTTCAGCCCACCACTGGCCCCGCCATTCATCTTCGCCTAGTCGCTCTGGCGCCGACAACACCAGGCCAAAGCCGCCGAAGCCCACT
>JAKOWB010000067.1 GCA_029781795.1 Pseudomonadota bacterium | reverse complement strand
GTCGCGCAGCGCCTCGATCGGCGTACCGGCGGCGATCTTGCCGTAGAGCGGCAGGCTGGCGGCATTGGCGCCCTGCGGCGCGGCCGCGCCGCTGAGGCTGCTGTTCTCGCCGAAGG
Organism: Pseudomonadota bacterium; assembly: GCA_029781795.1. Taxonomy (GTDB): domain Bacteria; phylum Pseudomonadota; class Alphaproteobacteria; order Kiloniellales; family JACOMY01; genus JAKOWB01. Next base: position 31,413 of record JAKOWB010000067.1, on the reverse strand, counting down.
AGCCCGTGATGACGCGAGGGGCGAAGCCCTTCTGGCGCTCGCCGTTGCCGCCCAGGGTCTCGGGCAGGCGTACCACCTCGATGGCGCGGGCGCGGTGCTGCAGGCGACGGATGAAGCCGCGCTCCTCACGCCCCGTGATCAGGCGATGGATACCGGACTTGGACTTCAGGCCCAGCGCCTCCTTCATCTCGTCGAAGGAGGGCGAGACGCCCTGTTCGGCCAGGTAGCGGTGCAGATAGAGCACCAGTTCGTGCTGCTTGCGGGTCAACATGCGCCCGGTTTCCTCCCCGATCCCCCGTTACGGCGCCGCGCCAGGCGGCACCGGAACAAAGACAAAACATCCGGAAGCGTTCTATAAAAGTTCCGTCTGATTCGTCAAGCGCAGTGTGAATTCGGGGTTAGGGCGAGAAGGCCGAGCCCTCGATGCGGATCACCTGGATCTCGCCGCCCTTGGCCAGGGCGGGGGCCCTGACCGGGCGGATCGCCAGGGCGTCGGCGCCGGCCAGCAGGGCCAGCATGGAGCTGTCCTGCTTGCCGTAGGGCTCGACCCAGAGGCGCCCCGCGGCGTCCTGGCTGAGGCGCGAGCGCAGGTAGTCCTCGCGGTTGTCGTTCTCCGGCAGGTCGCGGGCGGCGAGGGCGGTCACGGTCTCGATCCCGGCCGGCAGGCCCTGCAACGCCCGCAGGAAGGGCCGCACGAAGAGCAGGGCGCAGACCATGGTCGAGACCGGATTGCCCGGCAGGCCGAGCAGCGCCGTGCCGCCGATCCGCCCGAACATCAGCGGCTTGCCCGGCCGCATGGCGATCTTCCAGAAGTCGAGGGCGAGGCCGCGCTCGCCCAGCGCCGACTGCACCAGGTCGTGCTCGCCGACCGAGGCGCCGCCGGTGGTCAGCAGCAGGTCCATGCCGGCAGCGCCGGCCGCCATGGCCTGCAGCGCCTCCGGCCGGTCCGGCGCGATGCCGAGGTTCACCGCCTCCACCCCCTCGCAGGCGAGGAAGGCCATGAGCGCCAGGGCGTTGGAGGAGACGATCTGGCTGGGGCCGACCGGATCGCCCGGCATGACCACCTCGTCGCCGGTCGCCAGCACGGCGACGCGCGGCCGGCGGCGCACCGACAGCCAGGGGCGGTTCATCGCCGCCGCGAGGCCGATGTCGCGGGCGGTGAGGCGCTTGCCCGCGGGCAGGCCGACCCTGCCGGCGGCGAAGTCCAGGCCGGCGGGGCGGACGTAGCGGCCGGGCGGCGTGGCCTCCAGCACCTCCACCGTGCCCTGGCCGGCCCGGGTGTCCTCCTGGATGACGATGGTGTCGGCGCCGGCGGGCAGGGGCGCGCCGGTGAAGATGCGCACGCACTCGCCGGGGCCGAGGGTGCCCTCGTGCCGCGCGCCGGCGGGTACCGCGCCCACGACCTTCAGGGTCACCGGCGCCGTCGCCACGTCGGCGCCGCGCACGGCATAGCCGTCCATCGCCGAGACCGCGGCCGGCGGCTGCGTCACCCGCGCCGTCAGGTCCTCGGCCAGCACGCGGCCAAGCCCGCTGGCGACGGGCACGACCTCGGCCGGCAGCAGGGCGGCGTTGTCCAGGATGCGGCGGCGGGCCTCGACGACGGTCAGCATCAGGCGGCCTGGAAATGCCCGGACTTGCCGCCGCTCTTCTCCACCAGGCGGATGTCGGAGATGCGCATGGTCTTGTCCGCCGCCTTGACCATGTCATAGACGGTGAGGGCCGCGACCGACACGGCGGTCAGCGCCTCCATCTCCACGCCGGTCTGACCTTTGAGGCGGCAGGTCGCCACGATTTCAACGGCTTTCAGATCGTCGTTGAGAGAAAGGTCCAGCTTGACCGACGTCAGCATCAAGGGATGGCAGAGCGGGATCAGGTCGCTGGTCTTCTTCGCCGCCATGATGCCGGCGAGGCGTGCCACTGCCAGCACGTCGCCCTTGCCGATGCGTCCTTCGGCCACCAGCGCGAAGGCCGGGGCCGACAGGTAGACCGCGCCGCGCGCCGTGGCGCTGCGCTCGGTCTCCGCCTTGGCCGTGACGTCGACCATGGCGGCCTGGCCGGCGGCGTCGAAGTGCGTGAGTTTCGTCATGCGGCCAGCTTGCGCGTGGCAGCCGCCACGTCGGCCTGGCGCATCAGCGATTCGCCGATCAGGAAGGCGCGGGCGCCGAGGCCGGAGAGCTCGACCAGGTCCTCGCGGCTGGCAAGGCCGCTCTCGGCCACCAGCAGGCGCCCGGCCGGGATGCGGGCGGCGAGGCGCCGGGTGGTGTCGAGCGTCACCTCCAGCGTCTTGAGGTTGCGGTTGTTGATGCCGACCAGCGGCGAGGCGAGGTCCAGCGCGCGCTCCAGCTCGCCGTCGTCGTGCACCTCCAGCAGCACGTCCATGCCGAGGCCGAGGGCCACGCTCTCCAGCTCCGCCGCCTGGGCGTCGGACAGGGCGGCCAGGATCAGCAGCACGCAGTCGGCGCCGAGGGCGCGGGACTCGAAGATCTGCCAGGGCTCCAGCATGAAGTCCTTGCGCAGGCAGGGCAGGGTGACGGCGGCGCGGGCCATGACGAGGTACTCGTCGCGACCCTGGAAATAGGGCTGGTCGGTCAGCACCGAGAGGCAGGTGGCGCCGCCCTTCTGGTAGTCGCGCGCCAGCGCCGGCGGATCGAAGTCGGCACGGATCAGGCCCTTGGAAGGCGAGGCCTTCTTGATCTCGCAGATCAGGCCCCAGCCGTCGGCGGCGGCCTTGGCCTCCAGCGCCTTGCGGAAGCCGCGCGGCGGCGCGGCTGCCCGGGCGGCCTCCTCCACGGCGGCGAGGGGGCGGATCGCCTTGCGGCGGGCCACCTCGGCCAGGGTGTCGGCGCAGATCTTGGCCAGGACGTCGCTCATGCCGCGGGGACCGTCTCGTTGGTGATGCGGATCAGATGGTCCAGCTTGGCCGTCGCGGCGCCGCTGTCGATCGCGGCGGCAGCCAGCGGCAGCCCGTCGGCCAACCTGCCGACCCTGCCGGCGACCAGCAGGGCGGCGGCGCTGGACAGCAGCACGATGTCGCGGAAGGCGCCGGGCGTGCCGGCCAGCACGGCGCGCAGCGTGCGGGCATTCTCCTGCCCATCGCCACCCAGCAGGTCCTCCAGGCTGGCCCGCTTCAGGCCCAGCTCTTCCGGCGTCACGGTGAAGCTGGCGATCCTGCCGTCCTTCAATTCCGCGACCTGCGAAGGCCCGAGGGTCGAGAGCTCGTCCAGCCCGCCAGCGCCGTGCACCACCCAGGCCGCGTCGTGACCCAGGTCCTTGAGCACCTTGGCCAGGGGCTCGACCCACTGCGCGGCGAAAACGCCGAGCAACTGGCGCTTGACCCTGCAGGGGTTGGACAGCGGCCCCAGCAGGTTGAAGAGCGTACGGGTGCCCAGCTCGACGCGCGTCGGGCCGACGTGGCGCATGGCGCTGTGGTGCCGGGGCGCCATCAGGAAGGCGATGCCGGCCTCGTCGATCGCCCGCTGCACCAGCCGCATGTCGGCGTCGATGTTGACGCCCAGCGCGGTCAGCACGTCAGCCGCACCGGACTTGGAAGAGAGCGCCCGGTTGCCGTGCTTGGCCACGGTGACACCGCAGGCCGCGACCACGAAGGCCGTGGCGCTGGAGACGTTCACCGTGCCCTTGGCGTCGCCACCGGTGCCGCAGGTGTCGATGGCGCCGGGCGGGGCGGTCAGGGTCAGCATCTTGGAGCGCATGGCGCGGGCGGCGCCGGTGATCTCCGGTACGGTCTCGCCGCGCACGCGCAGCGCCATCAGGAAGCCGCCCATCTGCGCCGGCGTGGCGTTGCCCGACATGATGATGTCGAAGGCCTGCTCGGCCTCGGCGGCCGTCAGCGCGACGCCGTCGGCGACCCGCGCCAGCAGCGCCTTCAGGTCGGTCATGTCGCCGGTCATGCCGCCGCGCGCTCCGGCGAATTCTGGCCGGCGAGGGTCAGGAAGTTCTTCAAGAGCTTGTGGCCATGCTCGGTGGCGATGGATTCCGGATGGAACTGCACGCCGTGGATCGGCAGCGAGCGGTGCCGGAGGCCCATGATGACACCGTCCGCGGTCTTCGCCGTTACTTCCAGCGCCGCCGGGAAGCTCTCCGGCGCGAGTGTCAGCGAGTGGTAGCGTGTGGCGTGGAAGGGCGAGGGCAGCCCCTCGAACACCGAGAGGCCCTGGTGCTCGATCTCGGAGATCTTGCCGTGCATCGGCAGCGGCGCGCGAATCACCTTGCCGCCGAAGGCCTGGCCGATCGCCTGATGGCCCAGGCACACGCCGAACAGCGGGGTGTGCGTCGCGGCGGCGGCGGCGATCAGCTCAAGGCAGATACCGGCCCGGTCGGGATCACAGGGGCCAGGCGAGAGCACGATCCCCTGGGGATGCTTGGCCATGGCCGCGGCGACGGTGATCTTGTCGTTGCGCCACACCTCCATCTCGGCCCCGAGCTCGCCGAGGAAGTGATAGAGGTTGTAGGTGAAGCTGTCGTAGTTATCGATCAGCAGGAACATGGCTCGGGACCCTTGTCGAAGCCGCCCGGCGACGCTGCCGGCCGGCGGGGCTGCGTTATAGCAGCAGAAGCCGGGCGGCTCCAAGGAAGCGCCACGCTGCTCGCCGGCGCGGCGGGTCTGCGAGGGTGGTTCGCCGGCGCGCCGCCATGCTAGCGTCACGCCGGGACAGGACGGGGAGTGCAGCATTGCGCTGGGAGCGGGAACTGATCCGCGCGGCGAGGGAAGCCGCCGTGCCGGCGTCTCGGTGGCTGTCGTCGATTCCCGCCTTCTTCCTGGCGCCGCGCAATCGCATGGCCCTGCTCGGCACGCTGGCCCTGGTGCTGATGATCGCCGGCGCCACCTGGGCGATCTGGCGCCTCGCCGTCCCTGGCCGCGAGTCGGCGCCGGTGGCGATGGCAGGGCCAGCGCCAGTGCCAGCGCAAGACCCCGTGCTGGCGGTCCCCCCACCCGGCGTTCCGCGCCACGCCGAGGAGCCCGGCGAGACCGCCGGCGTCGCAGTGATCGTGCCGGAACCGCCACCGGCACCGCCGGCGCCGCCGAGCGATCAGGGCGCCGGGACAGTCCTGCCGGTAACGGCCGGCCTGCCGCCCGATCCGCCGGCCGAGCCGGCGTCATCGGCCGAGGGCTTGGCGGCGGTGGCACTGCCTGCCGCTTCGCCGCCATGGAAGGCCAACGCCGTTCCAGTGTCCCTGCCGGCCGGCCAGCCGGTCATTGCCATCGTGATCGACGACCTGGGGCCCACCCGCGGGCCGACATTGAAGGCCATCGCCTTGCCCGGCCCGCTCACGATGGCCTTTCTGCCCTATGCCGACGACCTGCCGAACCTCACCGGCAAGGCGCGCGCCGCCGGGCATGAGCTGATGATCCACCTGCCGATGGAGCCGATCGACCTCAGGCACAACAACCCCGGGCCGCAGGCGCTGCTGACCACGCTGACCCTGCCCGAGGTGCGCGCGCGCCTCGACTGGGCGCTGGGCCGCTTCGAGGGCTACGTCGGCATCAACAACCACATGGGCAGCGCCTTCTCCACCTGGGAGCCGGGCCTCGCCGTGGTGATGCAGGACCTCAGCGAGAAGGGCCTGCTGTTCCTCGACAGCCGCACCATCGGCAATTCAGAGGCCGAAAGCACGGCGCTTTCCTTCGGCGTGCCGGCGGCCGGCCGCGACATCTTCCTGGACAACGAGTTCGAGGATCCGGCGGCGATCTGGGGCCAGCTGCGCCAGGTCGAGCAGCTGGCGCTGAAACGCGGCCATGCCATCGCCATCGGCCATCCGCACCCCGCGACCCTGCAGGCCCTGGCGCAATGGCTGCCGGAGGTGCAGGCGCGCGGCTTCGTCCTGGCGCCGGTCAGCGCGCTGGTGAAGGCCGACCCGGCGGCCGGGCACCTTGTGCAGGCAAAGGGAGCGGACGGCGACCTGCGCTAGGCCGGCGGCTGGTCCAGCAACGGCTCCACCACCGCCCGCGTGTCCTTGCTCGGCACCACCGGCACGATCTCGAAGCTGACGCCGAGGCCGCGCCACTGCAGGATCCAGCGCTGCAGCAGCGTCAGGTCGTCGGTCTCCATGAGCTGGAAGCAGCGGGCGAAGTTCGGCTCCACCCAGGAGTCGATGTAGCGGAGGCCCTCGGGCAGCGAGCGGCCGGCCTGCCGGACGCGCCGGTAGACCGGCACCATGTCCTGGTCGCGGAAGCTCTCGATCACCATGAAGAGCATGGTGGGCTCTCCTAGTTCCCTCGGCGGGCGGCGAACCTGACGGCTTCCTCGGCGGCGCGGATCAGGGCGCGCGCCTTGTTCTGGCACTCCTGGTGCTCGCTCTCGGGCACCGAGTCCGCGACCACGCCGGCACCGGCCTGGACGTACATGGTGCCGTCTTTCACCACCGCGGTGCGCAGCGCGATACAGGTATCCATGTCGCCGCCGGCGCCGAAGTAGCCGATGCAGCCGCCGTAGATGCCGCGGCGGTCGGGTTCCAGTTCCTCGATGATCTCCATGGCGCGCACCTTGGGCGCGCCCGAGACCGTGCCGGCCGGGAAGCCGGCGACCAGCGCCGAGAGCGCGTCGTGCCTCTTGTCGATGCGGCCGTCGACGTTGGAGACGATGTGCATGACGTGGCTGTAGAGCTCGATGGCGTACTGCTCAGTGACCTTGACGCTGCCGATCTGGGCGACGCGGCCGACGTCGTTGCGGCCGAGGTCCAACAGCATCAGGTGCTCGGCGCGCTCCTTGGGATCGGCCAGCAGGTCGTCCATCAGGGCGCGATCCTCGGCCGCGTCCTTGCCGCGCTTGCGCGTGCCGGCCAGCGGCCGGATCGTCACCTTGTCGCCGCGCAGGCGTACCAGGATCTCCGGGCTCGAGGCGACGACGGCATAGCCGCCGAAATCGGCGAAGACCAGGAAGGGCGAGGGGTTCAGCCGGCGCAGCGCGCGGTAGAGCGCGAAGGGCGGCAGCTTGAAGGGCACCTGGAAGCGCTCGGACAGCACGACCTGGAAGATGTCGCCGGCCAGGATGTACTCCTTGGCCCGCTTCACCATGGCCTTGTAGTCCTCGCCGCTCATGTTCGCGCTCGGCGCCGGCAGCTCGGCCAGGATGTCGCCGGGGTCGCGGCGTTGCGGCAGCGAGCGCTCGAAGTCGCTGACTACGTCCGACAGGCGCTCGAGTGCCTGGTTGTAGGCGGCGCGGGCGTTGACGCCCTCGGTCGGCCAGACCGGCGTGAAGACCGTCACCACGTCCTCGACGCGGTCGAACACGGCGACCACCGTGGGGCGCAGGAAGAGGCCGTCCGGCACCTTCAGCAGGTCCGGGTTCTCGTCGGGCAGCTTCTCCATCAGCCGCACCGTGTCGTAGCCCATGTAGCCAATCAGGGCCGAGGCCATGGGCGGCAGGTGGGCCGGCATCTCGAAGCGGCACTCCTCGATCAGCGCGCGCAGCGTGTCGAGCGGCTTGCCGGGCAGCAGCTCGAAGCGCTCGGTGTCGTGCCGGGCATTGCGGTTGATCTCCGCCCGCTCGCCCTTGCAGCGCCAGATCAGGTCGGGCTTCAGGAAGATGAAGGAGTAGCGGCCGATGGTGGCGCCGCCTTCCACCGACTCGAACAGGCCGCTGAAGGGCCGGCCGTCGGCCAGCTTCAGGAAGGCCGAGACCGGGGTCTCCAGGTCGGCGATAAGGCGGGTCCAGACCACCTGGCCGCGCCCGGCGCGATAGGTGGCCTCGAAGGCGGGAAACTCAGGCTCGACCTGCATGGTGTCCGGCTCCGGGGCTCAGTAGCCCGCAAGGCTCTCGTCGAGGGCCTTCTGGTTGATCTCGACCGGATACTCCTGCTGCAGCGCCAGGGTCATCTGCTGGCCCATCTCGGCCGAGAGCGCCCGTCTGTAGCTGGCCTGCAGGTTGCCGAACCGCTCGGCGTCGTCGTCGGCCTTCACCTGGGTCACCTCGGTCAAGACCGCCAGCACAGTGCCCTCGTCGGCCGAGGCGGTGACGGCGTCGCCCACCTGGGCGGCGAAGAGCTTGGCCGGCAGGCTGGGCGAGGGGGTCTCGTCGGGCTTCGCGGCGAAGCGCGTCATGGGCTTGCTGGTCTCGACCGTCCAGCCGTTCTCGGTGGCGATCTGGTCCAGCGTCTTGCTCTTGTCGCCGATCTCCTTGGCCAGGGCCTCGGCCTTTTCCTTGGCCAGGCGATCGCGGGCCAGGCGCTCCCACAGCGTCTTCACCTGGTCGGCCACCTCCTCGTAGGGACGGGGCGCCGGCGGCGTGATGGAATCGACGCGGTAGGCGAAGTAGCTGCCGTCCTGGGCCTGGTTCAGCAGCGAGTCGACGCCGGTATCGTTGCCTTCGAACAGCAGCGGCAGGAGCTGCGGCGGGCTCGGCAGGCCGTCGATGTAGTTGCCGGAGCGGTCCTTGCCCTCGCGGTCGATGGCTTCGATCTTCGTCAGCGGAAAGGATAGCTTCTGCGACACCTCGTCGAGCGTGGCGCCGGTGTTGAACTCCTCGGTCATCTGCGCGGCGATGGAGGAGAGCGTCTCGTTCGCCCGCTCGTCGCGCAGCTGCTGCGTGACCTTGTCCTTCACCTCTTCGAAGGAGCTGGTCTTCGGCGGCTCGATGCTCGCCACCTCGAAGAGGTGCCAGCCCAGCAGCGTCTCGGCAACGCCGTAGCGCTCGTCGGCCGGCAGGCCGAAGGCGGCGTCTGCCAGCCCCGGCAGCACGGCGCCGAGCTGCTTCTGGGTCTGCGGCGCGATCTCGGCGACGCTGGTGCCCTTCTCGGCGGCGACCTCGTCCAGCGTCTTGCCGGTGGCGAGCTCGGCCAGCGCGGCTTCGGCCGAGGCCTGGTCGTCGTAGACGATCTGACGCAGGCCGCGCTTCTCCGGCTGGTCGAAGCTGTCCTTCGTCGCCTCGTAGCGCTGGCGCGCCTCGTCCTCGCTGACCGTGACTTCGCCGTAGAAATCCTTGGCGCTGAGGTGCAGCAGCGTGACGGCGCGGTATTCCGGCGCCTGGAACTGCGCGGCGTAGTCCTGGTAGGTCTGCTTCAGCTCCTCCTCGCTGGCGGCCGGCAGGTCGGTGATGCCGGCGGCGTCGACGACGACGAACTGCGCCGTGCGCGTCTCCGCCAGGTAGCCGAAGAGCAGCCGCGCCGTCGGGTCGGGGATGGCCACGGCCTCGGTCAGCGGGTCGAACATGGATTCGCGCGCCACGTCGAGCGACAGCAGGGCCAGGAACTGCCCCTCGCTCATGTTGGCGTTGCGCAGGGCCTGCTGATAGGCCTCCTTGCTGAAGGTGCCGTTCACCTGGAACGAAGGCTCGCGGGCGATGGCCTTCAAGAGCTGCGCCTCGCTGACCACCAGGCCGCGATCGGCGGCGAGCTGGGTCAGCAGGGCCTGCTGGATCAGCGGCGCCAGGGCGCGCTGCGGCACGTTGAGCGCCATAAGCTGCTCGCGGCTGAGACGGGTGCCGACGCTTTCCTGCGTGGCGCGGATCTCCTGCTCCAGCGCGCGGTCATAGCTCTGGCGGGTGATCTCCTGGTCGCCCACGGTCGCCACCACCTGGGTGTGGCCGCCGCCGCGGAAGATGTCGCCGATGCCCCAGAGGCCGAAGGACAGCACCAGGAACCCGAAGAGCAGGAAGGTCGTGACGCGGACCAGCTTGGACTTTTGATGCTCGGCCATAGGACTGTCGTTCTTTCACCGTCAACCGCGAGGGCCTCGCCACCTCGGGGGCGGCAAGGGCGCGGCATCTTAGGGGCGGGGGCAGGGGCCAGCAACCGCTATCCCGGGTGCTTGGAACGGCGGGCCGGGGCGTGGTAAGGCCCGCGGGCGATAAGCCCAGGGCGGAGGGATGCGATGAAGCTGGTGGCCGGCAACTGGAAGATGAACGGCGACAAGGCCATGGCCCAGGCCCTGGTCGCGGACCTCGCGGCGCGCCAGGCGGCGAAGCGCGCGGCCTCAGCCGTGGTGCTCTGCCCGCCGGCCTACCTGCTGCCGCAGGTCGCGGCAGCGGCCGCCGGCAAGCGCCTGAACGTCGGCGGGCAGGACTGCTCGGCCGAGGCCGGGCCCGGCGCGTTCACCGGCGAGATCTCGGCCACGATGCTGCGCGACGCCGGCTGCGACTATGTGATCGTCGGCCATTCCGAACGGCGGGCCCGCCACGGCGAGAGCGACGCGCTGGTGCGCGCCAAGGCCGAGCGGGCGCTGGCCGCCGGGCTGATCCCCATCATCTGCGTCGGCGAGACGCTGGAGCAGCGCCAGTCCGGCGATGCCGTGGCCGTGGTCCGGCGGCAGGTGGCGGGCAGCCTGCCCGACTCCGCCCGCCAGCAGGTCGTGGTCATCGCCTATGAACCGGTATGGGCCATCGGCACCGGCAAGACGGCGACGCCGGACGACGTGCGTGCCATGCACGGCGAGATCCGCGCCCAGGTCGCCGGCCTCGGTCCGCAGGTGCCACCGGTGCCACTGCTCTATGGCGGCTCGGTCAAGCCGGACAACGCCGCCGAACTCATGGCCCAGCCCAACGTCGACGGCGCCCTGGTGGGCGGCGCCAGCCTCAAGGCGGCCGACTTCTGGGCCATCGTGGAGGCCTGCCGCTAGCCTGTGGTGGCGGGGCCGCCGGCCGCTCCCCATATCCCGGCGGTCCAGGCTGGCCTTTTCCCGGGGAAGGGTCTATAGACCCGCGTCCCCGGGCGGCCCGCTGCCTGGGCGCCGAGCCATTTGGAACACGGATCGCAGTCTGATGAGCAACGTCCTCCTGGTCATCCACATCCTCGTCGCGCTGGCGCTGATCGGCGTGGTGCTGGTGCAGCGGAACGAGGGCGGCGGCCTGGGCATCGGCGGCGGCGGTGGCGGCGGCGGCATGTCGGGCTTCATGACCGGGCGCAGCGCGGCGAACTTCCTGACCCGCATCACGGCGATCCTGGCGGCGATCTTCATGGTCACCTCGATCGTGCTGACCATCCTGATGAACCAGCACAGCGCCGGCGGTGGCGGCTCGCTGGTCGACCAGCTGCGCGACAGCGGCACGCCGGGCGCGACCACGACCGATGGGGCGACCCCCTCGACCGGCGGCGGCGACCAGCCGGCGGGCGACGCGACCCCGGCACCCGCTCCGGCGCCGGCCCCCAAGGTCGAGTAGGCCTCCCCCCGAGTCGCGACTGCCCGGTGCTTCACCGGGCTGGTTTCAACCCTTCAGCACGACACGCCGGACCAGTCTCCTGGCGGCTTTGGCGCAGGGCAGCCCTGCGCCAGGACCGCGGTGCTTGTCCCGGCCCCGGCCAGGAACCATAGTGAGGGCCCATGACGCGGTTCATCTTCATCACCGGCGGCGTGGTCTCTTCCCTCGGCAAGGGTCTCTGTTCGGCGGCGCTGGGCGCGCTGCTGCAGAACCGTGGCTTCAAGGTGCGGCTGCGCAAGCTCGACCCCTACCTGAATGTCGACCCCGGGACGATGAGCCCCTATCAGCACGGCGAGGTCTATGTCACCGACGACGGGGCCGAGACCGACCTGGACCTGGGGCACTACGAGCGCTTCACCGGCGTCGCCACGCGCAAGAGCGACAACGTCACCACCGGACAGATCTACACCAAGGTGCTGGCGCGCGAACGGCGCGGCGACTACCTGGGCGCCACGGTACAGGTGATCCCGCACGTCACCGACGCCATCAAGGAATTCATCACCGCCGACGTGACCGACGAGGACTTCGTGGTCTGCGAGGTCGGCGGGACCGTGGGCGACATCGAGGGCCTGCCCTTCCTGGAAGCCATCCGCCAGATGGGCAACGAGCTGGGGCCCGAGCGAACGCTCTTCATGCACGTGACCCTGGTGCCTTTCATCAAGGCGGCGGGCGAACTCAAGACCAAGCCGACGCAGCACTCCGTCAAGGAACTGCAGGGCATGGGCATCAAGCCGGACATGCTGGTCTGCCGTGCCGAGCATCCGATCGAGGCCTCGGACCGGCGGAAGATCGCGCAGTTCTGCAACGTGCGCCCCGAGGCGGTGATCCCGGCGATGGACGTCGATTCCATCTATGCCGTGCCGCAGGCCTATCACGCCGAGGGCCTGGACGACGAAGTCCTGCGCCACTTCAAGCTGACCGGCGGGGTGCCGGACCTGACCCGCTGGGACGAGATCGTGCGCCGGGTGCGCCAGCCGGACGGCGCCGTCACCATCGGCGTGGTCGGCAAGTACACCAGCCTGCTGGATGCCTACAAGTCGCTGGCCGAGGCGCTGACCCACGGCGGCATCGCCAACAACGTCAAGGTCCGCATCAACTGGCTGGACAGCGAGATCTTCGAGAAGGAGGAAGAGGCGCTCCACCACCTCGAGGAGGTCAACGGCATCCTGGTCCCCGGCGGCTTCGGCGAGCGCGGCAGCGAGGGCAAGATCAAGGCCGCCGGCTTCGCCCGCACCCGCCAGGTGCCCTATTTCGGCATCTGCTTCGGCATGCAGATGGCGGTGATCGAGGCGGCGCGCAGCCTGGGCGGCCTCACCGGCGCCGATTCGACCGAGTTCGGCCCCTGCGAGGACCCGGTCGTCGGCCTGATGACCGAGTGGACCAAGGGCAACCAGGTGGAGCGGCGCAACGCCGCCGGCGACCTCGGCGGCACCATGCGCCTCGGCGCCTATCCCTGCGTCCTGGCCAAGGGCAGCCGGGTGCAGGAGGCCTACAACGGCGCCGACCTGATCTACGAGCGCCACCGGCATCGTTACGAGGTCAACATCAACTACCGCGCCATGCTGGAGGGGAAGGGACTGCATTTCTCGGGGCTCTCGCCCGACGGCGAGCTGCCGGAGATCGTCGAGATCCCCGAGCACCCCTGGTTCGTCGGCGTGCAGTTCCACCCCGAGCTGAAGTCCAAGCCCTTCGAGCCGCATCCGCTCTTCACCGCCTTCATCAAGGCGGCGGTGGACAAGGCAAGGTTGGTGTAAAGCTACTGACCCTCTCCCTTGGGAGAGGGTGGGCGCGCAGCGCCCGGGTGAGGGGAGTTGGTTGGGGAGGCAGGGTGGCCGCAAGCCGCACCAAAATCCCTCACCCGCTCGCTACGCTCGCACCCTCTCCCAGGGGAGAGGGTTACTTCGCAGCCAAGGACAAGCACTCCATGACCGCCCCCATTCCCGTCCAGGTCGGTGACCTGACCATCGCCAACGACCGGCCCTTCACGCTGATCGCCGGTCCCTGCGCGCTGGAGAGCCGGCAGCATGCGCTGGAGATGAGCCAGGCGCTGAAGGAGATCACCGGCAAGCTGGGGATCGGGCTGATCTACAAGACCAGCTACGACAAGGCCAACCGCACCAGCGCCAACGCGCCGCGCGGCCTCGGCATGGAACTGGGCCTGCCGATCCTGGCCGAGGTGCGCGAGGCGCGCGGCCTGCCGGTGCTGACCGACGTGCATGAGCCCGGGCAGTGCAAGCCGGTCGGCGAGGTGGTCGACGTGCTGCAGATCCCGGCCTACCTCTGTCGCCAGACCGACCTGCTGCTGGCCGCCGGCGAGACCGGCAAGGCCGTGAACGTGAAGAAGGGACAGTTCCTCGCACCCTGGGACATGAAGAACGTGGTGGCCAAGGTGGCCTCGACCGGCAACCACAAGGTCCTGCAGTGCGAGCGCGGCGCCTCCTTCGGCTACAACACCCTGGTCAGCGACATGCGCGCGCTGCCGATCATGGCGGCCAACGGCTATCCCGTGGTGTTCGACGCGACCCATTCGGTGCAGCAGCCGGGCGGGCAGGGCACCTCCAGCGGCGGCCAGCGCGAGTTCGTGCCGGTGCTGGCGCGCGCCGCCCTGGCGATCGGCGTCGCCGCCGTCTTCATGGAGACGCACCAGGACCCGGACAAGGCGCCGTCCGATGGGCCAAACATGGTCCATCTCAAGGAATTGCCGGCGCTTCTTGAGACCATGCTGGAGTTCGACCGCCTGGCCAAGGCGCGGCCCATTTCCATCGGCTGACGGCCCTGCTGCCCGCACACGGGCCAGTCACGCACACTTGAGAGACTGCGGCAGTCTGCGCGCCTTACATCCCTCCTGACGGAGGGTCCCAATGGCGCCCATGCAGACCGACCCGACGATTCTGGCGCTGGCCACGGCCGTGCCCGAGCACAAACTGCCGCAGGATGCGATGACCGCCTTCGCCCCGCGGCTCTTTCCCCGCCGCCCGGCCGCGAGCCTGGAGGCCCTGCTGCCGGCCTATGCCAATGCCGGCATCCGCCAGCGCTACATCGCCGTGCCGATGGAATGGCTGGCCGAGCCGCACGGCTGGCCGGAGCGGAGCCGGCTCTATCGCCGCCATGCCGTCGCCCTGCTGCAGAAGGCGGCGGAACAGGCGCTGGAGGAGGCCGATCTGGCACCGGACGAGATCGACGCGCTGGTCGTCGTCTCCTCGACCGGGGTGGCAACGCCGAGCCTCGACGCCCTGCTGCTGGAGGCCATGCCCTTCCGGCGGGACGTGATCCGCCTGCCGGTCTTCGGCTTGGGCTGCGCCGGCGGCGCCCTCGGCCTTGCCCGCGCCGCCGACCTGGCCCGTGCCCGGCCCGGCAGCCGCGTGCTGCTGCTGGTGGTCGAGCTCTGCAGCCTGACGTTCCGGCAGGGCGACGCCACCAAGTCGAATGTGATCGCCGCCGCGCTCTTCGGCGATGGCGCGGCCGCCGCCATCCTGCGGGCCGAGCCGGAGGAGCAGGGCGCCGAGGTGGCGGCCAGCGGCGAGTGGACCTTTCCCCAGTCGCTGCCGGTGATGGGCTGGCGCATGGAGGAGGACGGCTTCGGCGTGCTCTTCTCGCGCAGCATCCCGCAGCTCGTGGAACGCGAGATCCCGGGCCGGGCGCGAAGCTTTCTGGCGGCGCAGAACCTGCGCCTCGCCGACGTCGACGCCTTTGCCTTGCACCCCGGCGGCACCAAGGTGCTGGAGGCCTACAGCCGTGGCCTCGGCCTGGCGGAGAGCGCGCTGGCGCCGGCGCGGAGCGTGCTGCAGGATTTCGGCAACATGTCCTCCGCCACCGTGCTCTTCGTATTGCGCCGCCTGCTGGATCGCGGCTTCCGCCGCTGCCTCGCCCTGGCGCTCGGCCCCGGCTTCACCTGCGCCCAGGTGCTGCTGCGCGCGGCCGAGGGCAGTGTCTGACATGGGTTGGGGCTGGCCGCTGATCCTGGCGCTGCTGGTGGGCGCGCAGCGCCTGGCCGAACTCGCCATCGCCGCCGCCAACGGCCGGCGCCTGCGCGCCGCTGGCGCGGTGGAGATCGGCGCTGCGCACTATCCCCTGATCGTCGGGCTGCAGGTCGCCTGGCTGCTGTCCATCGCGCTCGCCGTGCCGCCGACGGCACCGCTCTCGACCCCCTGGCTCGGGGTCTTCCTGCTGCTGCAGATGGGCCGCATCTGGGTGATTGCGACACTCGGCCGCTATTGGACCACGCGGGTCTATCACCTGCCGGGCGTGCCGCTGGTGCGGCGTGGCCCCTATCGCTTACTGAGGCATCCCAACTACGTGGTGGTGCTGGCGGAAGTGATCGTGCTGCCGCTGGTGGTGGGCGCCTGGTGGCTGACCGCCATCTTCGGTCCCTTGCAGGCCCTGCTGCTGCTGTGGCGCATTCGGGTCGAGGAGCGCGCCCTGGCCGAGCGGCGCGGCTTGCCGGGCGAGCCCACGGCGGTCTAAGCCTAGCGCTGCATGACCGACGCCCTGACCGCGGCCGGCGCGCCCCGCGCCCCGGCCCAGCAACTGCCGCCGCCGCCTTTCGGCGTCGGCGACCGCGTGCCCGTCTTCAAGCTGCCGGACGCCAGCGGCACGATCCGCGACTTCTCGGCCGAGGTGACCGGCCGGCCGGCGCTGCTGCTGCTGGCCGAGCGCCTGTCGGACGGTCCTGGCGCCACGCTCTGGTCGCTGCTCGCCGCGCAGGCGCCGCGCCTCGCCGCGGCCGGTGTCGAGCTCTTCGCCCTCAGCGGCGACAGCCAGGCCGCACTGGCCGACCTGGTGCCGCCCGAGGGCGTGACGTCGCTGGCGGTACGCGAGCCGGACCTGAGGCTGACCCGGATGCTGCTGGCCGGTCAGCCGGTCCGCCTGCTGGCGCTGGATCCGAACCAGCGCGTGCTTGCCGCGCCCGCGGTCGCGGACCCCCTGGCGCAGCTCGAGGCCGCCCTGGCCGCGGTATCGGCCTGGCAAGTGGCTGTCGGCGAGGCGACCCCGGCTGGCATCGGCGCGCCGGTGCTGGTGCTGCCGCGGGTCATTCCGCCCGAACTCTGCAGCCAGCTCATCCAGCTCTGGGAGACGCAGAACCAGGAAGGCCGCGTGTCCGCCGGCAGCAACGAGAACTTCTACTCGGCCGACCGCAAGAAGAACCGCGAGCACGTCGTCAGCGACCCGGCGATCGCGCAGCAGGTGCTGCGCTACGTCACGCGCCGCATCGGACCGGAGCTGGCCAAGGTCTTCAACTACACCCAGCCCTATCGCTTCGAGTCCTTCATCGTCCTGGGCTACCAGGTGGAGCGGAAGGATTTCTTCGGCCGCCACCGCGACCGCTACCTGCCGGAGCATCCGCGCCGCTTCGCCATGTCGCTGAACCTCAACGACGACTACGACGGCGGCTGGCTGCGGTTCCCCGAATACAGCAACCAGCTCTACCGGCCGCCGGCCGGCGGCGCCTGCGTCTTCTCCTGCCTGCTGCTGCACGAGGCGCTGCCGGTGACACGCGGTCGGCGCTTTGCCATGACCACCTTCTTCCACGCCGCCGACAACCCGCCGCAGCGCCCGATCCAGCGATGAATGGCGCCGCCGACTTCGACCTGGTCGTGGTCGGCGGCGGTCTGGCCGGTTCCAGCCTCGCGGCCGTCATGGCCCGGGCTGGCCACCGGGTCCTGCTGCTGGAACGCGAGAAACGCTTCCGCGACCGCGTGCGCGGCGAGGCCATGATGCCCTGGGGCGTCGCCGAGGCCGCGCGCCTCGGCCTGCTGCCGGTGTTCGCGCAGGCCGGTGCGCTCCCGACGCCGCGCTGGCGCACCTGGATCGGCGGACAGCCGGCGCCGCCGGACGAGCACGGCGCCGCGGCCGGCGGCCCTGGTTTCCTCACCTTCTCGCACCCGGCCTTGCAGGAGGCCTTGATCGGCCATGCCGCCGAGAGCGGGGCCGAAGTCCTGCGCGGCGTCGCGCTGCAGCAGGTTCGCTGCGGGACGCCGGCACAGGCAACCTTTGCCGCCGCCGACGGCGTGGCGCGCAGCGCCTCGGCCCGCCTGCTGGTCGGGGCAGAGGGGCGCGCAGGGCCGGTGGCCCAGGCCCTCGGCGCGGTCACCCTGCGAGCCCCGCGCAGCGTGCTGACCGTCGGCTTCGAGTTGACCGGCGGCTTCGACACGGGCGAAGCGGTGAATTTCTTCCTTGATCCGCGCGAGGGCTGGTCGGCCATCGTCGCCCGCACCGGCGCCGAACGCTGCCGCAGCTATCTCATCCACCATCAGTCCCTGCTGCCGGAACAGCTGTCGGGCGAGGCGGCACGACCACGCGCGCTGTCGCTGCTGGCGCAAACCGGCGTCCCGGCGGAATGGCTCGCCGGCGCTTCGCCCGGCACGCCGCTGGCCAGCTTCGACGGTGCCTGGCGCCGGGTCGACCGCCTGCGGGCGCCCGGCGTCGTGCTGATCGGCGATGCCGCCGGCACCAGCGATCCGGCCTGGGGCAATGGCCTGTCGCGCAGCCTGCGCGACGTGCGCCTGCTGAGCGAGGCGCTGATGCGCAGCAGTGACTGGGACGCGGCCACGGCCGCGGCGGCGGCGGAGATCCAGGCCCAGCGCGACCGGCTGCAGCCGATCGAGCAGCTCCAGGCCGAGTTCTTCCTGACGCCGGGTCCCGAGGCCGCGCAGCGGCGTCAGCGCGTCTTTCCGCTCTGGGCGGAGGATCCGACGCGGCAGTTGGACTCGCTTCGCCTGGGACCCGACGTGCCCTTTGACGAGGATCGCCGCCGCCGCTACCTCGGCGAGGACTAGGTCACGGCGCCGCGTGGCAGACGGCCTCGACGCGGTTGCCCTCGGGATCGGTCAGGAAGGCGGCATAGTAGTGCGGGTGATAGGCCGGCCTGAGGCCCGGCGGGCCATCGTCCCGGCCGCCGCTGGCCAGCCCGGCACGATGAAAGGCGTCCACCGCCGCGCGGCTCGGCGCCTTGAAGCACCAGTGCCGCGCGTGGTCGCCGGCAGGCGGCCCGCCCTTTTGGATTGCCAGGTAGGTGAGGTGAGGCTGGCTGGCGTCGCAACGCCGGCCATAGCCGATCCAGACCGCATCCCGGCCGACCTTCTCGACGCCCAGCGCTGCCATGACGGCGTCATAGAAGGCCTCGGCCGCCTGCATGTCGGAAGCGGCAATGGAAACATGGTCGAGCATGGCTGCCTCCGGCCCGGGATACTGGGTCAGTGTTGCCTCGGGGCGGGAACTTCGCTAGGCCTCAGCGCGCTGTCGTCAGCGAGGGGACCCAATGAGCGCCATCCTGGAAATCCGTGCCCGCGAGATCCTGGACTCGCGCGGCAATCCCACGGTCGAGGTCGACGTGACGCTGGAGAGCGGCGCCTTCGGCCGTGCCGCCGTGCCCTCGGGCGCCTCCACCGGCGCGCACGAGGCGGTCGAGCTGCGCGACGGCGACAAGAAGCGCTATGGCGGCAAGGGCGTGCGGAAGGCCGTCGACGCCGTCAACCACGACATTTTCGAGCTGCTGTCCGGCCGCGACGCGGAGGACCAGGTGGCGATCGACGCCGCCATGGTCCAGCTCGACAACACGCCGAACAAGGCGCAGCTCGGCGCCAACGCCATCCTCGGCGTCTCGCTGGCGGTGGCCAAGGCGGCCGCGGCCGAGGCGGGCCTGCCGCTCTTCCGCTACGTCGGCGGCACCTATGCGCGCACCCTGCCGGTGCCGCTGATGAACATCGTCAATGGCGGCGCGCACGCCGACAACCCGATCGACTTCCAGGAATTCATGATCGTCCCGGCCGGCGCGCCGACCTTCGCCGAGGGGCTGCGCTGGGGCGCCGAGGTCTTTCACGCGCTGAAGAAGCAGCTGAAGGACGCCGGCCACGCCACCAACGTCGGCGACGAGGGCGGCTTCGCGCCCAACCTGAAGAGCCCCGACGAGGCGCTGGGCTTCATCACCAAGGCGATCGAGGCCGCCGGCTACAAGCCGGGCGAGGACGTCTACCTGGCGCTCGACTGCGCCGCGACCGAGTTCTTCAAGGACGGCGTCTATGACCTGGAGGGCGAGGGGCGCAAGCTCGACGCCGCCGGCATGGCCAAGTACCTGGGCGAGCTCTGCGCCCGCTATCCCATCGTCTCGATCGAGGACGGCCTGGCCGAGGACGACTGGGCCGGCTGGCAGCACCTGACCGCCAGCCTGGGCGGCAAGGTGCAGCTCGTCGGCGACGACCTTTTCGTCACCAATGCCAGCCGCCTGGCGCGGGGCATCAAGGAGGCCTCGGCCAACGCCATCCTGGTCAAGGTGAACCAGATCGGCAGCCTCAGCGAGACGCTGGAAACCTGCGCGCTCGCGCACAGCAATTCCTTCCGCTGCGTCATGTCGCACCGCTCGGGCGAGACCGAGGACGCGACCATCGCCGACCTGGCCGTCGCCACCAACTGCGGGCAGATCAAGACCGGCTCGCTCAGCCGCTCCGACCGCCTGGCGAAGTACAACCAGCTCCTGCGCATCGAGGAGATCCTGGGCGAGGCCGCGCTCTATGCTGGACGGACCATCCTGAAGGGCTGAGCCTTGCTGCCGCCGGGCTTCGCCCTGCGCCCCGCGGAGGAGCGCGACAGCCCGGCGCTGGTCCGGCTGGTCGATGCCCTTTATCGCGACTATCCGGGCTGCGTCCTGCTGGTGGACGAGGAAGAGCCGGAGCTGCGGCGGCCCGCCGCTGCCTATGCGCCGGAAGGCGCCTGGTGGGTGGTGGAGCAGGGCGGAGAGCTGGTGGCCAGCGTCGCCATCCGCCCCTCGGCCTACCGGCCCGGCTGGGGCGAGCTGCGCAAGCTCTACGTCGACCGCCGCGCTCAGGGGCAGGGCCTCGGGCAGTCGCTTCTGCGCTTCGCCGAGAGCGAGATGGCGGGGCGCGGCTGGCAGCACCTGCATCTCTGGACCGACAGCCGCTTCGATGCCGCGCACCGGCTCTATGACCGTGCCGGCTGGCATCGCCAGGCCCTGACGCGGCTGCTGAACGACGCCAGCAACACGACCGAGTTCGAGTACCGCAAGCGGACATGACCGCTGCCAGAAAATGGCACCAGTCGTGCTAGGCTCGCCGCCATGGCCCGCGCCCCGCGCCTGCTCGCGCTGATCCAGTTGTTGCGCCAGCACCGCCACCCGGTCAGCGGCGCGGCGCTGGCCGAGGCGCTGGGCATCAGCCTGCGCACGCTCTACCGCGACAT
Organism: Pseudomonadota bacterium; assembly: GCA_029781795.1. GTDB lineage: Bacteria > Pseudomonadota > Alphaproteobacteria > Kiloniellales > JACOMY01 > JAKOWB01. Next base: position 11,071 of record JAKOWB010000067.1, on the reverse strand, counting down.
CGCCACCTTGCAGGCCGAGGGCGCCACGATCGACGGCGAGCCGGGCGTCGGCTATCTGCTGCGGCCCGGCTTCCTGCTGCCGCCGCTGATGCTGACCGAGGAGGAGATCGAGGCGCTGGTGCTGGGCACCCGCTGGGTTGCCCGCCGCACCGACCATCCCCTCGGCCAGGCTGCGCGCCGCGCCCTGGGCAAGATCGCCGCCGTGCTGCCGCCCGACCTCAAGGCCAGCGCCGAGGAGCCCGGGCTGCTGGTGCCCGCGGCCCCGGCCAGCGCTGGCGACGCGGAGTTGCCGGTGATCCGCCAGGCGATCCGCGAGGAGCGCAAGCTCTCGATCCGCTACCTCGACGGTCAGGGCGGCGAGAGCCGGCGCGTCATCTGGCCCTTCGCCCTGGGCTTCTTCGAGCGCAGCCGCATGGTGGCGGCCTGGTGCGAACTGCGGGAGGACTTCCGCCACTTCCGCACCGACCGGATCACTAGGCTCAGCCTCCTGGCGAAGCGCTATCCGCGCCGGCGCCAGGCCCTGCTGAAGGACTGGCGCTTGAAGGAAGGCATCAAAGACCACTGACAGGAACTGTCAGCAGGCTGCCGTAGGGTCATCGCCATCGACGAACCTTGCGGAGCCATCCCATGTCCCAGTCGCTTTTCCACATCCTCTACGTCGAGAACCCGGCGGCCAGCGCCGCCTTCTACGAGAAGCTCTTCGGCCGCGCACCGTTGGAAGCCTCGCCGACCTTTGCGCTCTTCGCCCTGCAGGAAGGCATCAAGCTCGGCCTCTGGTCGCGTCAGGGCGTGGTGCCGCCCGCGGCGGCCGGCGGGGGCGGCGGCGAACTGGCGCTGGCGGTGCCGACGCCGGACGAGGTCGACCGCCGGCACGGCGTATGGCAGCGGCTCGGCATCGCCATCGCGCAGGCGCCGACCGACCTCGACTTCGGGCGCAGCTTCGTCGGCCTCGACCCCGACGGTCATCGCCTGCGGATCCTGTGGCTGAACGGGCAGTAGGTCTGCCTCGCACCTGAATCTGCGGAGTCAAGCCGGACAGCGCGACTCCGCAGATTCATTGATGCGACTCGGCGCTTGACCCGACGCGACTCGGCGTGATTCCGTCTTGTCCATGGCCTCGCTCGTCACCGAAATCCGCCGTCGCGCCCGCTGGGTTCTGCCGCAGCTGCTCGCGCTCGGCCTGGTGGCCTATTTCTGCTTCCACCTGGTGCAGGGCGACCGCGGCATCCGCACCTACCTGCGCCTGCAGGAAGAACTGGCCGAGGCCCACGCCACCCGCGCGGTGCTGGCCACCCAGGTGGCCGAGGCGAAGGCGCAGGTCGCGCAGCTTTCCTCCGGCTCGCTCGATCTCGACCGGCTGGAAGAGCAGGCGCAGGGCATCATCAGCTACTATCGCCCCGGCGACTACGTCATCTTCCTCGACCGCTGAGTGAAGGCGCACGGCGTGCGTGCGTGCGCGATGTCGCCTGGTTGACGGCCGGGTCTGGCGGCTGCCCGGCCGCAGCCCACAGGCTCGTCGGCGGCGTGCGGTCCATCGTTGATTTAATTAATTTCCAGTTAATATCTAATTTATTGTTTTAGATCAGTAATATAGACATTTTCTCTGGAATCTTGCCCGCGCCGACACCGCGCACTATTCTCTGCTTCAAAGCCGGGGCCGCCAAGGCGCCGGAAGAGGCTTCGCCATCAGGGGAAACGCATGGCCAGCAAGACGGAAGGCGCCAAGAAAGCCGCCAAGGGCAAGGCTTTCGCCGGCAACGATCCCAAGCTCATCATCAAGCTCTATCGCGATATGCTGCTGATCCGCCGCTTCGAGGAAAAGGCGGGCCAGATGTACGGCATGGGCCTGATCGGCGGCTTCTGTCACCTCTACATCGGGCAGGAGGCGGTGGTGGTGGGCCTGCAGGCCTGCATCGAGACCGGCAAGGATTCGGTGGTCACCTCCTACCGCGACCACGGCCACATGCTGGCCTGCGGCATGGACCCCAAGGGCGTCATGGCCGAGCTGACCGGCCGCCGCGGCGGCTACTCCAAGGGCAAGGGCGGCTCGATGCACATGTTCAGCCGCGAGCAGAAGTTCTTCGGCGGCCACGGCATCGTCGGCGCCCAGGTGCCGATCGGCGCCGGCGTCGCCTTCGCCCACAAGTACCTCGAGGAGCCCTCCTGCTGCCTCACCTATCTGGGCGACGGCGCGCTGAACCAGGGCCAGGTCTACGAGACCTTCAACATGGCGGCGCTGTGGAAGCTGCCGCTGGTCGTCGTCATCGAGAACAACAAGTACGGCATGGGCACCGCGATCGAGCGCAGCTCGGCCAAGTCGACCGAGCTCTATCACCGCGGCCAGGCCTACGGCATTCCCGGCCTGCAGGTCGACGGCATGGACGTCGTCGAGGTGATGGAGGCGGGCCGGAAGGTCATCGAGCAGGTGAAGGGCGGCAAGGGCCCCTTCATCATGGAGATGCTGACCTACCGCTACCGCGGCCACTCCATGTCCGACCCGGCCAAGTACCGCTCGAAGGAGGAGGTGCAGAAGTACCGCTCCGAGCACGACCCGATCGACAACCTGAAGACCCAGATGCTGGCCGCCGGTATCATCGACGAGGCCAAGCTCAAGGACATCGACCGCGAGATCAAGGACATCGTCACCGATGCCGCCGACTTCGCCCAGACATCGCCCGAGCCCGATCCCGGCGAGCTCTGGACCGACGTCCTGGTCGCAGCCGAGTAGGGGAGGGCAGGAGCCATGACCGACATCCTGATGCCCGCCCTCTCGCCCACCATGACCGAGGGCAAGCTGGCCAAGTGGCTCGTCAAGGAAGGCGACGAGATCAAGGCCGGCACCGTCATCGCCGAGATCGAGACCGACAAGGCGACCATGGAGGTCGAGGCGGTCGACGAGGGCAAGCTCGCGAAGATCCTGGTGCCGGCTGGCACCGAAGGCGTCGCCGTCAACACGGTGATCGCGCAGCTCCAGGCCGAGGGCGAGGAGCTGGAGTCCGCGCCGGCCCCGGCCCCCAAGGCCGCGGCACCGGCACCCGCGCCGGCGCCAGCTTCCGCCGCACCAGCCCACGCCGCGCCGCCCGTGGCGGCCGAGCCGGACTGGAACGGCGAGACCGTCACCCAGACCGTGCGCGAGGCCCTGCGCGACGCCATGGCCGAGGAGATGCGCAAGGACCCCAAGGTCCTGCTGATGGGCGAGGAGGTCGCGCAGTACCAGGGCGCCTACAAGGTCAGCCAGGGCCTGCTCGACGAGTTCGGCCCGAGGCGCATCATCGACACGCCGATCACCGAGCTGGGCTTCGCCGGCCTCGGCACCGGCGCGGCCATGTACGGCCTGAAGCCCATCGTCGAGTTCATGACCTTCAACTTCGCCATGCAGGCGATGGACCACATCATCAACTCGGCGGCCAAGACGCATTACATGTCGGGCGGCCAGATCTCCAGCCCGATCGTGTTCCGCGGGCCGAACGGCGCCGCCTCGCGCGTCGCCGCCCAGCACTCGCAGTGCTACGCCTCGTGGTACGCCCACGTGCCGGGGCTGATCGTGCTGGCGCCCTATTCGGCGGCCGACGCCAAGGGCCTGCTGAAGAGCGCGATCCGCAATCCCAACCCGGTAATCTTCCTGGAGAACGAGATTCTCTACGGCCAGTCCTTCCCGGTGCCGAAGCACGACGACTGGACCGTGCCGATCGGCAAGGCCAAGGTCGTTCGCCCCGGCAAGGACGTCACCATCACCGCCTTCTCGATCATGGTCGGCAAGGCGCTGGCCGCGGCCGAGGAGCTGGCGAAGGAAGGCATCGACGCCGAGGTCATCGACCTGCGCAGCCTGCGCCCGCTGGATACCGAGACCATCGTCGCCTCGGTGAAGAAGACCAATCGCCTGGTCTCCTGCGAGGAGGGCTGGCCCTTCGCCGGCATCGGCAGCGAGCTCGCCGCCCTGATGATGGAGGCCGCCTTCGACTGGCTGGACGCGCCGGTGAAGCGCGTGCACGGCGTCGACGTGCCGCTGCCCTATGCCGCGAACCTGGAGAAGCTGGCGCTGCCGCAGGCCGCCGACATCGTCCAGGGCGCCAAGGCCGTGCTCTACCGCTGACCGCCTGCGCGGTCCGACCCGAGATTCCAAGAGGGGCTTAGAGGTCCATGTCCATCAACATCCTGATGCCCGCGCTGTCGCCGACCATGACCGAGGGCAAGCTTGCCAAGTGGCTGAAGAAAGAGGGCGACGCCGTGAAGGCGGGCGACGTGCTCTGCGAGATCGAGACCGACAAGGCGACCATGGAGGTCGAGGCGGTCGACGAGGGCACGCTGGCCAAGATCCTGGTTGCCGCCGGCACCGAGGGCGTCGCGGTCAACACGCCCATCGCCCTGCTGGCGGAGGAGGGCGAGGACGCCAAGGCGGTCGGCGGCGGCGCCAAGGCGCCCGCGCCAGCGGCGGCTCCTGCTCCGGCCGCGAAGGCCGAGTCCCCTGCACCGGCACCAACGCCGGCCACCGCGCCGGCTCCCGCCGCCGCTCCAGCTCCCGCGCCGGCTGCCAGCAGCGGCGAGCGCACCTTCGCCTCGCCGCTGGCGCGCCGCATGGCCGAGCAGTCGGGCCTGGACCTCAAGGCACTGCAGGGCAGCGGCCCGAACGGCCGAATCGTGAAGGCCGACATCGAGGCCGCGCTGGCCGGCGGCAAGGCGCCGAAGGCCGCTCCGGCGCCCGCCGCCGCCCCGACCGCTGCGCCGGCTCCCGCTGCCAAGGCGCCGGCCGGGCCGGGCGCGAAGCAGCTCGCCGACCTGCTCGGCATGACCTACCGGCAGGAACCGCTCAGCGGCATGCGCAAGGTCATCGCCCAGCGCCTGACCGAGTCCAAGCAGACCGTGCCGCACTTCTATCTGACGATGGACTGCGAGATCGACGCGCTGCTGAAGGTGCGCGCCGAGCTCAACGCCAAGCTGGAGGCGCAGAAGTCGGCGACCAAGATCTCGGTCAACGACTTCGTCATCCGCGCCGTGGCGCTGGCGCTGAAGAAGGTGCCGGCGGCCAACGCCTCCTACGATCCCTCGGGCATCCTGTTCTACGAGCACGCCGACATCTCGGTCGCGGTGGCGACGCCGGGCGGCCTCATCACCCCGATCGTCAAGGCGGCCGAGGGCAAGGGCCTCGCCGCCATCGCGACGGAGATGAAGGACCTGGCGGCGCGCGCCCGCGACAACAAGCTGAAGCCCGAGGAGTACCAGGGCGGCAGCTTCTCGATCTCCAACCTCGGCATGTTCGGGGTGAAGCAGTTCGAGGCGGTGATCAACCCGCCGCAGGGCTGCATCCTGGCGATCGGCGCCGGCGAGCAGCGGCCGGTGGTGAAGGGTGGCGCGCTCGCCATCGCCACCGTCATGTGCGCCACGCTCTCGGTCGACCACCGCGTGGTCGACGGCGCCGTCGGCGCCGAGTTCCTGGCAGCCTTCAAGAAGCTGATCGAGGACCCGCTGACCATGCTGCTGTAGGGCAGCGATACCGTCACCCTCGGGCTCGTCCCGAGGGTCCACCTCGCCGCTGGCGCAGGTGCCGAGATGGATGCTCGGGGCAAGCCCGAGCATGACGGGGACAAGGGGACTGCGCAGGGCAGAGGTGACGAAGTAATGGCCGACACTTCCTTCGACGTTCTCATCATCGGCGGCGGACCGGGCGGCTATGTCGCGGCGATCCGCTCGGCGCAGCTCGGCTTCAAGACGGCCGTCGTGGAACGGGCGCACCTTGGCGGCATCTGCCTCAACTGGGGCTGCATCCCGACCAAGGCGCTGCTGCGCTCGGCCGAGATCTACCACTACATGACCCATCCCGGGGCCTATGGCCTGACGGCGGAGAAGGTCGGCTTCGACATCAAGAAGATCGTCGAGCGCTCGCGCGGCGTCTCCAAGCGCCTCAATGGCGGTGTCGGCTTCCTGATGAAGAAGAACAAGGTCACGGTGATCGACGGCGAGGCCAAGCTGCTGTCGGCCGCCAAGGTCGCGGTGACGAAGGACGGCAAGGCGGTCGGCGAGTTCGGCGCCAAGCACATCGTCATCGCCACCGGCGCGCGCCCGCGCGTGCTGCCGGGGCTGGAGCCCGACAAGAAGCTGGTCTGGACCTACTTCGAGGCCATGGTGCCCGAGGCCATGCCGAAGTCGCTGCTAGTCGTCGGCTCCGGCGCCATCGGCATCGAGTTCGCCAGCTTCTACCGCACGCTCGGCGCCGAGGTGACGGTGGTCGAGGTGCTGCCGCAGATCCTGCCGGTGGAGGACGAGGAGATCGCCGCCTTCGCCCGCAAGCAGTTCGAGAAGCAGGGCATGAAGATCCTGACCGGCGCCAAGGTGCTGGGCCTGAAGAAGGGCACGGACAGCGTCACGGCGACGATCGAGGACGCCAAGGGCCAGAAGAGCGAGATGACGGTCGACCGCGTGATCTCCGCCGTCGGCGTCGTCGGCAACATCGAGAACCTGGGCCTGGAGGCGCTGGGCGTCGCCACCGAGCGCGGCACCGTCAAGGTCGACGGCCTGGGCCGCACCAACGTCAAGGGCCTCTACGCCATCGGCGACGTCGCCGGCCCGCCCATGCTGGCGCACAAGGCCGAGCACGAGGGGGTCATCTGCCTGGAGGGCATCGCCGGCAAGCATCCGCACCCGATGGACAAGCTGCAGATCCCGGGCTGCACCTACTGCAGCCCGCAGATCGCCTCCGTCGGCCTGACCGAGAAGAAGGCCAAGGAGCAGGGCCGGGAAGTCCGCGTCGGGCGCTTCCCCTTCGTCGGCAACGGCAAGGCCATCGCGCTGGGCGAGGACCAGGGCCTGGTGAAGACCATCTTCGACAAGAAGACCGGGCAGCTCCTGGGCGCCCACATGGTGGGGGCCGAGGTGACCGAGCTGATCCAGGGCTTCGTCATCGCCATGGGCCTGGAAACCACGGAAGAGGAGCTGTTCCACACCGTCTTCCCGCATCCGACCCTGTCGGAGATGATGCACGAGGCGGTGCTGGACGCCTACGGCCGGGTGATCCACACCTAGGCTGACCGCTGGACCGGGCCCGCCGCAGGGCCCATATGCTGGTGATCATGGCAAACGACACTGTTCCCCCCGTCGAGCCGGCCGCCGAGGCCAGGCTCCGCCATCCCGAGAAGGCGCACCGGCCGGACCAGCCGGTCAGGCGCGGCAAGCCGGACTGGCTGCGCGTCAAGGCGCCCACCTCGCAGGAATACCTCGCGACGCGGCAGATCGTGCGCGACCACAAGCTGGCCACGGTCTGCGAGGAGGCGGCCTGTCCCAACATCGGCGAGTGCTGGAAGCAGCGCCACGCCACCATGATGATCCTGGGCGACACCTGCACGCGGGCCTGTTCCTTCTGCAACGTCGCCACCGGCAAGCCCGGCGCGGTCAACCCGCATGAGCCGCTGAATGTCGCGCTGGCGGTGCAGAAGCTGGGCCTGACGCACGTCGTCATCACCTCGGTCGACCGCGACGACCTGGACGACGGCGGCGCCGGGCACTTCGCCGCGGTGATCCGCCAGCTCCGCGCGCTCTGCCCGGAGACCACGGTCGAGGTGCTGACTCCCGACTTCCTGCGCAAGGAGGGCGCGCTGGAGCTGGTGGTCGAGGCCAGGCCCGACGTCTTCAACCACAACCTGGAAACCGTGCCGCGGCTCTATCCCGAGGTGCGGCCCGGCGCGCGCTACTTCCACTCGCTGCGCCTGCTGTCCGACGTGAAGCGGCAGGACCCGACGCTCTTCACCAAGTCCGGCATCATGGTGGGCCTGGGCGAGACCAAGGAGGAGGTGGCCCAGGTGATGGACGACCTGCGCTCCGCCGACGTGGACTTCCTGACCATCGGCCAGTACCTGCAGCCGACGCCGAAGCACCATCACGTCGACCGCTTCGTCACGCCGGACGAGTTCCAGAGCTATGCGCGGCTCGCCAAGGCCAAGGGCTTCCTGCTCTGCTCGGCCTCGCCGCTGACCCGCAGCTCTTATCACGCCGACGCCGACTTCGAGCGGCTGAAGGCGGCGCGTCTCGCCAGCCTGGCCGCCGCCGGCTGAACCCATGGCCGACCCGGGGCAGTGGTACGGTCCCGAACTCGCCGCCAGGGGCGACTGGATCGAACGGCTGTCCGCCGCCGACCTGGCCGAGATCGACGCCGCCGTCACCGCCGCCCGGGCGCGGAACCCCGATCTGCTGTCCCTGACCCAGGCTGGCTTCGCATTGCCGACCCTGGCGCCGCGTCTGGCCGGGTTGGCGCGCGAGATCGTCTGGGGCCGCGGCTTCGTGCTGCTGCGCGGCCTGCCGGTCGCCGACTGGGGACGCGAGCGCGCGGCCTGGGCCTACTACGGGCTTGGCCTGCACCTGGGCGACCCGGTGCCGCAGAACGCCGCCGGGCATCTGCTGGGTCACGTCAAGGACCTGGGCAAGGACCCCACGAACCCCGAGACGCGCATCTACCAGACCAGCTACCGCCAGCTCTTCCACACCGATTCCTGCGACGTGGTCGGGCTGCTCTGCCTGCAGCCGGCGAAGGAGGGCGGACGTTCGGCCATCGCTTCCTCGGTCTCGATCTTCCACGCCATCGAGCGCGAGCGCCCGGACCTCGCCCAGGTGCTGCGGCAGCCCTTCACCCTCGACCGCAAGGGCGAGATTCCGGCCGGCAAGCAGCGCACCTACGAGATGGCGGTGGTGCATCTCTACGGTGGCTGCGTCACCACGATCTATGCGCGCGACTTCATCGAGGCGGCGCAGCGCTTCCCCGACGCGCCGCGCCTGACGCCGGCGCAGATCGAGGCCATGGACATGGTGGACCGCCTGGCAAACAGTCCGGAGATCCGCCTCGACATGGACTTCCGGCCGGGCGACATGCAGTTCCTGCACAACCACCAGATCCTGCACGCCCGCACCGCCTATGTGGACTGGCCGGAGCCGGAGCGGCGGCGCCACCTGCTGCGCCTCTGGCTCTCGGCGCGCGAGGGGCGGGAACTGCCGCCGGTCTTCGCCGAGCGCTACGGTGAGATCCGCGTCGGCCGCCGCCGCGGCGGCATCCAGGTGCCGGGCCAGGTGCTGGCTGCGCCGCTCGACGCGGCCTGACATCGCCTGCGCGGCAGATGCGTCTCCACGCCACGTTTTTCCGGCCTTGCCGGCACCCCAGGTACTGCTAGTGTCCAGACGCCACCCGCGACCGGAATCCTGAGTGCCGCTCCACCAAGAACAACGGATCCTGCCCTATACGCCCGACCAGCTCTTCGACCTGGTGATCGGCGTCGAGCGCTATCCGGAGTTCCTGCCTTGGTGCCTTGCCGCGCGCATCCGCAAGCGCGAGCCCGGGCTGCTGGTCGCCGACCTGGTGATCGGCTTCAAGCTGATCCGCGAGCGCTTCACCAGCCGCGTCGAGTACGACGCCAAGGCGCATACGATCGTCACGCACTACGCCGACGGCCCCTTCAAGCAGATGGAGAGCCGCTGGGCCTTCCGTGCGCATCCCGAGGGTTGCCTGATCGATTTCTTCGTCGACTTCGAGTTTCGCTCCCGCCTGCTGCAGGGGATCATCTCGACACTCTTCACCGAGGTGGTGAAGAAGATGGTCGCCGCCTTCGAGGCGCGGGCGAAGAAGCTCTACGGCCCCGGCCTGGCGCAGCCGCCGGCGCCGGTCGAGGCCTAGAGTTACGTTCCCTCTCACTCACCGCAGCGCGAAGACGATCGGTACCTGGAAGGAGCGGCCGGCGCCGTCGGGCGGCGCGGGCAGGGGGCTGGCACGGGCCAGCAGGGCCTCGGCCTCGGCATCGAGCAGCGGGTTGCCGGAGGCGCCGAGCAGACGGTGGCTCATCACCCGACCGCGGCCGTCGATGGCGAACTCCACCACCACCACGCCCTCCTCGCGGCGGCGGCGCGCGGCGTCGGGATAGCGCTTGTGGCGGTCCAGCCAGGCGACCAGAAGCCCGGCATAGTCCTGCAGCTCGCCCGGGCTCATGCCGAGGGTGGCGGCGCCGGGTGCACCAGGGGCGCCAGCACTGCCGAGGTCCTGGTTCGAGCTGTCGCCGGCCAGGGCGGCCTGCTGTGTTCCCGCCGGCGCCGCCGGGGCAGCCGCGCTCGCCGTATCGGCAGTATCCTTGGCCACCTGTTTGAGCTGCGGCGCCGGTACCTCGACCTGGCGCAGAGGCTTCTCCGGCGGGGCTATGTCCTCCGCTTCCGCTTCGGCTGGCGGCGTGGGGGTGGGTTCGTCCCGCACTTCGGCAAGCCGAGGCTCGTGCGGGCGCGGGCCGTAATGCTCGGCCGGCACCGGAGGCGGCGTCTCCTCCATAGGGGGCGTCACCGTGGGCGGCAGAGGTTCCGGCAGACGTGCTGTCATGGCCGCCGGGGCAGGGGTGTCGGGTTCGGTGCCGATGGGCACCGGCGGCAGATCTTCCGCGCCGGCCTCCGCGACCGGAGCCGGCGGCGGTGCAGGGGGAGGCTCACTCCTGGCAGCCTCGCTCGCCGGGTCCTGAGGCGGAGGCGCCTCGCTCTCCCCCGTCACCTCGGCTGGCGGTGTCTCGGATCGGGGCTGCGTGTCCGCCCGGTTGATGGTGTCGGCGACCGACTCCACTGGCGCGGTCTGATTGCTTTCAGCCGCGTCGCCCGGTATTGCGCCGGGCAGGCTGGTGATCACCTCGAAGCTCGCGGGCCCTCCGCCGCCCTGTCCGGGCGCGCCGCCGGCATCGGCCAGCTTCACGGCGATCAGGGCGATGAGACCGCCGTGCAGCAGGGCGGAGCAGAGACTGCCGAGGCGCATGGTCTGCGGTGGATCCGGGTTCGTTGTCGGGAATGACGGGCGCGATAATGATTCTTATTGCTAGTGCGAGTCAATCGCAGTATGCAGTCTGCCGCCGGCGCCGACGGGCCTCTCGGGCGCAGTCCTCGGGGTCCCTCGGGCAGTGCCGGCAACAAAGGGGAACCACTTGGCGGAGCGGGGCGAGGACCAGATGGAGAGCAAGCCGGCCGTGGCGCAGCCGCGCCTCAGCAGCGACCACCTGCTGCAGGGCGCACGCGAACTGCTGATCGAGCACCAGGGCGAGCTCTACCGCCTGCGCCTGACCGGCAAGAACAA
>JAKOWB010000039.1 GCA_029781795.1 Pseudomonadota bacterium | reverse complement strand
CGGGTCTTCAACATCCTGCTGCGGGCCGGCGGGCTGCCGCCCCCGCCGCCGGTGATGCTGGAGGCCGGCGCCAACCTGATGGTCGAGTACGTCTCGCCGGCGGCGCGCCAGCAGCGGGCCGGCGAGGCTATGGCCATCGTGCGCATGCTCGAGGTCGTGGCGCCGATGGCCAGCGTCGATCCCAGCATCATGGACAATTTCGACGGCGACGAGGTGGCGCAGATCGCCGGCAACTCCTTCGGCCTGCCGGCCAAGGCGCTGCGCTCGCCGGAGGCGGTGGCGCAGATCAGGCAGCAGCGTGCCCAGCAGCAGGCTCTCGCGGCCGCGGCTGAGGCGGCGCCGAAGGTGGCCGGGGCGATGAAGCAGGGCGCCGAGGCGCAGCAGATTGCCCAGGGCCAGCAGGGCCGGGCTGCCTGATGCTGCCCGTCGTCGAGTGGCTGACCGGCCTCTGGGGGCGCCGGGCCGATGCCGTGCGCCTGGCCTATCGCCGGGCCTTCACGGGTGACGCCGGCCGCCTGGTGCTGGCGGACCTCGGCGCCTGCTGCGGCGAGGACGTGACCAGCTTCGTGCCGGGCGACCCGCACCAGACCGCGTTCCGGGAGGGCAAGCGAGCCGCCCTCCTGCACATCCGCAGCATGCTCGACCTCAAGGCTGGCGAGCTGCTGCCGTTCGTTCCAGGCAACCAGGAGACCCAGGACCATGACGACTGAACAGCAGGGCCAGGACGGCCAGCAGGGGCAGGGTGGCACCGCCGCTCAGGGCCAGCAGGGCGGACAGGGGCAGGGCGCTCAGGGGCAGCAGGGCCAGCAGGCCCCCGCCTTCGACTGGAAGGGCGCGCTGGGCGAGAAGTACAGTGACCACGAGAAGCTGCTTGCCGGCAAGGGCTGGAAGTCCCCGGCCGAGGCCCTGACCAGCTACGCCGGCCTGGAAGCCATGATCGGCGCCAACCGCCTGGCCGTGCCCGGCAAGGACGCCAAGCCGGAGGACTGGGACGCCTTCTATGCCAAGGCCGGCCGCCCGGAGAAGGCCGACGGCTACCAGTTCACCAAGCCCGAGGGTTTCGAGGGCTACGACGACACCTTCGCCGGCACCTTCCGCGAGGTCGCGCACAAGGCCGGCCTCCTGCCGCAGCAGGCCGCCGCGCTGCACGACTGGTGGGTCGAGCAGTCGAAGGGCACGATCGCCAAGGCGCAGGAGACCCTGGCCGCCAGCGAGGCGGCGCTCAACACCGAGATCTCCAAGACCTGGGG
>JAKOWB010000030.1 GCA_029781795.1 Pseudomonadota bacterium | reverse complement strand
TCGCGCCGCGCCAGCGCCTGCAGGTTGTCGTCGCGCTGGACGTCGGCCAGGTGCAGCGCCTTGCTGGCGGCCCGGATGCTCAGGCGAAACTCGCCGGCCTCGGCCAGGGCCACGGCCTGGCTGCAGTACTGAAGGGCGTCGAGCTTGACGTCGTCCTGGGCATACAGGGCCGCGCCGTCGGCCGTCAGCGCCAGCAAGGTGTCGGTGTCGGCCAGGCGCGCCTCGGACTGCCGCGTGGCCGCGGCTTCCGCGTCGGGCGCCTGCGCTGCGGCCTGTGCCCATGCGGCACCCGACGACAGCATGGCTGCCAACCCCATCGAGGCCAGGCCCGCCCAAAGGCGCCGGTTCGGCCGTCTGGTGATGTTCATGGGCCCTGCCTCGCTTCCTGCAACGTGAACCTACGAGCCCTGCAGTCTAGGAGGGGCCCGCGCGCTCACCAATGCGCAAAACGGCCTAATCCGAATGGACGGGCCAACGCCTGAGCAGCAGCCCTTACGGAGCGCGATGCGGGTTGCGACGCGAGGCGTGCCACAGATAAACCGTGACCGGCGGAGACGCGGCGATCACCTGCCCGTCGGCCGCCAGCAGTTCGGCCTTGAGCACGTGCGAGCCGCGGTCCAGCCCGCGCAGCGCAATCACGCGGCCCTCAGTGGTGGGCTGCGCGCGTCCATCGACGCTCAGGCGCACCCGGCTGCCCGGCGCGGGGTCGGTCACCCGCACGCTCACCGTCAGTTCGCCGAGGTTGCTGTGAACCGTCTGCTCGTTGGCGGGCTGCGTGATCGCGATCCCGGCCGCACGCGCCCATGGCGCCGCGCCCAGGGCCAACGCCAGCGCAAAGCCGCACAGGCGGACGAATCGGCCCGCACGATCCCGGAGGCAACTTGGCATCGACATGGTGCATCTCCTTCGCATGCGAATGGTGTGAATGGCCGCGCTCACAAGGTCAGGATGCTGCAGCCCGTGGTCTGGCGCGCCTCCAGCGCCCGGTGCGCCGCCTGCACGTCGGCCAGCGCAAAGCGCTGGTCGATGGGGATCCTGACCTGGCCGCTCTCGACGGCCTTGAACACATCGTCGGCCATGGCCTGGCAGCGCTCGCGCGTGGCGATGTGGGTGAACAGCGTGGCGCGCGTGACGTACAGGCTCTTGGGCGCCAGCACGGCCGGCGCGAACGGCGGCACGGGGCCGCTGGCGTTG
>JAKOWB010000013.1 GCA_029781795.1 Pseudomonadota bacterium | reverse complement strand
CGAGGCCCCGGGCCGGCGGAAAGGCGGCGAGGAACTCCGGGAAGCTGGCGCCGTACTCGGCCAGGCGCGGCGCCGCCGGCGGATGGGCCGGAACGAAGCGCGCCGCCGCCTGGGCGAAGAAGCGCTCGCCGACCAGCAGCGCGACCACGGGGAAGGCGTCGGCCAGCGCCCCGGTCAGGGTCCCGAGCGTCGTTGCGCGATGCACCGTCAGGCGTTCGGCGGCAACGCCGGCCGGGGCCGGCGCGTCGCCCAGGATGGCAGCGGCCATGCCGGCCTGCAGCTCAGCCAGCGTGGGCATGGGTGCTCGCCTCGAGCCGCTCGAGCCGAGCCTCGGCCTTCGCCGCCTCGGCCAGCAGCACCGGCAGGTCGGGGACGTCGGTGTCCCACTCGATCAGCGTCGGCACCGGGCCGCAATGCGCCAGCGCGGCGTCATAGAGTGCCCAGACCGGCGGCGGCACGGCCGAGCCGTGATCGTCGATCAGCAGCTCCACCGCGCCCACCCGGCGCCGCGCGTGGCCGGCGAGGTGGATCTCCTGCACCGCGGCGGCCGGCAGCGCGACGAGATAGCGCCCGGCGTCGAAGCCGTGATTGTGGGCGCGGACGTGGACGTTGTTGACGTCGAGCAGCAGGCCGCAGCCGCTGCGGGCGACGACGGCGGCCAGGAACTCCCACTCCGGGATCGTCGAGTGCGCGTAGGTGAGGTAGCTCGAGGGATTCTCGATCAGCACCTGGCGGGCGAGGGCGTCCTGCATCTCGCCGACATGAGCCGAGAAGGCGGCCAGCGCCTCCTCGGTATAGGGCAGCGGCAGCAGGTCGTTGAGATAGCTGCCGCCGGCGATGGACCAGGAAAGATGCTCGGAGACCAGCGCCGGCTCGACGCGGCGTACCAGGGCGGCCAGGCGCGAGAGGTGGTCCCGATCCAGCGGCCCGGCGCTGCCGAGCGACAGGCCGACGCCGTGCAGGCTGACCGGCCGCTCCGCGCGTTGCGCTTCCAGCACGGCCAGCGGCCGCCCGCCGCCCAGGTAGT
>JAKOWB010000449.1 GCA_029781795.1 Pseudomonadota bacterium | reverse complement strand
TTGCCGGCCGGGATGCCGGCGGCCAACGCGCGGCGCATCTCGCCTTCGGAGACGATGTCGGCGCCGGCGCCCAGCCTGGCGAAGAGGCGGATGACCGCCTGGTTGCTGTTGGCCTTGACCGCGTAGTGCACCTCCGCGTCGAGGCCGTTCATCGCGTCGGCGAAGGCGCGGTAATTGGCCCGCAGCAGCGCGGCGGAATAGACATAGACCGGAGTGCCGACCTCGCGCGCGATGCGCGACAGCGCCACGCCCTCGGCATGCATCTCGCCGTCGCGATAGGCGAAGCCCGTCATTGTCTCGTCCCCGTGCGAGTCGGCGCCGGCTCCGGCGGCGGGTAGGTGCGGCGCGGCGTGTCGGCGCCGCTGGGCGGCAGCGGATCGCTCTTGCGGCCGCAGGCGGCGAGCAGGCTTGCGAGTCCCAGCATGACGGCCCGCCGCATCATCGCAGGAAGCGCTCGCGCGCCTCCTGCACGGCACGCGCCACGTTGGCCGGCGCGGTGCCGCCCAGGCTCCTGCGCGCCGCGACCGAGGCCTCGACGGTCAGCACCTTGAAGACGTCGCGCGTGATCTTCGGCTCGATCGTCTGCATCTGCTGCAGGGTGAGCCGGTCGAGCGGCAGGTCCTTGGCCGCCGCCATCGCCACCAGCGCGCCGGTGGCGTGATGCGCCTGACGGAACGGCAGACCGACCTTGCGCACCAGCCAGTCGGCCAGATCGGTCGCCACCGAATAGTCGGCCGAGGCCACGGCGCGCATGCGCTCCGGGTTGGCCTTCAGGTCGCGGATCATGCCGGCCATCGCCGCGACGCCGAGCTCGAGCGAGTCGGCGGCGTCGAACAGCGGCTCCTTGTCCTCCTGCATGTCCTTGCCATAGGTCAGCGGCAGGCCCTTCATGGTCATGGCCAGCGCGGTGAAGTCGCCGATCACGCGCCCGGCCTTGCCCTTCACCAGTTCCGCCGCGTCGGGGTTCTTCTTCTGCGGCATGATCGAGGAGCCGGTGGTGAAGGCGTCGCTCAGCTTGATGAAGCGGAAGCCGTCGCTCATCCACAGGATGATCTCCTCGGCCAGGCGCGAGAGGTGGATCGACAGGATCGAGCCGGCGGCCAGGATCTCCAGCACGAAGTCGCGGCTGGCGACCGCGTCCATCGAGTTGCGCATCGGCCGCGCGAAGCCCAGCGCCCTGGCCGTCATGTCGCGGTCGATGGGGAAGGAGGTGCCGGCCAGCGCGGCGGCGCCCAGCGGGCTCTCGTTCAGGCGCCGGCGCGCGTCGGCCAGGCGGCCGCGGTCGCGCTCCAGCATCTCGACATAGGCCATGAGGTGATGGCCGAAGGTCACCGGCTGCGCCGCCTGCAGGTGGGTGTAGCCCGGCATCACCGTGGCGGCCTCGGCCTCGGCCTTGTCGAGCAGCGCCTCCAGCAGGTCGGCCAGGGCGACCTGCAGCTGGTCGACCGCGTCGCGCGCGAAGAGGTGCACGTCGAGCGCCACCTGGTCGTTGCGCGAGCGCGCGGTGTGCAGGCGTCCGGCCGGCTCGCCGATGATTTCCTTCAGGCGCGCCTCGACATGCATGTGGATGTCTTCCAGCTCCGGCCGGAAGACCATCTCGCCCGCCGCGATCTCGGCCATCACCTGGTCGAGGCCGCGCAGGATGGCCTCGCCGTCCTTGGGCGAGACGATGCCCTGGCGCACCAGCATGACGCAGTGCGCCATGGAGCCGGCGATGTCCTGGCGATAGAGGCGCTGGTCGAAGCCGATGGAGGCGTTGATCTCGGCCATGATCGCCGCCGGGCCGCTGGCGAAGCGTCCGCCCCACAGCGCGTTGGCGGCCGGCGCGGCGTTCGCGGGCGGATTGGCCGCAGCGGCCGGGCTTGCCTTGGCCCGCCGGGAGGAGGAGCTTGGCCCGGGCGAGGACTTGCTGGCCGCGGTCTTGCCGGCCGCCGGGCGGCGCTTAGCTTTACTGGACATCGTTTCCCTGGTGTTGTGGGTCTCGTGGAGTTCTGGCCGATGGAACCGTCGCGGCGTTCGCTTCTGACCGGCCTCGGGGTCGGCCTCGCGGTACTGGCCGCGCGGCCCCTGCTGGCGCGCGCCGCCGACAGCGGCCCCCCGCCGCTCAACGGCGAATTCCGCCAGTACTTTAGCCTCGCCTCGTCGCCGCTGCCAGCACCGCGGACAGCCTTCCTCGGCCCCGACGGGGCGGAAACCGACCTCACCGCCTTCCTCGGCCGCGTCGTCCTGCTGAACGTCTGGGCCACCTGGTGCCCGCCCTGCGTGGTGGAGATGCCTTCGCTCGACCGCGTGCAGGCGCAGCTCGGCAAGGAGGGCGTCGCCGTCGTGCCGGTCTCGCAGGACCGCGCCGGCCTCGGCGCGGTGGTGCCCTTCTTCGCCAGCCGGCAGCTCCGCAACCTCACGCCCTATGCCGACGCTAAGGGCTATCTGGCCGACGCGCTGGGCGTGCGCGGCCTGCCGACCTCGTTCCTGATCGATCCCCAGGGCTTCATCGTCGGCAAGATGGAGGGCCCGGCCGAGTGGGACAGCCCCGACGGCAAGGCGCTGCTGCGCCACTACCTGCCGCCCGGCGCGCAGACCGGCACGGCGACCTAGGGGCGCGGGGACCTAGGCGGCCGCGAGGTCGCGCCACTGCGCCGGCGACTGGCCGAGGTGCCGGCGGAAAGCGCGGCTGAAGGCCTCCTCCGACTGATAGCCCACCTGCTCGGCGATGGCGGCCAGCTTCTGCCGCGTGCCGCGCAGCAGGTCGGCGGCCAGCTGCATCCGCCACTCGGCGAGGTAGTGCATCGGCGCCTGGCCCAGCAGCGTGCGGAAGCGCTCGTCCAGCACCGAGCGCGAGCTGGCGGTCGCCTCGGCCAGCAGCGCGACGGTCCACTTGCGCGCCGGCGCGGCGTGCAGGCGGGCCAGCGCGCAGCTCAGCACCGGGTCGCGCAGCGCCGCCAGCCAGCCGGTCTCCGCCGGGCCGAGCTGCTCGGCATAGAGCCTCAAGGCCTCGACGAACAGCAGCTCGGGCAGGCGCGCCATCATGGCTTCGCCGCCGGCGCGGCGCTGCATGCCCTCGTCCAGGGCATAGCGCACGCAGGCCTGCACCCAGTCGGCCGCCGGGCCGGGGCGCGGCCTGACCGCGAAGAGCGGCGGCAGACGGCGCAGCACGCTGTTGAACAGCAGCTCGTCGCACTTCAGGTAGCCGCAGATCATCGAGGTCTGCTCGCCGCCGCCGGCGACGCGGCAGGTCTGCACGCCATGCCAGGGCGCCGGCGGCAGCAGGTCGCCGAAGGGAACGGCGGCAAGGCAGTCGGGGCTGCCCATGCTGTGGCTCTCGGCGTGCGGCAGCACCACTAGGTCGCCGGCCGCCGCCTCGACGCGGCTGTCGCCGGCGGTGACCCAGAGGCGCCCCTCGCGGATGATGTGGAACAGGATGAGGCGCCGCGCATCCGGCGCCAGCAGCTGGATCAGGTCCGGCGCACCCGGCGATTCCAGGCCCCAGGGCGCGGCGTACTCGCCGCGCAGGAAGATCGCGCCGGCCAGGCGCACGCGCGACAGCAGGTCGGCCAGCAGGTCGAACTCGCGCAGCGACAGTCCGGCGGCGTCCCCAGGGGCGTCCCCGGTGGCTCCCGGTGTTCCGGTCAGATGGTCAGGCGCTTCGATCATGGACGTAACAGGCCGTCGGACCGAGGGTCTCCCCCGCGTCCGCCGGGCTCTCCGAATCAGGGTGCGGCCGGACGGAACCAAGCCGCCTATGAACGGAGTCTACTATGCCCAAGTATGTCATCGAACGCGATATGCCCGGCCTCGGCAAGCTGACCACGGCCGAATTGCAGGGCGCCTCGCAGAAGTCCTGCAGCGTGCTGCGCGACCTGGGTCCGAGCATCCAGTGGCTTCACAGCTATGTGACCGACGACAAGCTCTTCTGCGTCTACCTGGCGCCGAACGAGGAGCTGATCCGCGAGCATGCGAAGAAGGGCGGATTCCCCGCCAACAGGATCACGCGCGTCCACCGGGTCATCGAACCGGTGACGGCCGAGGGGTGATCCCGGCGCCCTGTCGTCGCGGCCCCCTCCCGCACCGCTGTGGGGGAGGGGGCTCGACGGTCTTCTCAGTCCTCGATCACTCCGCCGCCTGGGCCAGGGCCTTCAGGTTCGGGCGGGTGTCGATGGCCTTCTGGATGATGGCCTGGATGCGCTTCCGCTCCTCGCCGGCCAGTGGCAGGCGCGGCGCGCGGCAGTGCTCGCCGCCCAGGCCCGTCATGCTGTTCGCCAGCTTGATGTACTGCACCAGCTTGGTGTGGCAGTCGAGGTGGAGGAGCGGCATGAACCAGCGATAGAGGTCCAGCGCCTCCTTGATCTGGCCCTTGGCGGCGTAGCGGTAGAGCGCGATCGACTCCTCGGGGAAGGCGTTGATCAGGCCGGCGACCCAGCCGTCGGCGCCCAGCGCCACCGATTCCAGCGCGATGTCGTCGACGCCGCAGAAGATGATGAAGCGGTTGCCGACTACATTCTTCAGGTCGGTGACGCGGCGCACGTCGTCGGAGGATTCCTTGATGGCGACGATGTTCTTCTTCGCCGCCAGGCGCTTGAAGCCCTCGGGCTTGACGTCGGTCGCGTAGGTCACGGGGTTGTTGTAGACCATGATCGGCAGGTCGATGCCGTCGGCCACGGTCTCGAAGTGGACCAGCGTCTCCTCCGGGTCGGTCTTGTAGACCATGCAGGGCAGCACCATCAGACCGGCGCAGCCGTCGGCCTTGGCCTCCTTGGCGCGCTCGATGGCGAAGGCCGAGGTGTATTCGGCGATGCCGGAGAGCACCGGCACCTTGCCCTTCACCGCCTCGACGGCGCAGCGGCGCACGGCCGACTTCTCCGCCGGGGACAGCGACAGGTTCTCGCCCAGCGTGCCCAGCATGATGAAGCCGTCGACGCCGGCCTTCAGCAGGGCCTGCACGTGCTTCTTGGTGGCCGCCAGGTCCAGCGTGCCGTCCTTCTTGAACTCCGTCATCAGGGCGGGGAACACGCCCTTCCAGTTCACCTTGGCCATGGTTCTCTCCTCTCTCAGGAAATTTCGAACAGGGGTTTGCCGATCACCTCGGGCCGTGGCTCGATGCCGAGGCCCGGCCGGTCGGATGCCTTCATGCGGCCGTTCTCGCGCCGCGGCGCGCCGGCGGCGGTGGAGACGGTCACGTAGCTGTTGAAGTCGGTGGCCGAGAAGCGGAACTCCGGCGGCGTGGAGTGCGCCAGCGCGGCGATGGCCGCGGTGGTGACGTCGCCGCCCCAGGAGTCCTCCAGCGTCATGGCGTAGCCCAGCGTCAGGCAGAGGTCGCGGATCTGCTTCGCCTTGGAAAGGCCGCCGACCTTGGAGATCTTCAGGTTGATGACGTCCATCGCGCCCTCGGCGTGCGCCTTGATCAGCATCTCGATGGAGTCGACGTTCTCGTCCAGCACGAAGGGATGGTCGGTGCGCCGCCGGATGGTCAGCGACTCCTCGTAGGACTTGCAGGGCTGCTCGATGTAGACGTCGAGGTCCTTGACCGCGCGCACCACGCGCGCCGCGTCGTGCATCAGCCAGCCGGTGTTGGCGTCGCAGACCAGGATGTCCGAAGGCTCCAGCACCGCGCGGCAGGCGCGGATGCGCTCGATGTCGACGTTGGCGGCGCCGCCCACCTTCAGCTGGAACTTGTGGTAGCCCTCGCCGCGGTACTGCGCGACGCGCGCCGCCATCTTCTCCGGCGCCTCCTGGCTGATGGCGCGGTAGAGGTCGACCGCCTCGCCGCTGCGCCCGCCCAGCAGCGTCACCACCGGCAGGCCGGCGGCCTTGCCCAGCAGGTCCCAGCAGGCCATGTCGAGCGGCGACTTGACGTAGTTGTGGCCCAGCAGGGCCTTGTCCATCACCTCGTTGATCCGCGCCAGGTCGCGCGGGTCCTGGCCGAGCAGGTGCGGGCCCAGCTCCTGGATGCCGGTGCGCGCGCCCTTGCCATAGGCCGGCAGGTAGAAGGGCCCCAGCGGGCAGACCTCGCCCCAGCCAGTGATGCCGGCGTCGGTATCGATGCGCACCAGGGTGGAATCGAAGACCTCGACGAACTTGCCGCCGGACCAGGAATAGCGCCCCTCGACCAGCGGCAGGTCGACCTGGTGCACGGCGATGCGGGTGATCTTCATCGTGGCTCCCTATTGCTCTTGCTGGGCTGCTCTTGCTGGGCGGCCTACTCGGCGGCCGCCTGGGTCTTGTCCTGCGCCAGCGCGGCGGACAGCGCCTCGCCGGCCTCGAGGATGTGGCGGCGCACCAGCGCGGCGGCATCGTCGGCCTCGCCGGCGCGCGCCAGGGTCAGGATCGCCAGGTGCTCGCTGCGGGCGCGGTCCAGCGCGCCGGTGAGGGCGAGCTGCAGGCGGATGAAGCGGTCGGTCTGCAGGTTGAGGGCCTGCACCTGCTCGATCCAGCGCGGCCGCCCGGCGGCGCGGTAGAGCGCGCCGTGGAAGCGCCAGTTGAGGCCGCCCCAGTCCTCCACCCGGCCGGCGGCGAGGCCGGCCTCGTAGGCGTTCAGCGCCGCCTCGGCCTCGGCCACGTCGGCGGCGGTGAGGCGCGGCACGGCCAGGCGGATCAGCTCCGCCTCCAGCAGCGCGCGCATCTCGAAGAGCTCGCGGATCTCCGCCGGCTCCAGCCCCGAGACCACGGCGCCCTTGTGCGGCTCGATGGCGACCAGCCCCTCGGCCTCCAGCCGGCGCAGCGCCTCGCGCACCGGGATGCGCGAGACGCCGTAGTCGGCGGCCAGGCCGTCCTGGCGCAGCTGCTCGCCCGCCTTGAATTCGCCCGCCAGGATGCGATCGCGCAGCGAGGCGGCGATTTCCTCCGGGATCGAGCGGCGGGCCAGGGTGCGGGGCATGGGGAATGTATATTTTATACAATCTGCGAAGGCAAGGAGATTTTAGGTGCCATAGATGAGGATCTAGGCCGCTTCGAAAGCCCTCTCCCCGGACACGGGGAGAGGGTTGGGTGAGGGGCCGGCAAAGGCGAGCTCCGGTGGAGAGAGCTCCTCACCCCGACCCTCTCCTCGCGTGCGAGGAGAGGGAGGACCGATCCGGCAGTGCCTCCCCCTAGAACCGCTCCGACAGCCAGATGGCGAGCTTGGAGCCGGCCTTGATGGCGCCGGTCAGCAGGGGATAGGCCGGGGCCTCCCTGGCGCCCTGCTCGATCGCGGTGTCGCGGTGGTGCACCTCGTCGGCGCGGAACTCCTCGATCGTGGCCTTCAGCTCCGGCTCCTCGTCGCCCAGCGCCTCGGCCTGGCGGGTGTAGTGCTCCTCGATCACCTCCTCCACCGCCTGGGTGCAGGCCATGGCGGCCTTCTCGCCCAGCAGGGCGGTGGCGGCGCCGAGGGCGAAGCCGGCGACGTGCCAGACCGGGAAGAGGGCGGTGGGGCGCACGCGGCGTTCCTGGATCAGGCGCTCGAAGTGGCGGAGGTGCTTCTCCTCCTGCCGGTGCATCTGGCGCAGCGTGCCGGCCTGCGGGCCGCGGCCCAGCACGGCGAGCTGGCCCTCGTAGATGCGCCGCGCGCCGTACTCGCCGGCATGGTCGACGCGCAGGATGCGGGCGACCTGCGCCGCCGGGTCGGGATCGCCGGGATGCCAGCGCGCGAGGCTGGGCCTCGGCGGCTCGGCCTTCGTCGTTTCCGGGGTCTTGGCCTCGTCGCTCATGGCGCGCCCCTTCCGCTCAGCCGCGCCGGCGCATCAGCAGCAGGGTGATGCCGGCGAAGATCGGCGAGAAGATGACATTGAAACCCGCCAGTGAGATGCCCCACAAGTCCCAGGCGACGTCGGTGCAGGCGACCTTGGGCGCGCCCAGGATGGCGTTCTTGAGATCTTCGCGGCTCATGCCGGCCTTGATGCCCTCGCCGCTGCACTCGGTAGTCCCGGTCCACCAGCCCTGCTCGACGCCGACGTGGTAGACGCTGATCGCGGTGACGGCGAGGAAGCCCAGCACGCCGAGCCAGAGGGCGGCGCGCCGCGCGCCGGGTTTCTCGGCGAAGATCAGGCCCAGCACGCCGCCGGCCAGGGCCGCGCCATAGGCCCAGCGCTCGTAGATGCAGAGCACGCAGGGCAGCAGGTGGAAGACGTACTGCGCGACGAAGGCACCGCCCAGGGCGATCACCGCCAGCAGCGTGACGATGGCCGGGGCGACGCGCGGGTGCTGCACGCGCGGATGGCGCAGGATCGCGGAAAGGGTGTCCGACATTGGGCAGGGGCCCCTTAGCTTCAGAACAGGTACTTGATCGCCACGAAGCCGCCGATCAAGAGCACCATGAAGAGGATGGTAAGCCATCCCAGGTGCCGGTCGATGAAGGCCTTGATCGGTGCGCCGAAGCGCCACAGCAGGGCCGAGACCAGGAAGAAGCGGGCGCCGCGCGAAATGACCGAGGCGATGGCGAAGGTCACCAGGTCGAGGCCGAAGAGCCCCGAGGCGATGGTGATGACCTTGTAGGGGAAGGGCGTGAAGCCGGCGACCATGACGAACCAGAAGCCCCACTCGTCGTAGATGCCGCGGAAGGACTCGAACTTCTCGGTCAGGCCGTAGAAGCGCAGGATGTCCTGGCCCACCGTGTCGAAGGCGAGCGCGCCGATGGCGTAGCCGGCGAAGCCACCCAGCACCGAGGCGACGGTGGCGACCGTGGCGACGGCCCAGGCACGCTTCGGCGCCGCCACCACCATGGCGATGAGGATGATGTCCGGCGGCAGCGGGAAGACCGAGCTCTCGATGAAGGCGATGGCCGCCAGCGCCCACATGGCGTTGGGCCGCCCGGCGAGATCCAGCGTCCAGTTGTAGAGACGGCGCAGCATCGGCAGGGGTCCCCGGAGACGGAAGGCGCGGCGCGGCGGAGCCCGGCCGACGAGGTGCGGGCGAAGGCTCTAGCAGGCGCGGCCGGGCCGGGCAATCCGATGCGCCCCGTGTTACCGAGGCCCGTGTTACCCTGCCACGCCGCGACAGGAGACGAGAGGCCGATGCCCGACCGCGAGATGCTGCTCTTCGCCAACGAGGCCTTCTACGCCGCCTTCAACGCCGCCGACGTGGCCGCCATGCGCCGGCTCTGGGTGGAGGCGGGGCCCTGCTTCTGCCTGCACCCCGGCTGGCCGGCGCTCAGCGGCGTCGAAGCGGTGCTGGAGAGCTGGGAGGGCATCTTCGCCAATCGCGGCGCGCCGCCGCTGGAGTGCCGCGGCGCCGCGGCCGACCTGGTGGGCGAGGTCGGCGTGGTGCTCTGCTACGAGGTACTGGACGGCGCCGTGCTGGCCGCCACCAACCTCTTCCGCCGGGTCGCGGGGCAGTGGCGCCTGTTCCATCACCAGGCCGGCCCCTGCCAGTCGCCCCCGGCCGAGGTGCTGGAAGCGCCGGAGAAGCCCAGCGTGCAGTAGGGGGCGAAGGCCCTCAGCAGCGCCGGATTTCCCTCTCCCCGCGAACGGGCGGGGAGAGGGAGTCGACGACGTGGCGCCTCACCCCATCCACACCGCCTCGACGTTGTTGCCGTCGGGGTCGATCAGGAAGGCGGCGTAGTAGGTCGGGCTATAGTCGGCGCGCAGGCCCGGCTTGCCGTTCTCCTGCCCGCCGGCCTTCAGCCCCGCCCTGTGGAAGCCCTCGACCGCGGCGCGGCTGGTCGCCTTGAAGGCGACATGCGTGCCGGGGTTCTGGCCCTTGCGGCCGGCGTAGAGCCAGAGCGCCGCGGCGCCCTTGGGGCCGAAGCCGGCGCCGCCCGCGTCCTGGCTGCAGAGCTCGAAGCCGAGCGGCGCCAGCACCGCCTTGTAGAAGGCGACGCTGGCCGCCAGGTCCTGCACCTTGAGACCGAGATGATCGTACATGGATGAGACTCCGTTTCGTTGGAGCGCTCACCCTAGGAAGCGGCCGGCCGGCGCTTCTTGGAGAAACTTGCGCTCGCCCCGCGCGGCGCGGCGGAAGGCGCGCGGGCTGATCCCGGCCGCCTTGCGGAAGGAGCGCACGAAGTTCGACAGGTCGGCGAAGCCGGCGTCGTAGGCGACGTCGGTGATGCTGCGCCCCTCCTCGGCCAGCAGGCGCGCGGCGCGGCGCAGGCGGCAGCGCAGCAGATACTGGTGCGGCGTCACCCCCAGCACGGCGCGGAAGAGGCGCAGGTAGTGCCAGGGGCTGAGACCGGCCGCCGCTGCGCCGGCGGCGAGGTCGAGCGGCTCGGTCGCGCGCGCCTCGATCAGCAGGGCGCCTTCGACAGCGCGCCGCCGGTCGCGGGCGCTGACGGTCGGCGTGTCCTCCGCTGCCTCGGTCTGCGTCAGGAAGCGGCGGGAGAAGAGCAGCGCCGCCTCCTCGAGCGCCAGCGTGCCCCGGCCGCGCGCCGCGCTCGTCAGCAGGGCGCCCGCGACCATGAGGCCCGCCGTCGGCGGCAGGCCCATGCCGCGCCAGCGCCGGGTGTCGCCGACCAGGGCCTCCACCGTCTCCTCCGCCAGGTGCAGCGAGAGGCACTGGTCGCCGCAGACATGGTCGTGCGTGCAGCGATAGTCCTGTCCCGGCCGCCCGGCCAGGACCGCGCCGGGCACCAGCTCGTGCTCTCGCCCCTCCAGGCGGTAGCCGAAGGCGCCGCTCAGCACCAGCGCGGCGGTGAAGCCGCGGTGCTGTTCGTCATAGGGCCGCGCGCCCAGCCCCGCCGCGCAGCGGTAGTGGCGGACGCTCAGCGCGGCGGACTGGAACAGCAGGTCGACGGGCATGGCGCCATCATAGATGTTCGCTCTATGTTCTCAAGCACATAACATTCTATGTGCAGCGCGCTGCAGCCGGCGATGGCGCAGGCCGCCGTTGCCAAAGCGGCCGCCCTCACTAAGATGCGCGCGCCGCGCCTCTCCCGAGCCATCGGCTGGTGCGTTGCCCGTGTGGCGGAATTGGTAGACGCGACGGACTCAAAATCCGTTTTCCGCGAGGAAGTGGGGGTTCAAGTCCCTCCACGGGCACCAAACATCTTCCCGGCGATGCTCGATAAAACCAATCGACAACTCGCCCGGCGACGAAATCGAGGGGATGCTGGCGGCGCAGCTGGTCGGACTGCACAACGCCGCCATGGAGTGCCTGCGTCGCGCGATGCTGTCAGAGCAACCGCACCCGGCGCGCATGGAGAACCTGAGCCATGCCGGCAAGCTCTCGCGGTCCTACGCGGCGCTGGTGGAGGCGCTGAACCGCCATCGCGGCAAGGGGCAGCAGAAAGTCACCGTGGAGCATGTCCACGTCCATGAGGGCGGGCAGGCCATCGTCGGCGCCGTTACCGCAACCAGGGGGGAGGGGGATGCAGCGAAAACGAGCGGAGAACCCCATGCGTCGTGAGGGCGAGCGCCTAGCAATGCACGACGCGCCCCGCTGCGGAGCGCGGACCCGGAAGGGCTCACCCTGTCAGCAGGCGGGTATGGCGAACGGGCGATGCCGAATGCACGGCGGCGATAGTACGGGGCCGCGAACGGCGGAAGGCAAAGAACGACTGCGCCGACTGCGGTGGAAGCACGGTCAGCGCTCGCGGGAAGTGATAGAGCGACGGCGAGGCGTTGCATCTATGCTAAGTGAGGTGCGGAACATGCTGAGTAGGGTTAAGGAGTGAGGTGCTAGTCACTGCACATTCCTTCCGAACTGGAAAACGTCGGGTCCCTTAGTGACGTTGGCGGGCGCACATTCCCTTCGATGCCGGATGAGCCATTGAGGATTGAGTTGGAGGTGTTCAATGCCCATCACCGTCGCGCAGATAGATTTGTGGAGGCAGATTCAGTCAGAGACTAGCAACCTCGAATTCAAAGAGGCTAAGAGTCAGTTTGATAGGCAGAAATTGCTAGAATATTGCGTAGCTTTGGCGAATGAAGGTGGCGGACATCTGATTCTTGGTATTGTCGACAAGCCACCACGCCGAGTCGTTGGGAGCCAAGCTTATCAGAATATTGAAGATATAACTCAGAAATTGTTTATTGATCTTGGCTTTCGTGTTGATGTGGAAGACGTCGCCCATCCCGATGGGCGGCTCGTGGTATTTTCAATTCCTTCTCGCCCCAAGGGAACGGCATACGATCTCAAAGGTCGTTATTTAATGCGTTCTGGGGAAGCACTGGTGCCAATGTCAGAGGATCGCCTCAGAAAAATTTTCTCCGAGGGCGGTCCGCATTGGCTGGAGGAGTCAGCGCTTCAAGATTTGAATGATCAAAGTGTGATACAATTACTAGATACGCAGAGCTTTTTTGAACTCTTAAAGAAACCATATCCGACAAACAGAGAAGGGGTTTTAGATCAACTCGTGCAGGAGCGGCTGATTGAAGTTAAAGACAGTGGCCTCTCCATTCGGCGCATAGGAGCTTTGCTATTAGCAAAAAATTTGGATCGTTTTCCGGATTTGGGGCGCAAAGCACCCCGCGTAATTACCTACAGCGACAACTCTAAGCTAAACACTCGAATCGATCAAACGGGTCAGTTAGGTTATGCTGTTGGCTTTCAGGGTTTGGTTTCATTTGTGATGAATCAACTACCGCAGAACGAGGTCATTGTAAATGCGCTGCGAACGAACGTGAAATTACTGCCGAAAGATAGTATTAGAGAGTTGATAGCGAATGCACTCGTACATCAAGATTTTACAATCGCTGGCGCTGGGCCGATGGTCGAGGTTTTTCCGAATAGGGTCGAAATTTCAAACCCCGGAGAGCCAATAGTGCCTATAGATCGATTTATCGATGGGTATCAATCGCGAAACGAGAGGTTGGCTGACTTGATGAGAAGGATGGGAATCTGCGAAGAAAAGAGCAGCGGAATAGACCGCGTTATCCGCGAAGCAGAGATATTTCAATTGCCTGCTCCGTTGTTCCGTGTGGGCCATAGGAGAACAATTGTAACAATTTACGGTCCTAAGCCCTTTGACGAAATGGATAGAGAGGACCGGATTCGTGCTTGCTATCAACACTGCGCCCTAAAATGGGTTGTATCTGAACCTATGACTAATCAATCTCTGCGCGAAAGGTTTGGATTAACGGTAAACAAGGCGGCTGTCACCTCACAGATCATCGCTTCTACGATAGAGGCCGGAAAGATTAAGCCTGACATAACGGTTGGTGGTTCCAGAAAGTACGCTCGTTACCTTCCGACGTGGGCTTGAGCCCATTTAAGCCAGGGGGCGTCTCAAAGGGGGGGGAAGCGGAGAAAGTTCGTATTTTCAATGATTTGGTATTTAAGGCTTTCCTAGAGCGTCGAGCGCTGAAGCTGAGATGCCCGGCTTGTCCAGTCATGTCTCACTACCCACACTATGACAGCCTTGGAGGCACTATGGGGGGGGTATTTTTGGGGGTATCTTGAGGGGTTTGAGGAGAAAAGTCTCTAGTTTATCAATTAATTAAGGCATCAATTCGGCGCCCTCCACGGCACCAGGCGCGCGAAGCAGTCTCCCGGGGATTGCGGCCGTATGGTAAGCCTGTCCCGGGCAATTCCTCGTCGGGAGCGGACTCTTGCGCGCCAAAGGCATCGTGCTTGGCTTGTCTCTGCTGGCGGCCGGACCGGCCGCGGCGGACGATTTCTATGTCTCGGCCTTCGGCGGCATCAACCTGCTGGCCGACCAGGACGCGGTCGTCTCCCAGCCGATGGAACCGGACTTCGGCGTGACCTTCATCAATCGCAACGGCATGACGCTGGGCGGCGCCGTCGGCTATGCCTTCGAGCTGGGCGAAGGCTTCGCGCTCAGCCTCGAGGGCGAGGTGAGCTGGCGCTCGAACAACGACGACAAGTTCCACAACAAGGCGATGGACTTCTCGGCACCGCAGGAGGGCGACAACCAGGTGCTGGCCGGCATGGGCAACCTGGTCCTCGGCTACAGCTTCGGCGACGGCTGGGGCCTGCACCTGGGCGGCGGCGTGGGTTACGCAAGCTGGACCCTGCGCAGCAACGGCGGCGGGCCCATCGGGCCGCTTGGCGACACTGAGGGCGGCCTTGCCTGGCAGGGTTTCGGCGGCCTCGACTACGAGGTGGCCGCCGGCTTCCACGTCGGGCTGGAGTACCGCTTCTTCGCGGTGCAGGACCAGACCTTCGACATCGACTTCTCGCGCTATGAGGGCCCGGGCAGCGTCGCCGTGCTGCACGACGTCAACTACGACAGCCACAGCATCCTGGTCACCGGCCGGGTCGAGCTGGGGCCGCTGCTGCGCGCCTTCGGCGTGCGCTGACGCGCGTGACTGGGGTGCAGAGCCGCATCGCCCTGCGCCCCCTGACGCCCTGCTTCGGCGTCGAAGTCAGCGGGCTCGACCTCGCGCGCATCTCCCGCGACGAGGGCTATGCCGAACTGCGCCGGCTGTTCGAGGTGCACTCCGCCCTGCTGTTCCGCGGCCAAAGCCTGACGGACGCGGATCACCAGCGCCTCGCCGCGCTCTTCGGCCCGATCGAGGACCGCGAGGCCGACAGCCGCAAGCCGGGCGAGGCCGTGCCGGTGCCGCTGGTGTCGAACGTCAAGGCCGAGGGCGGGGTCACCGCCGCCGACGATCCCCACACGCTGAACCTCAAGGCCAACATGCTGTGGCATATCGACAGCACCTTCCTGCCGGTGCCGGCGCTGACCAACATCCTGGTCGCCCGCGTGGTCACGGCCGAGGGCGGCAGGACCGAGCTGGCCTCGACCCGCGCCGCCTTCCGCGACCTGCCGCCCGAGCGGCAGGATCGGCTGCGCCGGACGGTGATGCGCCACCACTACGCCACCTCGCGGGCGCGCATCTCGCCGGAGCTGGCGAAGCTGCCGCGCTTCCACAAGTGGCCGGAGCAGCGCTGGCGCGCGGTGATCGCCAATCCCACGACCGGCGAGGAGGGCATCTACGTCGCCTCGCACTGCCGCGCGGTCGAGGGCCTGTCCGAGGCCGAGGGCGCCGCCTTCATCGCGGCGCTGCTCGGCCACTGCACGCAGCCGCAGTATGTCTATTCGCACGCCTGGCAGGTCGGCGACGTGCTGCTGTGGGACCAGCGCGCGGTGCTGCATCGCGGCACGCCCTGGCCCTACAACCAGCCGCGCACCCTCGCCAGCCTCTGCGTCTCGCTGACCGCGGCGGACGGCCTCAGGGCCCTCACCCCGCCGCCGGCGTAGCGCCGGCGGCGCGCAGGCGCTTCAGCTCCGCCCAGAGCGGGGTGATGTCGCGCAGCAGGGCAGCGAGGCCCTCGATGCGGCCGTCGTCGCCGGTGACCGGCGTCACGGTGAACTGGATCGAGAGCGTGGCGCCGGCCTTGGTGACGGCCGGTACGTTCAGCACGGCGGCGGGGCCGTGGCGGCCGGGCCCGCCCGCCATCACGGCGTGATAGCCGGCCCAGTGCCGCGCACGCTGGCGCTCGGGAATGATGAGGTCGAGCGAACGGCCCAGCGCCTCTTCTGCCGTGAAGCCGAAAAGCCGCGTCGCGGCGGCGTTCCAGAAGCGGATCAGGCCCTCGCGGTCGGCGTAGATCACCGCGTCCGGCCCGCCGAGCAGCGCGGCGCCAAGGCGTGCGGCCAGCGCCTCGCTCATGGCGCGGCGAAGCTCCCGGCCTCGGTCGCGATCGCGCTCATCGGAATGTCGTGCGGCAGGGGATAGATCGTCGCCAGCTCCTGCTGGGCATAGCCGACGCCGATCACCAGCGGCCGGCGCGGCAGGGCGGCCAGGGTGCGGTCGAAGAAGCCGCCGCCATAGCCCAGGCGGAAGCCCTGGCGGTCGAAGCCGACCAGCGGGGCGATCACCACGTCGGGAATCACCTCCTCGCCGGCGGCCGGGACCGGGATGTTCCAGACGCCGGGCACCAGGGCCTCGCCTCGCCGCCAGCCACGGAAGACCAGCGGCGCGCCCTTCTGCACCACCACCGGCAGGGCGGTGCGCGCGCCGCGCTCGGCCAGGCTCTCCAGCCAGCCGCGCAGCTCCGGCTCGCCGCGGAAGGGGAAATAGGCGCTGACGACGCGGCCGGCCGGGTCGCCGATCAGCGCGTCGAGGTGCTCGGCGATGGCCGCCGACTTCGCCCGCCGCTCCGGCACCGGCAGGGCGAGGCGCTGCTCGATCAGCCACTGCCGCTCGGCCTTGCGCCAGCGCAGCACGTCGGCGCGCTGCTGCGGGTCGGGGCCGGGGTTGCGGAAGGCGGGGTCCAGCTCGTGCAGCAGGCAGGGCGGCGAGGCGAAGCCGGCCGGGGTCTCGTCGTCGTCGTGCATCGGCTCTGTCTCCCCTTCAGGCCGCGCGGTGGAAACGTTCGCCGCGCGCCAAGATCCGGCCCTGGCCGGCGGCGATGCCGAGCTCCAGGCTCTCGGCGATGCGGCGGGCGCGCTCGACGAAGTGCCGCGCGGCGGCCGGCGGGCAGAGCGCCTCGGCCGTCTCCTCGAACAGCGCCAGCCAGCGGTCGAAGTGCGCGGCGTCGACCGGCAGCGGCAGGTGCTTCTCCATCGGCTGGCCGCGGTAGCGGCCGCTGAGCAGCGCGACCGAGGACCAGAAGGCCATCATGCGCTGCAGGTGCGGCTCCCAGTCCTGGATGCGCGCGGCGAAGACCGGGCCCAGCAGCGGGTCGGCCTGGACCCGGGCATAGAAGCCGCGCACCAGGCGCTCGATCATGGCCTCGTCGATGCCGGTCTCGGCGGCGATCCCGGCGGTGATGGCGGCGCGGCGCGCGTTCGGCGTCATGGTGTCCTCTCAAATAAACATTTCATATACCAATTTAGACGCGGCTAGACTGCCCAGACCATTGCCGATTTGCGAAGGGCCGCCATGCGCCTGACGAGCTTCACCGACTATGGGCTGCGCGCCCTGATGCGCCTGGCCGGGGCGCCGGACCAGGGCTTCACCGCCGAGGGACTGGCGCGGGAGTTCGGCGTCTCCCGCCACCACCTGACCAAGGTGCTGCGCGAACTGGCCGCCGCCGGCTTCGTCGCCAGCCAGCGCGGCGCCGGCGGCGGCGTGCGCCTGGCCCGCCCGGCGGAGCGCATCACCCTGGGCGAGATCGTGCGCCGGCTGGAGGCCGCCCCCGCCCTGGTCGAGTGCTTCCGTGCCGACGGCGGCGCCTGCAGCCTGACACCCGGTTGCCGCCTCAAGGGCCGCCTGGCCGCCGCGCGCGAGGCCTTCTTCCGCGAACTCGACGCCAGCACCCTGGCCGAGATCGCCTGGACGCCCGGGGAGTCCGGACGAGCCGCGTGATGCCTTGCCGCGGTGCGGCCTGGGCAAGCCAAAAAATGTGCCATTTGCCCATTTATTTCCAATCGCTCGTTTTCCCAAGCTCTTGAGCTCCCGTCAATCAATGGGTAAATTGCCCATTTATGCGCTCTCCCCTGGAACGCCTGTTCAGCCGCACCCTGCGACCCCTGGTGCGCCTGGCCCTCGCCAGGCGGCTTGGATTTCCCGCGTTCGCCAGTCTGCTGAAGACGCTCTACGTCGAGGTGGCGGAGCAGGACTTTGCCCTCGCCGGCCGGCGCATGACCGACAGCCGGGTCAGCCTGCTGACCGGTTTGCAGCGCCGCGACGTGCGGTCTCTACGCGCGGCCGAAGCCGAGCCGCCGCCGCTTCGGACCGGCCCCCTGCGCCGGGTGCTGGCGCGCTGGCGGGCGGAGCCCTGGTGCGACCAGGAGGGCGAGCCCAGGGTCCTGCCGCGCCGCGGCCCACGCTCCTTCGAGACGCTGGTGGCCAGTGTCAGCCGCGACCTGCATCCGCGCACGCTGCTGGACCAACTGCTGGCAGACGGCAGCGTGGCCCATGACGTCGACGCAGGAAGCGTCACGCTGATCCGGGGCGGACCGGCCCGCGACGAGGCCAGCCGTCTCGACGCCGGCGGCGGCGGCCTCGCGGCCCATGCCACGGTCACGGTGGCGAACCTGCTGGGGGCGGCGCCACCCCATTACGAGCGCTCGGTCCAGGCCGAGGGCCTCAGCGCCGAGAGCGTCATCGCCCTGGAGCGTCTGGCCCGCAACCTGCAGGCCGTGCTGCTGTCGCGACTGGACGCCGAGGCACAGCGGCTCCAGGCGGCCGAGAAGCCGGATGCCCCGCGGACCGGCCGCTTCCGCGCCGGCGTTTTCTTCCTTGCCGAAACCCCCGCGCCCCTGACCGAGGACAGCGGCGCCCCTTAGTCCCGCGGGTCCACCGCAAGCCGCCGCTCCAGCGCGGCGAGGCTGCGCTCCGCCTCGTCCCGCAGCCAGGCGATGAGGCGCGGCGTCGCGCTGCCCGCGCCGGGGTCGCCCGGCGCCAGCAGCCAGTAGGGCATGGTGGCGACCGGCGGCGCGAGGACGATGGCAAGGCGCCCGGCCTCGAGGTCGGCCTCGGCAATCATGTGCCCGACCAGGGCATAGCCGCGCCCGGCGATGGCGAGGTCGAGCGCCAGCGCCGCCTGGTTGACGTGGATGCCGCGCGGCAGGCGGCCGGGCTCGATGCCCAGCGCGGCGAGCCAGCGCCGCCAGCTCGGCCCGGTGAAGCGCTCGTTGGCGCGCCAGTCGATGTGGATCATGGGCCGGCGCAGCAGGTCCCGGGCGCCCTGCAGCGGCGGGTCGGCGGCGAGGCGCGCCGGCGCCGCCAACACCAGCAGGCGGTCGGGCGGCAGCGCCTGCCAGTCGCGCCCGTCCGGCCGCTCGCCGTGCGCGACGATCAGGTCGGGGTGGTACTCGCGCGGCACCAGCGGGTCGTCCGAGGCCTCGAGGTAGACCGTGACGCCGGGATTGGCCGCCTCGAAGGCGCCGAGGCGCGGCAGGATCCAGCGCCCGGCCAGCGAGCTCACCGCCGCCAGCGCGATCTCCTCGCCGCCGCCGGCACGGTCCATGGCCTCGACCGCGCGGCCGACGCGCTCGAAAGCGTCGCCCAGCGCGCGGAACCCGGCCCAGCCCACGGCGGTCAGCTCGTAGCGCTTGCCGCGCCGGGTGAAGAGCCGGGCGCCGAAGCGCGCCTCCAGGTCGGCGATGCGGTGGCTGACGGCGGCCGGCGTGACGTGCAGCGCCTCCGCCGCGCGGGTGAGCGAGCCGAGGCGCCCCACCGCCTCGAAGGCGCGCAGGGCGGCGAGGGAGGCGGCGCGGGCGGGCAAGATCTTTACTCCCGATAAAGATTTCCGCCGATCTTCTCACTACTGCCGCACCGGGCGTCAATCTAACCTTGCGGCCTGTAATCCGGGAGCCGCGATGAAGATCACCAGGGTCTGGGCCGAATCCTATCTCTGCAAGCAGCCGGTGCCGATGGGCACGGGCGACAACTCCTATGCCGAGATGAACTTCTCCATCGTGCGCGTGGCGACCGATGCCGGCATCACCGGCTTCGGCCTGCTCTATGCCTCGAACCTGCCGGGCGGGGCGGAGACCATCACGGCCTTCACCGCCGGGCTGGAGCCGCTGCTGCTCGGCCAGCACCCCTTCGACACCGAGCGGCACTACGCCACGCTCTACCGCCCCTCGATGATGGGGCGGCGCAGCCTCACCACCCGCATCGTCGGCGCGGTCGACCTGGCGCTGCACGACATCAAGGGCAAGGCACTGGGCCAGCCGCTCTGGCGCCTGCTGGGCGGCTACCGCTCCTCCATCCCGGCCTACATCGCCGGCGGCTACTACGCCGAGGGCAAGGGCCTGAAGGAGCTGGCGGCGGAGATGGAGAGCCATCTGAAGTTCGGCGCCACCGGCGTGAAGATGAAAATCGGCCGCGCCTCGATCAAGGAGGACGTGGCGCGGGTCGCCGCGGTGCGCGCCGCCGTCGGGCCGGACATCAAGCTCATGGTCGACAGCAACTCGGCCCATACCCTGCCCGAGGCGATCGAGTTCGCGCGGCGGATCGAAGAGTACGAGCCCTACTGGTACGAGGACCCGCTGGGCGCCGACAACTACCGCGGCCACGCCGAGCTGCAGCGCACCACGCGCATCCCCGTTGCCACCGGCGAGAACGAATACACGCGCTACGGCTTCCGCGACCTGATCGAGCATCAGGCGGCGCAGTACCTCTGCCCCGACGCGCAGCGCATGGGCGGCGCGACCGAGTTCATGAAGGCCTGCGCGCTGGCGGCGGCGCACGACATTCCCATCGCCACGCACGGCAACGCCGAGATCCACGCCCAGCTCGCCTGCGCCGTGCCGAACGGCCACATCATCGAGTTCTACCGCGAGAACAGCGACCCCACCTGGGGCTACCTCTTCGACGAGTACCTGACCCTGAAGGACGGCAAGGTGCACCTGTCGGAGCGGCCGGGCTGGGGCGTGGAGATCAACGAGGACTGGGTCCGGCGCTTCCGCGTCGCCTGACCCCTGGAGGAACCGCCATGCCCGACGATCGCCGGCTGTCGCCGGAGAGCAACCCCGCCGACCGCGACTATGTGCTGACGCGCCTGGCGCGCAAGGTGCTGGGCACCGGCGTGGCCGACACCGGCTCGGGCCAGCTCGACATGCCGCGGCTGCGCGCCTATCGCCTGGGGCGGTTGCAGGCGGAACTCAAGAAACTCGACGTCGGCGGCATCCTGCTGGGCGACGCGGTGAACATCCGCTACGCCACCGGCGTCAGGAACATGCAGGCCTGGTCGCTGCATTCCCTGATTCGCACCGCCTTCGTGCCGACCGAGGGCCGCGCCGTCTGCTTCGAGTACGGCGGCAGCGAGCATCTGGCCAACACGCTGGAGACCGTGGCCGAGGTGCGCCTCGGCGGCGGCACCTACCGTGCCGGCGTCAGCCGCGGCGCCGAGGGCGAGCGCGACGCGGCGGTGATCGCCTGGGCGAAGCAGGTGGCCGAGCTGGTGCGCGCGCAGGGCACCACGCGCCTCGCCATCGACCGCATGATCGGGCACTTCGTCGCCCTGGCATTGGCCGACCAGGGCCTGACCCTGGTGGCCGGCGGCCCAGCCCTCGGCCAGGCGCAGGCCATCAAGTCGCTGGACGAGGTGCAGTGCATCACCATCTCCATCGCCGCGACCGAGAGCGGCATCGCCAAGATGCGCGCGGCGCTGCAGCCCGGCGTCACCGAGAACCAGCTCTGGGCGGTGCTGAATGCCGAGAACATCGCGCTGGGCGGCGACTATTCCGACACCCGGCTGCTGTCGTCCGGCGGGCGCACCAACCCCTGGTACCAGGAGGCGACGGACCGCCGCGTGCGCCCGGGCGAGCTGGTGACCTTCGACACCGACATGATCGGCCCCTTCGGCTACGACGCCGACATCTCCCGCGCCTTCTTCTGCGGGCCGGGCCGCCCCTCGGCCGAACAGCGCCGGCTCTATGGCGTCGCCTTCGAGCAGCTGCAGCACAACCTCGCTCTCATCAAGCCGGGCGCCGCCTTCCGCGAGATGTCGGAAAGGGGCTTCCGCTTGCCGGAGGAGTTCTATGCCCAGCAGATGCCGATGACCTGGCACGGCGTCGGCCTCTACGGCCAGTGGCCCACCATCGTCGGCCCCGGCTGGTACAAGGCGGACAGCGGCCTCGACGGCACGGTGCAGCCCGGCATGGTGCTCTGCTGCGAATCCTACGTCGGCGAGGTCGGCGGCCTGGAGGGCGTGAAGCTGGAGCAGCAGGTGCTGGTCACCGAGACCGGCTACGAGCTGCTGACCACCTATCCCTTCGAGGAAGAGCTGCTGGGCCGCTGGGTTTAGCCGCGCCCCACTCAATACCCCAGGCGGCGGTCGATCTCGTTGCGCAGCGGCTGGCCCTGCAGGCGGCGGTGCACGTTGTCGAGGAAGAGGTCGAGGGCGTCGGCGACGTAGGTGTCGGGGTCGTCGCAGAGGACGTGCGGGGTGATCAGCAGGCGCGGCGCGTCCCACAGGGCGGAGTCCGCCGGCAGCGGCTCGGGCGTGGCGACGTCCAGCACCGCGCCGGACAGGTGGCCGGATTTCAGGCTGGCGATCAGCGCCGCCTGGTCGATCAGGCCGCCGCGGCCGAAGTTGGCGAAGCCGGCGTCGGGCCGCATGCGGGCGAAGGCCTCGGCGCCGATCAGGCCCCTGGTCTCCGCCGTCAGCGGCATGGCCAGCACGATGAAGTCGGCCTCGGCCAGGCGCACCAGGCCTTCCTTCAGGTCGACCACGCGGTCGAAGTCCTCGGCCGCGCCGGCCGAGCGCCGCACGCCGGTGACGTCGAGGCCGAGGCGTCGCGCCGCCCGGGCGAAGCCGGTGCCGATGCCGCCGACGCCGAAGATCAGCGCCCGCTTGCCGGCGATCGCGCCGCTGTGCTTCGGCGTCCAGCCGTGCTGCCGCTGCGCCGTGGCGAAGAAGGGCAGGTGGGCGTGCAGCATCAGCAGCACCATGGTGGCCGATTCCTCGACCTTGGCGGTGTGGATGCCGCTGGCGTTGGCCAGCGCCACCTGTTCCGGCAGCCAGGTCAGCGGCAGCAGGTGCTCGCAGCCGGCCCCGGTGAGCTGGATCAGGCGCAGCGCGCCCCGCGTGCGCTGGACCGCCTCGGTCGGAAAGCGGAAGCCGACCAGGGCAAAGCTGCGCTCCAGCACCTCGGCGAAATCGGCGTCCGTCGTCTCGCGCGCCGCGACCTCGACCGGCGGCAGCGGCAGGGCGCAGCGCTCCAGCGCGGCCTCGAGCTGCTTGGGGCCGACGCGGAACAGCGCCTGCTGCTGCGGCGCGCGGGCGATCATCAGGCGAAGGGTCTCGGTCATGGGCGGTGGACCGTCGGTCAGCGCGGCGGCTCGACCACGCGGTCGAGCACCCAGTTGGCGATGGAATGCACCAGCGGCTCCATGAAGGAGAAGCGGCCGGTGCGGGCGAAGGGCGACTGGATGCCCTGCTGCTGCAGCTCGGAGACCACGTTGTCCTCCGGGATCGTGCGGTCCCAGCGCTTGCAGTAGCGCGGCAGGATCTCCTGGAAGTCGGGCCGGGCCATGGTGCTCCTGGGGAAGAGCGCGCCCGAGCGCAGGTGCATGCTCTGCGGCCCGGTGGGATAGACCTCCAGCCACCACATGCAGTCGAAGGTCAGCGCCAGCATGGTCGTGGGATAGAGCAGGATGTAGTAGGTGCCCTCGGCGCTGTCGCCGCTCAGCGAGGGGATGTAGGGGAAGCCGGTGTCGCCGACCTCCAGCGCGCGGCTGCCGCTGTGGCGGGTGTAGAGGCCGCACCACTGGCCGCTCTTGCCGTGCAGCGGCGGATTGATGTCGCGCTTCTGCAGCTGGATGGTCTTCGCGTGCACCGTCGGGACGTGATAGGACTCCATCGCGTTCTCGACATAGATCTTCCAGTTGCAGGCGACGTCCCAGGTCTTCAGGCGCGCCAGCCCCATGTTTTCCAGGTCATAGGGCGCCAGCAGCGCCGGCAGCTCGCCCAGGTAGTCCTCCAGCGGCGGCGCCGCCGGGTCGAGGCAGAGGAAGATGAAGCCGCCCCAGAGTCCGACGCGGAACTGGTCGAGGCCGAAGTGCGCCTTGTCGAAGCCGACCGTGTCCTCCATCTGCGCCGCGCCGCGCAGCTTGCCCTCCAGGTCGTAGGTCCAGGAGTGGTAGGGGCAGCGGATGGCAGCAGCGACACCCTGGCCCTCCATCAGCTTGGCGCCGCGGTGGCGGCAGGAGTTGGCGAAGGCGCGGATCGTCCCGTCCTTGCCGCGCGCCAGGATCACCGGCACGCCGACGAAATCGAAGGCGAGGTAGCTGCCAGGCTCGGGCAGCTGGTCGACGTGGCCGACGAAGTTCCAGACCTTGCCGAAGACCCTCTCGACCTCGGCCCGGTAGAAGCCGGGCGAGGTGTAGGCCCAGGTCGGCAGCGTGTCGGCCTCCAGCAGCGGGCGGCGCACGCCGGCGAAGTGCGCGGGGTCGAGCGGCTGGGTCGGTTCATGCCAGGTCGGAAGCATCGGTCCCGTTCTCTCCCGCGGACGATCACGTTTTGGGCTTCAGCCTGTATACAGGATACTGTATGGTGGATGCGATGACAATCGAGGGCCGCGTCGGCACATGACGGAAGCGGGGGAAACGCGGGGCTGGCAGATCGAACCGCCGAAGCGCGCCGGCGAGCTGGCCTATGACCGCCTGCGTCGCGCCATCCTGGAGGGCGAGGTCCGGCCGGGCGAGCGCCTGACCGAGACCGGCACGGCCGCGCTGCTGGGCGTCAGCCGCACGCCGGTGCGCGAAGCCTTCGCGCGCCTGGCCAAGGACGGCCTGCTGCAGGGCGTTCGCGGCGGCGGCATGGAGGTCG
The DNA here is from genome assembly GCA_029781795.1 of Pseudomonadota bacterium. Lineage (GTDB taxonomy): Bacteria > Pseudomonadota > Alphaproteobacteria > Kiloniellales > JACOMY01 > JAKOWB01. The sequence continues at coordinate 7,722 of JAKOWB010000449.1, read as the reverse complement.
CCGACCCGGGGCAGGAGCTGCTGGAGCTCTATTTCCTCCGCGAGGCGGTGGAGGGCTGCGCCGCGCGCCTCGCCGCGATGCGCGCGAGCGAGGCCGAGATCGAGGCCATCGCCGCCGCGGCCACGGCCAGCCGCCGGCCGGCGCCGGGCGCGGTCGAGGAGCGCGCGCGGCTCAACCGCGACTTCCACCTGCTGATCGCCGCCGCCGGCCAGGCGCCGCGCGTCGAGCAGCTGGTGAGCGAGTACCGCGACCTCTTCTCCAGCGCGCGCACGCTGCGCAGCTACTCGCCGGCCGAGACCCGCGCCCTGCAGCGCGACCACGGCCGCATCGCCGATGCCATCGCCCGGCGCGACCCCGACGCCGCCGAGGCGGCGATGCGCGAGCATCTGCGCCGCGCCTATGCCGCGGTGCTGAAGACCGCCGTGCCCGTCGAAGGTTCCCGCAGCTAGGGCGCACAGGATCATGTGGCGCACCGGCGTGGCGTACTGGCGCGGCTGACCTGCGCGCCCCGGCCTTGCGGCCCCGGCCCCGGCGATGGCTATAGTCGCCGGCGACAAAGGGCCGAAGAGTCGGAGGAGTGCCGCTATGACACGCGTGGGTTTCGTCGGGCTCGGCCGCATGGGCCGGCCCATGGCCAGCAACCTGGTGCGCAAGGGCTTCCCGCTCGCCGCCTATGACATCAACCCGGCCGCGGTGCGGGCGCTGGCCGACCTCGGCGCCAAGCCGAGCAACGGCGTGCCCGGCGTGGTCGAGGGCAGCGACGTGGTCGTCACCATGCTGCCCAGCGGCGTCGAGGTCGAGCAGATCGTCGCCGGCCCGGACGGCGTCTTCGCCCATGCCAAGCCGGGGCAGCTGGTCATGGACATGAGCACGGTCGAGCCGCAGGTGACGGACCGCCTGGCGGCGGCCGCCGCCAAGCGCGGCCTCGGCTTCGTCGATGCCCCGGTGGGGCGCCTGGCGAGCCACGCCGACCGCGGCGAATCGCTCTTCATGGTGGGCGCCAGCGAGGCCGACTTCCAGAAGGTGCTGCCGCTGCTGCAGGCGATGGGCACGACGATCCACCACTGCGGCGCGCCGGGCACCGGCATGCGCACCAAGCTGGTGAACAACTACCTGGCCGTCGTCTCCTGCCAGCTCAACGCCGAGGCCCTGGCCCTGTCGCAGCGCTTCGGCCTGGACCTGGAAAAGACGCTGGAGGTGATCCACGGCACCACCGCGACCAACGGCCAGCTCAAGGTCAACTGGGCGAGCAAGGTGCTGACCGGCGACACGGCGCCGGGCTTCACCATCGACCTGGCGCACAAGGACCTGTCGCTGATCATCGCCGCGGCGCAGGCCGAGAAAGTCGCCCTGCCGGTCGCCGGCGCGGCGCGCGACGCCTTCACCATGGCGCGCCAGGCCGGCCACGGCGGCAACGACTTCTCCGCCATCGTCGACTGGTTCTGCAGCGTCTCCGGCGCGCCGAAGCCGCGCTTCAAGGGCAAGGGGTGAGCATGGCTGAGTCTTCCTGGCCGGCGCGGATCCATGCCGCGCTGAAAGCCTACGACGTGCGCCAGGTGGCCTACGTCCCCGACGGCGGCCATACCGAGCTGCTGCAGATGGTGCATGCCGACCCGGCGATGACCCCGGTGCTGCTGACCAGCGAGCAGGAGGGCGTCGGCGTGCTGGCCGGCGCCTGGCTCGGCGGGCAGCGCGGCGTGCTGGTCATGCAGTCCAGCGGCGTCGGCAACTGCGTCAACATGCTGTCGCTGGTGAAGCTCTGCCAGCTGCCCTTCCTGGCGCTGGTGACCATGCGCGGCGAGTGGGGCGAGTTCAATCCCTGGCAGGTGCCGATGGGCTCCGCCACCGCCGCCGCCTTCCAGCTCATGGGCGTGCAGGTGCAGCGGGCCGAGACGCCGGAGGACGTGGCGCCGGTGGTGAACGCCGCCTGCCGCATGGCCTTCGAGGGCGGCACGCCGCAGGCCGTGCTCTTGTCGCAGCGGCTGATCGGCGCCAAGGAGTTCCTGAAATGAGCCAGCCCAAGACTGCCGAGTTTCGCTTCGAGCGGCGCGGCGCCGTCGCGCGCCTGCTGGCGGCGCGCGGCCCCGACCTGCTGGTGGTGACCGGCCTCGGCGCGCCGACCTACGACGTCGCCGCGGCCGGCGAGCACGAGCGCAACTTCTACCTCTGGGGCGCCATGGGCGGCGCCGCGATGGTGGGCCTTGGCCTCGCCCTGGCGCGGCCCGGCCTGCCGGTGCTGGTGGTGACCGGCGACGGCGAGATGCTGATGGGCCTCGGCGGGCTCGCCACGGTCGCCCTCAGCAACCCCGGCAACCTCTCCATCGTGGTGCTCGACAACGGCCTCTATGGCGAGACCGGCGGCCAGACCAGCCACACCTCCGGCCCGACCGACCTGCCGGCGGTGGCGCGCGGCTGCGGCATCGCCGAGACCCGGACCATCGCCAGCGAGGGCGAGCTGGACGAGCTGGCCCGGCGGGTCCGCACCCCAGGGAACGGCACCCTGCTGGCGCGCCTGCCGATCGATCCCGCCCCCCTGCCGCGCATCCTGCCGCCGCGCGACGGCGTATACCTGAAGAACCGGCTGCGCGGCGCCCTCGGCCTGGCGCCGCTCTAGGACCGGGGAACCCGCGCTGCGAGGGGCGCGTTGGCGGAGGTGACATGACGGATCGTTGCGACAGCGCCTGCCGGGCGCCGGATGGGCGCCCTTGAGGGGGCTCAGCGTGCTGCTGGTCGAGGACGATCCGCTGATCCGCCTCGCCACCGAGGCGCTGCTGGCCGGCTGCGGCTGCCGGGTCGTGGCCGTCGGCGACGGCGACCAGGCGTTGGCGGCCCTGGCCGGCCAATCCTTCGACCTGCTCTTCGTCGACGCCCAGTTGCCGACCATTTCGGGGCTGGAACTGATCCGCCTTGTCCGTGCCGAATCGCCGGCTCTGCGGGTGGTCCTGGCCTCCGGCTACTGCGATCTGCCGCTGGCGGGCGACCCGGCCATGGTCGACGTGGTCCTGCTGCCGAAACCCTATTCGACCGAGGCGGTGCAGCGCGTGCTGAGCCCGGCGAACGATCCGCTGGGCGCTCTCCCCTAGACCGGTCGACCCTGGATCGGACGGCCGGCGGCAGGTGGGGTGGCCTTGCCCCGCCGTCGAGGGGACGAAACGGTCAAGAGTGCTTTCCCACCGCTCTCGAATCATCGCGCCGGCTTAATCCTTGACCGCGATTATGGGCGTCCCCACTCTGGCGTCATAGCTTATGACCGTCATCCAAGGAGACGCGCGTGGCCGCCCCCGCCTGCAGCACTCCCCGCCGCCGCCTGCCGGCCGCGCTTGCCCTGCTGCTGCTCGCCGCGGCTTGCGACGACAGCCCGCAGCAGGCCGCCGGCGGCCCGCCGCCGGCGCCGCAGGTCGATGTCGCCAAGCCGGTGGTCAAGAACATCGTCGAGGACGACGAGTTCATCGGCCGCTTCGAGGCGGTGGACCGGGTCGAGATCCGCTCGCGGGTCGACGGCTACCTGGACAAGATCCACTTCACCGATGGGCAGATCGTCAAGCAGGGCGACCTGCTCTTCACCATCGACCAGCGTCCCTTCCAGACCAAGGTGCAACAGGCCGAGGCCGCGGTGAACGCCGCCCAGGCGGTGCTGACCTTCGCCAAGGACGACCTCGACCGCGCCGTGCAGCTCGCCTCGCGCGGCAACATTCCGCAGCAGACGGTGGACGAGCGCCGGCAGAGCTACCAGGTCGCGGAGGCGCAGCTCGCCTCGGCCCAGTCGCAGCTCGTCGGGGCCAAGCTTGACCTCGAGTACACCGAGATCCGCGCGCCGATCGGCGGGCGCATCGACGAGAAGCTGATCTCGATCGGCAACCTGGTGAAGGCCAACGACACGCTGCTGACCACCATCGTCTCGCAGGACCCGATCTACTTCTATTTCGACATCGACGAGCGCTCCTACCTGGCCTACGCGCGCGATGCGCGCAGCCGGGGCGACACCCTGCAGGAGGGCGCCGGCGCGCTGCCGGTCACCGTGCGGCTGGTCGACAACCGCGAGGCGCCGCGCCAGGGCGTGCTGGACTTCTCGCAGAACGTGCTGGACCAGGGCACCGGCACCATGCGGGTGCGCGCGGTGATGAAGAACGACGACGGCGTGCTGCAGCCGGGCCTCTTCGGCCGCATCAACGTGCCTGGCTCGCTGCCCTACAAGGGCGTCCTGATCCCGGACGAGGCCATCGCCGCCGACCAGGAGCGGCGCATCGTCTATGTCGTCGGCGCCGACAACAAGGTGACGGCCAAGGTGATCCGCCCCGGCCCGCGCATCGACGGCTACCGCGTGGTGCGCGACGGCCTGACCGGCGACGAGACCATCGTCATCAACGGCCTGATGCGCGTGCGCCCGGGTATCGTGGTGGCGCCGCAGCTGGTCGAGCTGCCGCCGACCCGCGAGTGACGGGCCGGCCGCCATGCGCTTCGCCCACTTCTTCGTCGACCGGCCGATCTTCGCCAGCGTCCTCTCGATCCTGCTGCTGATCGTCGGTGCCATCGCCTACCTGAACCTGCCGGTGGTGCAGTATCCCGAGGTCGCGCCGCCGACCATCGTGGTGCGCGCGCAATATCCCGGCGCCAATGCCGAGACCATCGCCGCCACCGTGGCGACCGCCCTGGAGCAGGAGATCAACGGCGTCGAGGACATGCTCTACATGTCCTCCTACTCGACCAGCGACGGCTCGATGGCGCTGACCATCACCTTCAAGCTGGGCACCGACCTCGACAAGTCGCAGGTGCTGGTGCAGAACCGCGTCGCCATCGCCCTGCCTCGCCTGCCGCAGGAGGTGCAGCGCCTCGGCGTCACCACGGCGAAGTCCTCGCCCGACCTGATGATGGTCGTGCATATGCTCTCGCCGGACGAGACCTACGACCAGCTCTACGTCTCCAACTATGCCCGCTCGCGGGTGCGCGACGAACTGGTGCGCCTGCCGGGTGTCGGCGACCTGACGATCTTCGGCGAGCGCGAGTTCGCCATGCGCGTCTGGGTCGATCCCGACAAGCTGGGGGCCTATGGCCTCTCGGCCGACGACGTGGTGGCCGCGCTGCAGGCCGAGAACGTGCAGGTCTCGGGCGGTGCCATCGGCGCGCCGCCGGCGCCGACCGACACGGCCTTCCAGCTCAGCGTCACCACGCAAGGCCGCTTCAGCGACGCCAAGGAGTTCCGCGAGATCGTGGTGAAGCGCGGCGACGAGGGCCGCGTCATCCGCCTGCGCGACGTGGCGCGGGTCGAGCTTGGCGCCAAGCAGTACGTCACCAACTCATACCTCAACGGCAAGCCGGCGGTGGCCCTGGCGATCTTCCAGCGCCCCGGCAGCAACGCGCTGCAAACCGCGTCGGACATCATCGGTACGATGGAGCGCCTGAAGCGGGACTTCCCGCCGGGCCTCGACTACCGCATCGTCTATAACCCGACGGAGTTCATCGCCTCTTCGATCCACGAGGTCTACAAGACCCTGGGCGAGGCCGTGCTGCTCGTCATCCTGGTGATCCTGGTCTTCCTGCAGTCCTGGCGCACCGCGCTCATCCCCATCGCCGCCATCCCGGTCTCGCTGATCGGCACGCTGGCGGTCATGGCCGCCTTCGGCTTCTCGCTCAACATGCTGACGCTGTTCGGCCTGGTGCTGGCCATCGGCATCGTGGTCGACGACGCCATCGTGGTGGTGGAGAACGTGGAGCGGAACATCGCCGCCGGGCTCAGCCCGCGTCAGGCGGCGCACCGCACCATGACCGAGGTCGGCACGGCGGTGATCTCGATCTCGCTGGTGCTCTGCGCCGTCTTCGTGCCGACCGCCTTCCTGCCCGGCATCTCCGGCCAGTTCTATCGCCAGTTCGCGCTCACCATCGCGGTCGCCACCGCGATCTCGGCCTTCAACTCGCTGACGCTCTCGCCGGCGCTCTCGGCCCTGCTGCTGAAGAGCCATGCGACCCACCGGCCGCGCTTCTTCCTGTCGCGCCTGGCCCGCGCCTCGGCCACCGGCTTCAACCGCGGATTCGACGGCCTCAGCCACGGCTATGCCCGCAGCGTCGGCTTCCTGGTCGGCGGCAAGGCCATGCGCCTCGTCGCGCTGCTGGTCTTCGCCGGCCTGATCTACGGCACGGTCCACATGGGCCGCACCGTGCCGCAGGGCTTCATCCCCGTGCTCGACCAGGGCTATGGCATCGTCGTCGTGCAGCTGCCCGACGGCGCGTCGCTGAACCGCACGGACGCGGTGATCCAGCAGGCCAGCAAGCTGATCCTCGACACGCCGGGGGTGAAGAACGCCGTCGCCTTCGCCGGCTTCTCCGGCGCCACCTTCACCAACGCCACCAATGCCGGCGTCATCTTTGTCGCCTTCCAGGACTTCGAGGAGCGGATCGAGGCCGGGCAGTCGGCCAACGCCATCCTGCACGATCTCTCCGGCCGCCTCGCCGTGATCAAGGAAGCCTTCATCATCGCCATCCCGCCTCCACCGGTGCGCGGCATCGGCAACGCCGGTGGCTTCAAGCTGCAGCTCGAGGAGACGGAATCGAGCGACGTGCGGCGCGTGCTGGGCAACGCCTATGCCATGATGGGCGCGGCGGCCAAGGACCCGCGCCTGACCGGCGTCTTCACCACCTTCAGCGCGTCCAGTCCGCAGATCTACCTCGACATCGACCGGGTGAAGGCGCGGATCCTGAACGTGCCGGTGACCGCGGTCTTCGACACGCTCTCGATCAATCTCGGCACGGCCTATGCCAACGACTTCAACGCCTTCGGTCGCATCTTCCAGGTGCGCGTGCAGGCCGACCAGCAGTTCCGCCTGACCGAGGACGACATCCTGCGTCTGAAGGTGCGCTCGGCCGACGGCAAGCTGGTGCCGCTGGGCACCCTGGCAGCGGTGGAGCTGCGCTCGGGCCCCGACCTGGTGCAGCGCTACAACATGAAGGTCTCGGTGCCGCTGCAGGGCAACGCCGCGCCCGGCATCTCCTCCGGCCAGTCGCTCGACGCGATGGAGGAGCTGGCCCGCCAGTTCCTGCCCCAGGGCGTCACTTACGAGTGGACCGAGCTGGCTTTCCAGGAGCGTGCGACGGCCGACACCGCGATCTACATCTTCGCCCTCTCGGTGCTCTTCGTCTTCCTGGTGCTGGCGGCGCAGTACGAAAGCTGGCTGCTGCCGCTATCCATCGTGCTGATCGTGCCGCTCGGCGTCTTCTCGGCGCTGATCGGCGTCAGCCTGCGCGGCATGGACAACAACATCCTGACGCAGATCGGCCTGGTGGTGCTGGTCGGCCTGGCCGCCAAGAACGCCATCCTGATCGTCGAGTTCGCCCGGCAGGAGGAGGCGCAGGGCAAGTCCACCATCGCCGCCGCCATCGAGGCTGCGCGCCTGCGCCTGCGCCCCATCCTGATGACCGCCTTCGCCTTCATCCTGGGCGTCATCCCGCTGGCCGTCGCCACCGGCCCGGCGGCCGAGATGCGCCAGTCGCTCGGCACGGCGGTCGCCGCCGGCATGCTGGGCGTCACCTTCTTCGGTCTCTTCCTGACCCCGGTCTTCTATGTCGTGCTGCGCGCCCTGGCCTGGAAGCCGAAGCCGGTGGAGCCGCCGCCGGAACCCGGCGAGCAGCCGGCCGCCGGATAGACTGTTTCAACGGGCGGAAGGGGCCTGGACTGCGACTCTTGCGTGTAGTAGGGCTTGGCGCATGGCCTACGTCGTGCTGGTCCTGCTA
>JAKOWB010000394.1 GCA_029781795.1 Pseudomonadota bacterium | reverse complement strand
GCAGGGGCGGGCCAGCGTGACCGCGCCCCCGGCCAGCGCCATCCAGCCCGTTATGTCGCGCGCGAAGAGTGCGATGGCACCCTGCCGCAGCGCGCATGCGATGGAGGCCTCGCCGCCGTCGCAGGCCAAGCCGATGCTGGTCACCTGCACCAGGCCATAGCGGACGTAGACCGCGAGGGCGAGCGACAGCAGCGCCAGCAGCAGCAGCAGGGCGAGGCGGCGCCAGGGCAGGGCCGAAGCGGTCGGCGGCATCGGACCTCCTCGGCGCTACTGGCAGCGGCCGATCGACTTGTCGGCGCAGACCCGGCCATCGCTCCAGGTGGCACCGCTGAGGTCCGCGCCGGTGAAGTCCACGGTGACGAAGCGGGCGCCCGCGAACTTGGCACCGGCCAGATGCGCGTTCGTGAAGGTGACGTGGACGAGTCTCGCATCCGAGAAGTCGGCATTGGCGAGGTCGGCCGCCGTCAGGTCGGCGGTGGTGATCTTGGCACCGCTGAAGCTGGCGCCGGTCAGGGTCGCCTCTTCCGCGCTCATCGATACGATCTCGCTGTTGCTGAAGTCCGCGTCCGGCAGTTGCGCCGAGGAGGCCGTCATCGAGACGATCTTGGTGTCGGCCATGCCGAGGTCCGAGACGGTTGCCGCCGAAAGGTCGATCGATGTGATCCTGGCCCCGTTCAGGTCCAGCGTCGCAACCGTCTGGCCGGTCATGTCGCAGCCGACGATCTCCGGCCCGCTGCAGGCCGCCGTCGCCTCCGCGACAAAACCGAAGCCGAGGACGGCAGCGAGTAGCAGCAAACAGAGATGACGCATGGTGCCCTTCCCCCGTCAGGAATGAACGCGGTCTCGCCGGCCCGCGCCGCAGCCTAGCGGCGGCTCCGTGGGCTGTCATCCTGCGGGTGACGCGGCCGTCATCCTTCGTCGCGCAGGCTGCCGGTCGCCAAGAACCGAGGCTTGCGCTAGGGTCGCGGGCAAGCGGCCCCCTCGGCGAGAGGCCGCAGCGAAACGGGGACTTGGAGGATCCGATGGCCAGGACGGGCAAGACGCGGGCAGTCCGCGCGAAGGGCAAGGTTGGCGCCAAGGCCCAGCGCCCGCCCAGCGCCGCGGCGAGCGAGAAGCTCGATGACCTGCCCGAGCCGCCGCCCGGACACCTGATCGACCGCATCGTCGCATGCCTGCCCAAGGCGCGCAGCCAGGCCGAGGCCGACCGCCTGGAGACCTTCACCCGCGGCTTCTTCACCAACGTGCCGGCGGACGACCTGGCCGATGCCACGCCGGACGACCTGGCAGGCGCCGCGCGTTCGCTCTTCCGCTTCGCCGCCGAGCGCAAGCCGGGCACACCCAAGGTCCGGGTCTACAATCCCGACCAGCGCCGCGACGGCTGGTCGCTGCCGCACAGCGTGGTCGAGATCGTCAACGACGACATGCCCTTCCTGGTGGATTCGGTCACCGCCGAGCTGATGCGGCTGGAGACCGAGTCGCGTCTGGTCATCCATCCGATCTTCGCCTGCAAGCGCGACAAGGCCGGCAAGCTGCAGGAGATCGGCGCCCCCGGCGACCGGCACGACGGCAGCCGGCCGGAATCCATCATGCAGGTCTGGATCAGCGAAGTCTCGGAGCGCCGCCACGCCGAGATCGTCACCGGGCTGGAGGCGGTGCTGGCCGACGTGCGCGCCGCCGTGCACGGCTGGCGCGCCATGCGCCAGCGCTGCCGCGACCTGGTCGAGGAGCTGGAGCGCCGGCCGCCGCCGCTGCCCAAGGCCGAGGTGACCGAGGCGCTGCGCTTCCTGGAATGGCTGGACGACAACAACTTCACCTATCTCGGCTATCGCGAGTATTCCTTCGCCGGCCAGGGCGGCAAGGCGGTCTCGCGCATCCTGCCGAACAGCGGCCTCGGCATCCTGGCCAGCAGCGAAGTCACGGTGTTCGACGGCCTGCGCAGCCTCGGCACCCTGCCGCCGGACGTGCAGGACTTCATCCGCCGCCCGGCGTTGCTGCGCATCACCAAGGCCAACCGCCGTTCCACCGTGCACCGGCCGGTGCACATGGACACCATCGCGGTGAAGGCCTTCAACGAGGCCGGCGAGGTCACCGGCGAGCGGCTCTTCATCGGCCTCTTCACCTCGGCCGCCTATTCCATGTCGGCGCGCGAGATTCCGCTCTTGCGGCAGAAAGTCGAGGCGACGCTGGCGCGCGCCGGCTTCGCCCCGAACAGCCATGACGGCAAGGCACTGGTGCACATCCTGGAGGCCTATCCGCGCGACGAGCTGTTCCAGGTCGGCGAGGAGGATCTCTACCGCACGGCGCTCGGCATCCTGCATCTGCAGGAACGGCGGCGCGTCGCGCTCTTCGTCCGCCACGACCCCTTCGAGCGCTTCGTCTCGGCGCTGATCTACGTGCCACGCGACCGCTTCGACACCAGCCTGCGCCTCAGGATGCAGGAGCTGGTGGCCAAGGCCTACGGCGGCGAGATCTCGGCCTATACCACGCACCTCTCGGATGCCGCGCTGGCGCGCCTGCACCTCATCGTGCGCACCACGCAGGGCCAGGTGCCGAAGGTCGACGAGACGCTGCTGGAGAACGAACTGGCGGCCGCCGCGCGTTCCTGGACCGACCAGATGGAGCAGCGCCTGGTCGCCGAGTACGGCGAGAGCGAGGGGCTGGAGCTCGCGCGTCGCTACCTCAAGGCCTTCCCGCCGGCCTATCAGGCGCAGTTCGGCGCGGTTTCGACGCTGCAGGACATCGAGCGGCTCGAGCGGGTGCTGGGGGGCCGCGACCTCGCCATGCGGCTCTACCAGCCGCAGGGCCGGGGCGAGAGCCAGCTCGGCTTCAAGGTCTATGTCGCCGACCAGCCCATCGCGCTCTCCGACATCCTGCCGGTGCTGGAGAACATGGGCCTCAAGGTGCTGTCCGAGGTGCCCTATGCCATCACCCCGCAGGTGCCGGGCAAGAGCGGCGAGTCGCGCACGCTCTACATCCACGACTTCGGCATGGTGCTGCGCCAGCCGCAGAGCGTCGACGTCGCGCGGGTGAAGGCCGAGTTCCATCGCGTCTTCAGCCGCACCTGGGGCGGGCGCATGGAAAGCGACGGGCTGAACCGCCTGGTGCTGCGCGCCGACCTGAACGCGCGCGAGATCACGCTGCTGCGCGCCTATGCCCGCTATCTGCGCCAGGCACAGGCACCCTTCACGCAGGAGACCATCGAGGCGACGCTGGCCGCCAACCCGACCATCACCCGCCTGCTGGTCGCGCTGTTCCACGCGCGCTTCGACCCCGCGCGCGAGAAGGGCCGCGATGCCGAGCAGTCGCGCCTGGCCGACGAGATCCGGGCCGAGCTCGAGCAGGTGACGAACCTGGACGAGGACCGCATCTTCCGCCGCTACCTGAACCTGATCCAGGTGACCCTGCGCACCAACTTCTACCAGCCGGGCGACGGCCGTGGGCCGGAGCCCGAGGGCGCCGAGAAGCTGCACATGAGCTTCAAGTTCGACGCCCGCGCCATCGAGGACCTGCCGCAGCCGCGGCCCTTCCGCGAGATCTTCGTCTATTCCGTCCGCGTCGAAGGCGTGCACCTGCGCTTCGGGCCGGTGGCGCGCGGCGGCCTGCGCTGGTCGGACCGCCGCGACGACTTCCGCACCGAGGTGCTGGGCCTGGTGAAGGCGCAGCAGGTGAAGAACGCGGTGATCGTGCCGGTCGGCTCCAAGGGCGGCTTCGTGCTGAAGAGCCCGCCGCCGCCCAGCGCCGGGCGCGAGGCCTTCCAGGCCGAGGGCGTGGCCTGCTACCGCACCTTCCTGCGCGGCCTGCTGGACCTCACCGACAACATCGTGGCGCACAGGATCGTGCCGCCGGCGCATGTCGTGCGGCACGAGGGCGACGACCCCTACCTGGTGGTCGCCGCCGACAAGGGCACCGCGACCTTCTCGGACTACGCCAACGCGGTTTCCGGCGACTATGGCTTCTGGCTCGGCGACGCCTTCGCCTCCGGCGGTTCGGCCGGCTATGACCACAAGGCCATGGGCATCACCGCCAAGGGCGCCTGGGAGTCGGTGAAGCGCCACTTCCGCGAGCTGGGCAAGGACATCCAGGCCGAGGACTTCACCGTGGTCGGCGTCGGCGACATGTCGGGCGACGTGTTCGGCAACGGCATGCTGCTGTCGCCGCACATCCGCCTGCTGGCGGCCTTCGACCACCGCAACATCTTCGTCGACCCCGATCCCGACCCGGCGGCTTCCCTCGCCGAGCGGCAGCGCCTCTTCGCCCTGCCGCGCTCGTCCTGGATGGACTACGACGCCAAGCTGATCTCCAAGGGCGGCGGCGTCTTCGACCGCAAGGCCAAGTCGATCAAGACCACGCCGGAGATGCGCCGGGCGCTGGGCATCGCCAACGAGACCATGACGCCGGCCGAGCTGATGAAGGCCATCCTGGTGGCGCCGGCGGAGCTGCTCTGGTTCGGCGGCATCGGCACCTACGTCAAGTCGTCCGAGCAGGGCCAGGCCGACGCCGGCGACCGGGCCAACGACGCGCTGCGCGTCAACGGCCGCGACCTCAAGGCCAAGGTGGTCGGCGAGGGCGCCAACCTCGGCATGACGCAGCTCGGCCGCATCGAGTACGCGCTGGCCGGTGGCCGCCTCAACACCGATTCCATCGACAACTCGGCCGGCGTCGACTGCTCGGACCACGAGGTGAACATCAAGATCCTGACCGGCCACCTGGAGCAGAAGAAGAAGCTGACGCGTCCGCAGCGCGACAAGCTGCTGGTCCGGATGACCGACGAGGTGGCGCAGCTGGTGCTGCGCGACAACTACCTGCAGACCCAGGCGATCAGCGTGACCGAGCGCCTGGCCGCGCACCTGCTGGACCGCCACGCGCGCTACATGCGCGGCCTGGAGAAGGCCGGCAAGCTGGACCGCGCGCTGGAGTACCTGCCGAACGACGAGACCCTGGCCGAGCGCATGGCGGCGCGCCGCGGCCTGGTGCGGCCGGAGCTGGCGATCCTGCTGTCCTACGCCAAGATCGTGCTCTACGAGGAGCTGCTGGACAGCGACCTGCCGGACGACCCGGCGCTGGTCGACGACCTGCACAGCTACTTCCCGCTGCCGCTGCAGAAGTCCTACGGCGACGACATCGACCAGCACCGCCTCAGGCGCGAGATCGTCGCCACCATGACGACCAACGACATCGTCAACCGCATGGGCATGACCTTCACCGCCGAGGTGCGCGAGCGCACCGGCCTGCCGACGCCGGACATCGCCCGGGCCTACCTGGCGGCGCGCGAGATCTTCGCCACGCCCTCGATGCTGGCGGCGGTCGAGGCGCTGGACGGCAAGGTGCCGACGGCGACGCAGTACGAGCTGCTGGTCGAGGTCGGCCGCCTGGTCGAGCGTGCCACCGCCTGGCTGCTGCGCACGCGCGGGCAGGGCCTGCCGGTCGACCGCACGATCCGCGACTTCGCCCCCGGCGTCGCCGCCGTGGCGGCGCACCTGGACGACAGCCTGGCCGCCCGCCACCGCGCCGAGCTGACCGAGCGCGGCCAGGCCTGGCGCGAGGCCGGCGTGCCCGAGGGCCTGGCCCGGCGCATCGCCGCCGGGCCCTGGCTGATCGCCGGGCTCGACATCGTGCGCATCGCCGCCGAGGACAAGCTCGACATCGACACGGCGGCCGCCGGCTACTACGCCGTGGGCGACCGCTTCGGCTTCGACTGGCTGCGCCGGGCCGCCGCCAAGCTCTCCACCGACACGGCCTGGGACAAGCTCGCGGTCTCGGCCGTAGTCGAGGAACTGGGCGCGCAGCAGGCCGAGATGACGACGCGCATCCTGGGCGGCCGCAAGAAGGGCCTGGACCTGCCGCAGGCGCTGGAGGCCTGGGCCGAGACCCGGCGGCCCCTGGTCGCCCGCGCCGAGCAGCTCATGGGCGAGCTGGGCGCCCTGGCGCAGCCGAGCCTGGCGATGCTGACCGTCGCCAGCCGGCAGTTGAAGAGCCTGCTGGCCGGCTAGGGCTTCTTCTTGCGGAAGACCTGGCCGCCCTGGACGTGCGCCGGCAGGGCCTCGGGCTGGGCCAGGGAGCCGACGGGACGCGGGGCGAACTTGCCCAGGGCGAGGGTGCGGTCGTACATCACCAGCGCGCCGGCCAGGCCGACGTTGATGCAGAAGCGCGTCGGGATCTTCACGATATGGCTGCACCTGGCCTGCAGCGCCGGCGACAGGCTGCCGCGCTCCGGCCCCAGCACATAGGCGGCCATCAGCGGGTGGCGGAAGGAGGGCAGGTCGACGGCGTCGTCGGTCAGCTCCACCCCGACGAGCTGGCAGCCCTTGGGCAGGGTCAGGTCCTCCAGGCCGTCGAAGGCATAGAGCGGCAGGTGCTGCTTGGCGTCCGAGGTATCGCTGGCGCGCACGCCGCGCGTGTCGAAGGCGGCGCCGATGGTGAAGACGAAGGACGCGCCGAAGGCATGCGCCGTGCGCAGCAGCGCGCCCAGGTTCATGGGCTTGCTGATCCCCTCGACGCCGATGCCGAAATAGCCGCGCAAGACGCCTCTCCTCTGTTCTCCCCTCGTCATGCCCGGGCTTGACCCGGGCATCCAGGTTTTTCCTTCGCTGGATGGCCGGGTCTCGCCCGGCCATGACGCGGGGTGGATCGCACAGCCCCTAGCCACCTCTGGCCGGCGGGTCTAAAACCGCCGGACCCGACCCCCTTCAGGTGCCCCATGCACGATCCTCATGACCACGGCCACCAGCACGGCCCCGGCTGCAACCACGATCACGACCACGATCACGACCACGATCACGACCACGATCACGGGCATGACCACGAGCACGCCCATCCGCTGCTGGTCGAGGTGACGCGCGGGCCGATCGTCGAGAGCCGGCACCGCGCCTCCTTCGCCGTGGTCGACGCCAAGGGTGGCGTGGTGGCGGCCGCGGGCGACCTGGAGCTGCCGGTCTATCCGCGCTCGGCGATCAAGCCGCTGCAGGCCCTGCCGCTGCTGGAGAGCGGCGCCGCCGACGCCTTCGATTGCAGCCCGGCGGAGCTTTCCCTCGCCTGCGCCAGCCACGACGGCGAGCCGGGCCACGTCGAGGCGGTGGAGGCCTGGCTGGCCCGCATCGGCCTCTCGGTCGCCGACCTGGAGTGCGGCAGCCACCTGCCCTATCACGTGCCCTCGATGAAGGCCCTGCTGCGCAGCGGCGGCGAGCCGACGGCGGCACACAACAACTGCTCGGGCAAGCACACGGGCTTCCTGACCGTGGCGAAGCAGCTGAAGGCGCCGACGCGCGGCTACATCAAGCTGGAGCACCCGGTGCAGCAGCGCATCCTGGGGGTGTTCGAGGCCATGACCGGCCTCGATCTCTCGCGCGCGCCGGTCGGCATCGACGGCTGCGGCATCCCCACCGTCGGCATCCCGCTGGGCAACCTGGCCCTCGCCATGGCGCGCCTGGCCGATCCCAGCGACCAGCCGGAGGAGCGCCAGGCAGCGGCCAGGCGGCTGCGCGCCGCGGTCGCCGCGCATCCCTTCATGATCGCCGGCAGCGAGCGCTTCTGCACCCGGGTGATGGAGGAGACGCGCGAGAAGGCGCTGATCAAGACCGGCGCCGAGGGCGTCTATTGCGCCGCGCTGCCGGAGCTGGGCCTGGGCGTGGCACTGAAGGTCGACGACGGCGCCGGCCGCGCCGCCGAGGTGCTGATGGGCCGCATCCTGGTGGCCTTCAAGATCCTCGACCAGGCGCAGATCGACCGGCTGCAGCCGCTGCTGGTGCCGAAGATCCTGAACCGCGCCGGCGCGACGGTCGGCGAGATCATGCCTGCCGGCAGCGCGGCCTACTGATGAAGGCGCTGGTCTGCGCCGCCTGGGGCGGCCCCGAGACGCTGACGCTGGGCGAGCTGCCGGACCCAGCGCCGGGCCCTGGCGAGGTGGTGATCCGCGCCCGCGCCGCCGGGGTGAACTTCGCCGACACGCTGCTGATCCAGGGCAAGTACCAGGAGAAGCCGCCCTTCCCCTTCGCCCCCGGGCTGGAGGTCGCGGGCGAGGTGGCGGCGGTCGGCGCCGGCGTCACCCACGTGGCGCCAGGCCAGCGCGTGCTGGCGCCGGTCGACCACGGTGGCTTCGCCGAACTGGTCAAGGCGCGGGGCACGGACACCTTCGCGATTCCCGACAGCATGGACTACGTGACGGCCGCGGGCTTTCCCATCACCTACGGCACGGCGCACGGGGCGCTGGTCTGGCGCGCCGGACTGAAGGCGGGCGAGACGCTGGTGGTGCACGGCGCGGCCGGCGGCGTCGGCCTTGCCACCGTCGAGGTCGGCAAGGCGCTGGGCGCGCGCGTCGTCGGCACGGCCGGCGGCGCCGACAAGACGGCGATCGCCGCCGCGCACGGCGCCGACGCCACCATCGACTACAAGGCCGAGGACCTGCGCCAGCGCCTGAAGGAGGTGACCGGCGGACGCGGCGCCGACGTCTATTTCGACCCGGTCGGCGGCGAGGTCTTCGAGGCCTCGCTGCGTGCCATCGCCTGGGAGGGGCGCATCGTCGTCATCGGCTTCGCCGGCGGCGGCGTGCCGCAGATCCCGGCCAACATCCTGCTGGTGAAGAACTGCAGCGCCGTCGGCTTCTACTGGGGCAGCTATCGCCGCAATGCGCCGGAGCGGCTGGCGGCGCAGTTCGCCGATCTCTTCCGCTGGTTCGAGGCCGGGCTGCTGAAGCCGCACGTCTCGCATCGCCTGCCGCTGGCACGCGCCGCCGAGGCCTTCGCGCTGCTGCAGCAGCGCAAGGCGACCGGCAAGGTGGTGGTGGAGATCTGACGGGCGTGGCCGACCAGGTCCAGCAGCAGTACGAGGCCTATCCCTATCCGGCGCGCGATCCGCGCGACGAGGCCAAGCGGCTGATCGTCGGCTCGCCCTCGGACCTGCGCGAGATCAACCACTACCTCTATCGCGGCGCGCTGGACCTGACCCGGCCGCTGCGCGCGCTGGTGGCCGGCGGCGGCACCGGCGACGCCGCCATCATGCTGGCGCAGCAGCTCGCCAACGCGGCGCTGGACGCGCGCGTGCGGCTGAAGCCCGGCGAGCGCTTCCACGAGGTGGTCTACCTCGACCTCTCGGTCGCGGCGCGCAAGGTCGCCGAGGCGCGGGCCGAGGCGCGCGGCCTGACCAACCTCCGCTTCGTCACCGGATCGCTGCTCGACCTGCCGCGCCTGGCGCCCGGGCCCTACGACTACATCGACTGCTGCGGCGTGCTGCACCACCTGCCCGACCCGGCGGCCGGCCTGGCGGCGCTGGTGGCCGCGCTGAAGCCCGGCGCCGGCCTCGGCCTCATGCTCTATGGCGCGTACGGCCGGCGCGGCGTCTACGAGCTGCAGGCCCTGCTGCGCGACCTGGCGCCGGGCGAGAGTCTGGCGGCGCGCGTCGGCTTGGCAAGGCGCCTGCTGGGGCAGCTGCCCGCCAGCAACTGGTTCCGCCGCAATCCCTTCCTGACCGACCACAGGCTGAGCGACGCCGAGCTGGTCGACCTGCTGCTGCACAGCCAGGACCGCGCCTATCGCGTGCCGGAGATCCTGGACCTGGTCGCCGGTGCCGGCCTGAAGCCCGTGAGTTTCATCGAGCCGCTGCGCTACGCGCCCGAAAGCTATGGCAGCGATCCGGACCTCAGGCGCCGCTATGCCACGCTGGCGCCGGCCGCGCGCTGGGCCGCGGCCGAGGCGCTGGCCGGCTCGATGAAGACGCATGTGCTCTACGCCACGCTGGCCGGGGAGCCGACGCAAGCGGAGAGCGGGCCGGACATGATCCCGCAGCTCACCAAGAATTCCGGACCGGAGCTGGCGCGCGCCGTCGCCGCCAGCCTGACGCTCAGGGTCGAGGTCGGCGGCATCACGCTGCAACAGCCGCTGCCGCGCCTGGCGCCGGCGCTGCTGCAGCGCATCGACGGGCGGCGCCCCCTGGCGCAGATCTTCGCCGAGGTCGCGGCCAGCAACGCGGCGCTGGAGCCGGCGGCGCTGCGGGCCGACTGGGACCAGCTCTACGCCGCCTTTGCCGGCTTCAACCTGCTGCTGCTCAGGCGCGCCCCGGCCTGAGCAGGCCGATGGTGCAGAGCACGCCGAGCGTCACCACGCCGACCCCGGCGACCGCCAGCAGGCTCGGCACCTCGCCCAGCAGCGGGATGGCCAGCAGCAGCGAGAGCATCGGCACCGCCGCCATGAAGGCGGAGACCGGCGCCGAGCCCAGCAGCTCGTTGGCCCGCGTCATCAGCGGCAGGGCCAGCAGCGAGACCAGGACGCCCTGGTAGAGCATCTGCAGGATCACCTCGCCCCAGGGCCAGGCCGCGAGCGGCGCCACTTTCAGCAGGCTGGGCAGCGGCAGCGCGAGATAGGGCGGCAGGTAGAGCAGCAGGCTGAGGAAGGGGATGGCGACCAGCGCCTGCGTTGTCGTCACCTTCCAGGCACGCGACTTCACCAGGAAGATGGCGAGCAGCAGCGAGCAGGCGAGGAAGCAGAGCTGCCCCTTCCACTGCCCTGCGACCGGCGCCAGCAGGCCGTCGCCGCCGATCGCGGCGCAGCCGAGCATCACCAGCACGACGCCCAGCACCTGGCCGCGCGACGGGCGCAGGCCGGAGACGATCCAGCCGGCCAGCAGGGTGAAGAGCGGCAGCGTGCCGTTGATCAGCACGGCGCCGTGCGCCGCCGGGGCGAAGAGGAACCCGACGAAGGCGAGGGCCACGTAGGGCGCCCCACAGGTGACCGAGAGCAGCAGGGCGCGTGGCCAGGCCAGGCCGCCAAGGCCCCGCCGCAGTACCAGCGGGGTCAGCAGCAGGCCGGCGGTGCCGAAACGCAGCGCGGTGACATCCCAGACGCTGAGCTGCCGCGTGGCGCCGAGGCGCGAGACGATGATCCAGCCGGCCCAGATGCAGAGCACCGTGGCGGCGCAGAGCCAGCCGAGCAGGGGCCGCCCCCACAGGATGCGTCCGCTCATCGTCCCGCCGTGCCCGCCATCCGCTGCATCGGCCGACCTTGCGCCAGCCGGGGTGCGCCGCGCCCGCGCCTTCTCGCGATGAACGTCATGCGCCGACATGCGAACGGCCGCGCCCTTGGGACGCGGCCGTTGCCGAACTCAACGCTCTGCCGCGGTTCAGGCGGCGGAGCGGTCGAGGCCCAGGTCGCGGAGCTGGTGCGCGTCGAGGTCGCGCAGCTCGCGGCGATTGGTGCCCGCGTCGTTGGCGGCCAGGCGGCGCGCCTCGGACTCGCCCAGGCCAGGCATCGAACGGTCGGCAACGTAGGAGAAAAGGGTGCTGAACATGATCGGTCCTTTCGGGCGACGGTCCCGGGACCGGCAGGCGCCGGCGGGGCATCGCGTCTCGTGTCGCTGTTGCGCAAGGATATACGTCCGGCCGTGGCCAGACCGCCACGCACAGTGGCACCGGGGCCGCCATGCAGGCCGCGCATGCTGTGACAAGATCCTGTCACAATTGGATTTTCGAGATGTGTGGGCGCCTTGTCCCCAGCGACACGGCGCTGTTGCCGATCGGCAACAAACCTGTCCTGTCGGCGACCGCTTCGGGTGGAATGGCGACCGGTCAGGCGGTCTGCGGCGCGCGTTGGTACAGCAGCAGGTCCAGTTCCGGCGGCTCCAGGCCAGCCTCCTTCAGCAGGGCATGCGCCTGGCCGCGGTGATGGGTCTGGTGGTTGAAGAAGTGCGCCAACGCCTGCCACAGCGGCTGGACGATCTCCTGTCCGCGCAGCGTGCGGTAGACCAGATCGCCGTCGAGGCGGGCCTGATCCAGGCCGTCGATGTAGGCCCGGATGCGCTCGTCCTCGGCCTGGCGTACCGCCAGCAGGTCGCAGAAGCGTGGGAAGGGCTGGTCCGCGAGACGGCTGTGCTGCGGGCCGCAGCCTTCGAAGCGATGCATCCAGATGCGGTCGGCCACCACCAGGTGGTTCAACGTGCCCAGGATCGAGCGGAAGTAGGCGGCGGGCCGGTGCTGTGCCAGCGCCTCGGGCGTCAGGGTGCCGGCGGCGCGGTAGAGCCGGCCATTGGCCCAGGCGTTGTAGCCGGCGAAAGCCCGGAAGTAGGTCGGTGTCATGGCTGCCATTGCAGACCCATATCGCCGCGAAGGCTAGGCCGCGGGCAGTCACAGGTGCCTTGCATCGCCAAGATCGGGGATGCCGCCGCGGCGCCCCCCGTACCGTGTGGTCAGAACAGCGCGCTGCTCCCCCCCACCCCTCGGGCGACAAGGAGCGAGTAGTCAGATGAAGAAGACCATGACCCTGCTGGCCGGCCTGCTGAGCCTGGCCCTGGCGGTTCCCGCCGTCACCACGCCGGCCCTGGCCCACGACAAGGGCAAGGACAAGTGGCAGTCGTGGCAGCACGACAAGGACTGGGACGAGGACCAGGACAACGGCTGGGGCAACAACTGGAAGGACGACGACCAGGACGGCTGGCGCCGGGAGTTCTGGGACTTCCGCAAGGACCGGAAGCAGGACAACTGGTCCTACCGCGAGGAGCGCCGCGACGACTGGCGCGCCTGGAAGGACGGCAAGTACGACAGCCGCTTCGAGTTCTACTGGGACCGCAAGAACGACCGCTGGTCCTGGCGCAAGGAACGCCATGACGACCGCTGGGACTACTGGCAGGACCTGAGCCACGACAAGGACAGCACGCGCAACTAGATCCCCCGTTCATCTCTGCAACGATCGGCCGCCAACCCGCTTGGCGGCCGATTTGCATTCGCGTCAACCTTGCCGAGGGGTTCTCCTGACAATCCAATGCCTTGCTCCGACCGGGCAGGGGAAAACGCCTTGACTGGGGGACGGCGGAAGCCGAGGCTTGGAATATATCCATAACCGGGGGCCGGTCGGACCATGCGCCACGACCGAGGGTGGGCAGCACGGAGGAACCGGGTCGGCGGCATGGCGCTCTGGTCGGCGCTGCTGCTGGGCGGCTGCACGGTCGGCCCCGACTTTGTCGCGCCACAGGCCGACGTGGCACCGACCTGGACCCAGGCCAGCGACCCCCGCGTGCAGGCCAGCCAGCCGGTGAACGAGCAGTGGTGGAAGGTCTTCGGTGACCCGCTGCTCGACCAGCTGATCGAGCTGGCCTATGCCAACAACCCGACCATCGAGGCCGCCGGCGTGCGTGTGCTGCAGGCCCGGGCCGCACTGGGCGAGACCACCGGCGACTACTACCCGCAGGAGCAGGCGGCCAAGGGCGACCTGACGCGGCAGCGCAGCGCGGATCCCACGGGCCAGGGCGAGAAGATCCTGGGCGGCGGCTACAACACCTTCTCCTTCGGCGTGTCGACCAACTGGGAGATCGACCTCTGGGGCAAGTTCCGCCGCGCCATCGAATCGGCGGACGGCGACCTGATCGCCTCGATCTCGGCCTATGACGACGCGGTGGTGACGCTGGTGGCCGACGTGGCGACGGTCTACGTCAACATCCGCGTGCTGGAGCGCCGCATCCAGATCGCCGAGGACAACGTGCGCAGCCAGCGCGGCAGCCTGGGCATCGCCTCCTCGCGCTTCAAGAACGGCGAGACCAGCGAGCTGGACGTCGCCCAGGCGCTCTCGACCCTGGCCGAGACCCAGGCGCAGATCCCGCAGTTCCAGAGCGACCTGGCGCAGGCCAAGTACAGCCTGGCCCTGCTGCTGGGCATGACGCCGGACAAGATCGACGCGCTGCTGACACCGGGCAAGATCCCGAACGCGCCGGCCGAGGTGGCGGTCGGCATCCCGACCGACCTGCTGCGCCGCCGGCCGGACGTGCGCGAGGCGGAGTTCAACGCCGCCGCCCAATCGGCCCTGATCGGCGTGGCCGAGGCCAACCTCTATCCCGCCTTCTCGCTCAGCGGCACCTTCGGCTTCGCCAGCAACGACCGCGGCGCGGCCTCGCTGGGCGACATCACCAACTGGAGCAGCCGGACCTATTCCTTCGGGCCGGCCATCACCTTCCCCTTCTTCAACTACGGCCAGCTTACCAACCAGGTGCGCCAGCAGGACGCCGCCTTCCAGGCCGCCATCCTGAACTACCAGTTCACCGTGCTGCAGGCGCAGCAGGAGGTGGAGAGCGGCCTCGCCTCCTTCCTGCAGGGCCAGGAGGTGGTGGAGCGCTACCGCCGGGCCGCCAACGCCGCGCGCCGCACCACCAACCTTTCATTCGTGCAGTACCGCGACGGCGCCAGCGACTTCACCAACGTGCTGAACGCCGAGCAGTCGCAGCTGCGCGTCGAGGACTCGCTGGCGGTGGCCGAAGGCAACGTGCCGCTGGGCCTGATCTCGGTCTATCGCGCCCTGGGCGGCGGCTGGGAGCTGCGCATCGGCAAGGACTTCGTGTCCGACAAGACCAAGCAGGAGATGGGCGACCGCACCGACTGGGGCGACCTGCTGGATCCCGCGCAGCACCAGGAGCCGGCGCGCCCGGACGACGAGCTCTTCCCGCCGATCGACTGGTAGCGCGAGAGGAGCCTGGAATGGAGAGGGGCATGGCCGCACAGGCGAGGAGCAGATGGCCATTGCTGGGCGCGCTGGCGCTCGGCCTGGCGCTGGCCGCCTGCGACGACAAGAACGAGTACAAGCCGCCGCCACCGCCCGCCGTCACCGTGGCCCCGCCGCTGCAGCGGCCGGTGACCGAGTACCTGGAGCTGACCGGCTCGACCGCCGCCTTCCAGAGCGTCGACCTGGTGGCACGGGTCGAGGGCTACCTGCAGTCGGTCGAGTTCGCCGACGGCGCGGTGGTGCCAGAGGGCAAGCAGCTCTTCGTCATCGAGCCGGCGCCCTATGAGGCCAAGGTGGCGCAGGCGCAGGCCGCGGTGGAGCAGCAGCAGGCGGCGCTGACCCAGGCCGAGCAGGAGTACGAGCGCCAGCAGCGCCTGGCCAAGGACAACGCCACTGCCACCGCCAGCGTCGAGCAGGCCAAGGCGAGCCGCGATTCGGCGCAGGCCGCGGTCGACCAGGCCAACGCCGACCTGACGCAGGCCCAGATCAACCTCGGCTATACCAAGGTCGCCGCGCCCTTCGTCGGCCGCATGGGCCGCCACCTGGTCGATGTCGGCAACCTGGTCGGCTACGGCGCGCCCACCACGCTGGCCAACATCGCGCAGATCGACCCGCTCTACGTCTACTTCACGCTGAACGAGATCGACGTGCTGAAGGTCAACGCGGCGATGCGCGCGCGCGGCGTGGAGAAGGCGCCGGTCGGCACGCTGCCGGTCTATGTCGGGCTGCAGACCGAGCAGGGCTATCCGCACGAGGGCACGCTGGACTTCGTCGACAACACGCTGGATGCCTCGACCGGCGTGCTGCAGCTGCGCGCCCGCCTGCCGAACGGCGAGCGCTTCTTCCTGCCCGGCCTCTTCGTGCGCGTGCGCGTGCCGCTGGGCCCGCCGGCCGACGGCCTCTTCGTGCCGGACGCCGCGGTCGGCTACGACCAGGCCGGGCACTACCTGCTGCTGCTCGGCGCCGACGACAAGGTGGAGCGCCGCACGGTGGAGATCGGCGTCAAGGACGGCAGCCTCAGGCAGATCAAGCAGGGCCTGGCCGCCGGCGACAAGGTGGTGATCAACGGCCTGCAGGCCGCGGTGCCGGGGAACATGGTCAGCCCGACGGACGGGCAGATCGCCGCCGACCCGCCGGCCGGCGACCAGCCCAAGCAGCAGCCGTAGCGGGCGGGGCCGGCCGATGCTCGCCAAGTTCTTCATCGAGCGGCCGGTCCTCGCCAACGTGCTGGCGCTGGTCATCATGCTGCTGGGCGGCATCGCCCTCTTCGCCCTGCCGATCGCGCAGTATCCGCCGATCACGCCGCCGACCGTGCAGGTCAGCGCCACCTATCCCGGCGCCAACGCCACGACCGTGGTGAACAACGTCGCCCTGCCGATCGAGCAGCAGGTGAACGGCGTCGAGAACATGCTCTACATGCAGTCGACGAGCACGAACGACGGCGTCTACACGCTGACCGTGACCTTCGACATCGGCACCGACCTGGATTTCGCGCAGATCCTGGTACAGAACCGCGTCTCGGCCGCCATGGCCTCGCTGCCGCAGTCGGTGCAGGAGCAGGGCGTCACCACCGAGAAGCGCTCCACCGCGATCCTGCAGATCGTCGCCCTGACCTCGCCCAAGGGCACCTACGACAGCCTCTTCCTCAGCAACTACGCCACCATCAACCTGCTGGACGAGCTGGCGCGCCTGCCCGGCGTCGGCCAGGTGCGGGTCTTCGGCATCGGCGAGTACTCGATGCGGATCTGGCTGAACCCCGAGCAGCTCTATGCCCGGGGCCTGACGCCAGAGGACGTGATCAACGCCATCCGCGCGCAGAACCAGGACGTCGCCGCCGGCCAGGTCGGCGCGCCGCCGGTCGCCGCGGGGCAGGACTTCCAGCTCACCGTCAACGTCTCCGGCCGCCTCGCCACCGAGGCCGAGTTCGCGGACATCGTGGTGAAGACCGAGCCGGGCGACGGCGGGCGCATCACCCGCATCCGCGACATCGGCCGGGTCGAGCTGGGGGCGCAGACCTACAGCCAGTTCAGCAAGATGGACAACGAGCAGGCAGCCGGCATCGCCGTCTTCCAGCTGCCCGAGGCCAACGCGCTGGATGTCGCCGCCGCGATCAAGGCGACAATGGAGAAGGAATCGGCCAAGTTCCCCGCGGACCTGACCTACACCATCCCCTTCGACACCACGCTCTTCGTCACCGCCTCGATCGACGAGGTCTATTCCACGCTGATCGAGGCCGGCGTGCTGGTGCTGCTGGTCATCACCATCTTCCTGCAGAACCTGCGCGCCATGCTGGTGCCGGCGACCACCGTGCCGGTCACCATCATCGGCGCCTTCGCCGCCATGGCGATCCTCGGCTTCTCCATCAACCTGCTGACGCTCTTTGCCATCGTGCTGGCGATCGGCATCGTGGTCGACGACGCCATCGTCGTGGTCGAGGGCGCGACGCACCACATGGAGCGGGGCCTGCCGCCGAAGGAGGCCACCATCGAGGCGATGCGCGAACTCTTCGGCCCGATCATCGGCATCACCCTGGTGCTGATGAGCGTGTTCCTGCCGGCCGCCTTCCTGCCCGGCATCACCGGGCAGATGTACAAGCAGTTCGCCCTGGTGATCGCAGCCACCGCGCTGATCAGCGCGGTCAACGCCGCGACCTTGAAGCCGACGCAGTGCGCGCTCTGGCTGCGAGCGCCGAAGAAGAAGCGCAAGAACTGGTTCTACCGCGGCTTCGACCGCGTGTTCGGCGCGCTGGAACGCAGCTACGTCTGGGTGATCCGCCACATGGTGCGTGCCAGCCTTGTCATGGTGGCGGTGGCGCTGGGGCTGATCGGGCTGGCGGGCTATGGCCTGTCCAGGCTGCCGACCGCCTTCATCCCGACCGAGGACCAGGGCTACCTCATGGCCATCGTGCAACTGGGCGATTCCGCCGCGCTCGGCCGCACCGAGGCGGTGATGCACCAGGTCACCGAGATCGCGCAGGAGCTGCCCGACGTCGCCCACGTCGTCACCATCGGCGGCGTCTCGGCGCTGGACAACAACGCCTCGCTGGCCAACGCCGGCATCGCCTACATCATCCTGAAGGACTGGAGCCAGCGCAGCCCGGTGGGCGGCCTGCTCGACGTCTACAAGACGCTCAGCGCCAAGTACGACGCGCTGCAGGAGGCCAAGGTACTGCTGCTGCCGCCGCCGCCGATCCAGGGCCTCGGCCTGGCCGGCGGCTTCCAGATGGAGGTGCAGCTCACCAACGGCAGCTTCGACTACACACAGCTGCAGCGCATCACCGACGCCATCGTCGCCAGGGCCAACACGCAGTCCAGCATGCAGCGCGTCTCGACGCCGTTCCGCGCCAACGTGCCCCAGCTGGCCGCCGACATCGACCGGGTGAAGGCGCAGGCGCTGGGACTGCAGGTCAGCGACGTCTTCTCGACGATCCAGACCTATCTCGGCTCGTCCTACGCCAACCAGATCACCAAGTTCGGCCAGACCTTCTCGGTCTTCGTGCAGGCCGACCCCGAGCACCGCACCACGCCCGAGGACTTGCGCCGCTACTACGTGCGCAACGGCGCGGGCGACATGGTGCCGATCGGCACCGTGGCCGACGTCAGCTACACCACCGGCCCGGCGCTGGTGACGCTCTACAACCTCAGGCCCGCGGCGACGATCAACGGGGCGGCGGCGACCGGCGTCTCCTCCGGCCAGGCGCTGGCGCTGATGGACCAGATCGCCGCCGACACCCTGCCGCCCGGCAGCGACTACCAGTGGACCGGCGTGTCCTACCAGGAGAAGGCGGTGGGCGATCAGGTCTACCTGATCTTCGCCATGGCGCTGCTGCTGGTCTATTTCGTGCTGGCCGGGCAGTACGAATCCTGGCTGCTGCCGGCCGCCGTGCTGCTGGCCGTGCCGCTGGCGCTGCTCGGCACGGTCGGCGCGCTCTCGCTCGCCGGCGCGGCCAACAACCTTTACACCCAGATCGGGCTGGTGCTGCTGATCGCGCTCTCGGCCAAGAACGCCATCCTGATCGTCGAGTTCGCCCGCGACCTGCAGAAGACCAGGGGCCTTTCCCCCGTCGAGGCGGCGGTCGAGGCGGCGCGGGTGCGCTTCCGCCCCATCGTCATGACCTCGCTGGCCTTCATCCTGGGCGTGCTGCCGCTGGTGGTCGCCAGCGGCGCCGGCGCGGCGGCGCGCGTCTCGATCGGCATCACGGTCTTCAGCGGCATGATCGCCTCGACCTGCCTGGCCGTGCTCTTCGTGCCCTCGTTCTATGTCGTGCTGAAGCGCATCGGCGACTGGCACGGCCGCCGCAAGCAGCCGGCGCCGGCCGCGACCTAAGCCAGGGCCACCTAAGCCAAGGCCGGCCGCAGCCGCTCCATCGCCTCGGCCAGGCGCGCCGGCGAGGCGGCGAAGCAGAGCCTGAGGTGCCCCTCGCCGCCAGGGCCGAAGGCGCTGCCGGGGGCGAGGCCGACATTGGCGCGCTCCAGCAGGCTGAGCGCCTCGGCCAGGCTGTCGTCCATGCCCTCCAGCTTGAAGAAGGCGTAGAAGGCGGCCTCGGGGCGGGCCAGGCGCACGCGCGGCAGGCTGGCGAGGGCCTGGTAGACGATCTCGCCCGACTGGCGGCAGCGCTCGACCAGTTCGGCGACGAAGGGCTCGCCCTGCTCCAGCGCGGCGATGGCGCCGTACTGCAGGAAGTGCGGCGCGCCCGAGGTGGTGAACTCCGTCAGCTTGTCGAAGGTCTCGCCCAGCGCCGGCGGATGCACGATCCAGCCCAGCCGCCAGCCGGTCATGGCCCAGGCCTTGGAGAAGGAGTTGCAGACCAGCAGCGGGTCGTCCGGCGCCGCGAAGTCGAGGAAGGACGGCGCCGTCCTCTGGCCCGGGCCGTAGACGAAGCGGACATAGACCTCGTCGGCGATCATCCAGATGCGGTGCCGCCGGCAGAGCGCGAGCAGCGCCTGCTGCTCCTCGGCGGTTGCCATCCAGCCGGTGGGATTGCCCGGCGAGGCGCAGAAGATCGCCCGGGTGCGCCCGTCGATCGCCGCCGCGACCTTGTCGAGATCCAGGCGGAAGCCGCCCTCCGGCCGGGGGTCGAGGCCGACCGGCTTCACCACGCCGGAGGCGACCTCGATCGCCGCCATGATGTTCGGCCAGACCGGCGTCAGCACCACGACGTTGTCGCCCGGCTGGATCAGGGTCTGGATCACGGTGACCAGGCCGGTCATGCCCGACGAGGTGACCGAGACGCGCTCGGCGGCGACGGGCCGGGCATGCAGGCCGGAGAGATAGCGCGCCAGCGCCTGCCTGAGCTCGGGAATGCCGCGCTTGGGGTTGTAGAAGGTCTTGCCGGCCTTCAGCGCCGCCGTCGCCGCCTCGCCGATGAAGGCGGGGGTCGGCTGGTCGCCCTCGCCCACCCACAGGGGGATCAGGCCCGGCCGGCCATAGCCGGCCATGAAGACGCGGTGGATGCCGGAAACCGGCAGGCGGGCGATGTCGGCGCGGATCGGCGCCGGCAGGTCGCCCTGCTGAAGACTGTCCATGGGCGGCTGGTTTAGGAGCCCCGCCGCCCGCCGCCAAGGGCGAAGATGTGCCGGGACAAACCGGGGGGCTCCACCATTGCCCCTTGCATCTTGCCGCCGGCGGACGTAGATAAGCCGCGCCATAGGGTCCGATGCTCAAGCTCGGACTTAACCTAAAAGATGGTGGGCTCGAAAGCCCGCCATTTTTTGTTTCCGGCCCCTGGACGGCAAAAGCCGCGGGGGCCAGGGAGTCGGACGGACCTTGAACGAGACGAGCCAGGTCGACTGGCGGCGGACCAGCGAGGGCAAGGCGCAGGAGATCGAGCGCCTGGTGGCCCCGTCGCTGGCCGAACTCGGCTACGACATCGTGCGCGTGCTGTTCGGCGGCGACCGCCGGCCGCGGCTGCAGCTGATGATCGAGCGGCTGGACGGCCGCGCGCTGGACGTCGACGACTGCCAGGCGGCGAGCCGCGCCGCCGAGGCACTGCTGGACGTCGAGGATCCGATTTCCGGCGGCTACGTGCTGGAAGTCTCCTCCCCCGGCGTCGACCGGCCGCTGACCCGCGCCGCCGACTTCGGCAAGTGGGCGGGCTTCGCCGCCAAGCTGGAGCTGACGACGCCGCTGGAAGGCCGCCGCCGCTTCTCTGGCCTGCTGCTGGGCCTGGCGGGCGGGGCCGTGCGCCTGAAGGACGAGACCGGGGCCGAGGTCGCCCTGCCGCTGGACCAGGTGGCCAAGGCCAAGCTGGTGCTGACCGACGAACTGCTGGCCGCCTATGCGAAGCGGCCGACCGCCGAATATCCCGAGGAGGGCGAGGCCGAGATCCGGCCCGAGCGCCCCGCCGCCGGGAAGAAGACGCCGAAAGCGAAGAGGACCTAGCCATGGAACTGCTGTCCATTGCCCGTACCGAGCTGCTGCAGGTCGCCGACGCCGTGGCCCGCGACAAGGGCATCGAGCGCGACGAGGTGCTGGAGGCCATGGAGCAGGCCATCGGCAAGGCCGGGCGCGCCAAGTACGGCCACGAGCACGACATCCGCGCCGCCATCGACCGCAAGACCGGCGAGATCAAGCTGGCGCGCTACCGCCAGGTGGTGGAGACGCGCGAGCAGGTCGAGAACGACATGACGCAGATCGCGCTGAAGGACGCCCAGCGCATCGACGCCGGCCTGAAGGTCGGCGACTTCATCACCGAGGACCTGCCGCCGATCGACCTGGGCCGCATCGCCGCGCAGACCGCCAAGCAGGTCATCGTGCAGAAAGTGCGCGAGGCCGAGCGGACCCGCCAGTTCGACGAGTACAAGGACCGCGCCGGCGAGGTGATCAACGGCATCGTCAAGCGTGTGGAGTTCGGCAACGTCACCGTCGATCTGGGCCGCGCCGAGGCCATGCTGCGTCGCGACGAGACCCTGCCGCGCGAGACTTTCCGCACCGGCGACCGCGTGCGCGCCTTCATCATGGACGTGCGGCCCGAGCAGCGCGGCCCGCAGATCTTCCTGTCGCGCACCCATCCGCAGTTCATGGCCCTGCTGTTCAAGCAGGAGGTGCCGGAGATCTACGACGGCATCATCGAGATCAAGCGCGTGGCGCGCGATCCCGGCAGCCGCGCCAAGATCGCCGTGGTCTCCAAGGACTCCTCGATCGATCCGGTCGGCGCCTGCGTCGGCATGCGCGGCAGCCGCGTGCAGGCCGTGGTGCAGGAGCTGCAAGGCGAGAAGATCGACATCATCCCCTGGTCGCCGGACACCGCGACCTTCGTGGTCAACGCCCTGGCCCCGGCCGAGGTGACCAAGGTGGTGCTGGACGAGGAATCGGGCCGCATCGAGGTGGTGGTGCCGGACGAGCAGCTCTCGCTCGCCATCGGCCGCCGCGGCCAGAACGTGCGCCTCGCCTCGCAGCTGACCGAGTGGCACATCGACATCATGACCGAGGAGGAGGAGTCCAAGCGCCGCCAGGAGGAGTTCCAGCGCCGTTCCGCCCTCTTCATCGAGGCCCTGGACGTGGACGACGTCGTTGCCCATCTCTTGGTGACGGAGGGCTTCACCTCGGTCGAACAGGTGGCCTTCGTTCCGCTCGAAGAGCTGGCCGAGATCGAGGGCTTCGACGAGGAAGTCGCCAACGAGCTGAGGCTGCGCGCGCAGGCCTGGCTCGAGGAGCAGGCCAAGAAGCTGGACGAGAAGCGCCGCGAGCTGGGCGTCGAGGACGCGGTGGCGCAGATCGCCGGCGTCACCCCGGCGCTGCAGGTCAAGCTGGGCGAGAAGGGCGTCAAGACGCTGGACGACCTGGCGGACCTGGCCAGCGACGAGCTGATCGAGATCGTCGGCGAGGACGAGCTCGATGCCGACGAGGCCAACGCCATCATCATGGCCGCCCGCGCCCACTGGTTCGAGGGCGAGGAGAAGGCCGAGGCCGAGGCGCAGGACTAAGGGACCGGACGAAGGGAGCGCATGCTGGGCGAGACGCCGATCGCGGAGACGACCGAGGAGGTCTTCGAACCCCTGCCCGAGCGGGGGCCGGAACGGCGTTGCCTGGCGACCGGCGAGGTGCTGGCGAAGGAGCGCCTGTTGCGCTTCGTCGTCGGTCCCGACGGCGAGATCGTACCGGACCCGGCGGCGAGGCTGCCGGGACGCGGATTGTGGCTGAAGCCCGAGAGGGCTATTATCCGCCGCGCCCAGACCAGGGGCCTCTTCGCCCGCGCGGCGAAGGCCAAGGTCAAGGTTCCGGACGATCTTCTCGAGCGTCTGGTGGCGATGGAACGCCGCCGCCTGCTGGATTTGCTCGGACTGGCCCGGCGCGCCGGCGTGCTGGTGACCGGGTTCGAGAAGGTCAGGGCGGCGATCGCCGGTGGTACGGTGGCCGTGCTGCTGGAGGCCGCCGAAGCGGGTGACGACGGGCGCGGCAAGCTGGCCGCGCTGGCGGCGCATCGGGCGCCGGGTGCTCTGTTGTGCGATGGCTTCACCATCGCCGAGCTGAGCCAGGCTCTGGGCCGCGAGCACGCGGTCCATGCGGCGGTGCTGCAGAGCGGCATCGCCGGACGGATCAAGGATGCGGCCGCCCGCCTGGCGGCGCTGGCCGCGGAATCGAACGACTGAGACCTTTTGTGCCGGCCCTGACGGGGATCGGCGGAGACGAGACAGGCTAGATGACGAACGAGACCGACAAGACCCAACTGAAGCTGCGCCCCGGCCGCCTGGAGCTGAAGAAGACGGTGGAAACCGGGCAGGTGCGGCAGAGCTTCAGCCACGGCCGCACCAAGACCGTCACGGTCGAGGTGAAGAAGAAGCGCACCTTCGCCCCGGGCGCCGGCGGGCGCATGACCGAGGTGCCGCAAGAAGCGCCGCCGGCCAAGCCGGAAGCCGCCGTGGTCGAGGCCGCCGTCGAGGTGGCCGAGCCGCCGCCGCCGGCCGTCAACCTGGACAACCTGACCGAACACGAGCGCCTGGCCCGCGCCCGCGCCGTCGAGGAGGCGCGCCGCCGCGCCGAGCAGCGCCGCATCGAGGAGGCCGAGCAGGCCCGCCGCGAGGCCGAGGCCGAGGCCCGCCGCGCCGCCGCCGAAGCCGAGGCCCGCCGCCTGGAGGCCGAGGCCGCCGAGGCGCGCCGCCGCGATGAGGCGGCACAGCGCAGCCAGCAGCCGCAGGAAGAGGCGCCCGCCACGGTCGCCGAGAAGCCGGCGGAGAAGGCCGCCAAGGCGGCCGAGCCCGCCGCGCCGCCGGCCGAAGGCGGCCAGCCGGAGGCCGAGCTGGACGACCTGGGTGGCCGCCTGAAGAAGGCCGGCGCACCCAAGAAGGTGCTGCCCAAGGTGGTGCCGGTGCGCGAGCGCGGCGAGCCGCGCCGCCGCCAGGGCAAGCTGACCATCACCCAGGCGCTCGATGCCGAGACCGAGGAGGAGCGGCAGCGTTCGCTGGCCTCGGTGCGCCGCCAGCGCGAGAAGCTGAAGGCGCTGCAGGCGCAGACCCAGCACCAGCTGCCGGGCAAGGTGGTGCGCGAGGTGGTGATCCCCGAGACCATCACGGTGCAGGAGCTGGCCAACCGCATGGCCGAGCGCGGCGGCGAGGTGGTGAAGACGCTGATGCGCATGGGCGTGATGGCGACCATCAACCAGGTGCTCGACGCCGACACCGCCGAACTGGTGGTCAGCGAGTTCGGCCACAAGTTCAAGCGCGTCTCGGCCGCCGACGTCGAGGTCGGCCTGACGGGCGGCACCGGCGGCGACGACGAGCAGCTGCAGCCGCGGCCGCCGATCGTGACCATCATGGGCCACGTCGACCACGGCAAGACCTCGCTGCTGGACGCGCTGCGCCACACCGACGTGGCGGCCGGCGAGGCTGGCGGCATCACCCAGCACATCGGCGCCTACCAGGTGCAGCTGCCGTCGGGGCAGCGCATCACCTTCATCGACACGCCGGGTCACGCCGCCTTCACGGCCATGCGCGCGCGCGGCGCGACGGTGACCGACATCGTGGTGCTGGTGGTGGCCGGCGACGACGGCATCATGGAGCAGACGGTGGAAGCCATCGCCCATGCCCGCTCGGCCGGCGTGCCCCTCATCGTCGCCATCAACAAGATGGACAAGCCGGGCGCCGATGCCATGCGGGTCAAGCGCGACCTGCTGCAGCACGAGCTGGCCACCGAGGACATGGGTGGCGAGGTGCTGGCGGTCGAGGTCTCGGCCAAGACCGGCGCCGGCCTCGACCGGCTCGAGGAAGCCATCCTGCTGCAGGCCGAGCTGCTCGACCTGCAGGCCAACCCGGACCGCCCGGCCGAGGGCGTGATCATCGAGTCCAAGCTGGAGAAGGGCCGCGGCTCGGTCGCCACGGTGCTGGTGCGCAAGGGCACGCTGCGCGTCGGCGACATCTTCATCGCCGGCAGCGAATGGGGCCGCGTGCGCGCCCTGATCAACGACCGCAACGAGCAGCTGCAGTCCGCGCCGCCGGCCACGCCGGTCGAGGTGCTGGGCCTGCAGGGCACGCCGGTGGCCGGCGACGACCTGCTGGTGGTGGAGAACGAGGCCCGCGCCCGCGAGGTCGTGGCCTTCCGCCAGCGCCGCTCGCGCGAGAAGGAACTGGCCGCCCAGGGCCGCGGCACGCTGGAGCAGATGCTCTCGAAGATCCGCGAGGGCGAGGCCAAGTCCATGCCGGTGGTGATCAAGTCCGACGTGCACGGCTCGACCGAGGCGATCGCCGGCGCGCTGGACAAGCTGGGCAACGACGAGGTCAAGGTTCAGGTGCTGCACGCCGGCGTCGGCGCCATCTCGGAGTCCGACGTCACGCTGGCGCGCGCCGCCGGGGCGCTGATCATCGGCTTCAACGTGCGCGCCAATCCGCAGGCCCGCGACCAGGCCCGCCGCGACGGCGTCGACATCCGCTACTACTCGATCATCTACGAGGTGGTGGACGACGTTAAGGCGGCGCTCAGCGGCATGCTCTCGCCCGAGCAGCGCGAGAAGTTCCTGGGCTACGCCGAGATCCGCGAGGTCTTCGACGTCACCCGCGTCGGCAAGGTCGCCGGCTGCATGGTCACCGAGGGCACGGTCAAGCGCGGCGCCCGCGTGCGCCTGCTGCGCGACAACGTGGTGATCCACGACGGCGTGCTGAAGACGCTGCGGCGCTTCAAGGACGAGGTGCGCGAGGTGCAGCAGGGCTACGAATGCGGCATGGCCTTCGAGAACTACTCGGACATCAAGAAGGGCGACCGCATCGAGTGCTACGAGGTGGAGCAGGTCGCCCGCGGCCTCTAAGGCCGCCGGGTTTCCTGGAGGACACTGGGCGTGGCGAAGCGTGGTGCATCACGGCAGGGCGGCCCCCGTGCGGGGCTGGACGCGCGCGGCCGCAGCCAGCGGCAGCTGCGCGTCGGCGAGGAACTGCGCCACCGCCTGGCCGAGGCCTTCGAGCGCGGCCTGCTGCACGACCCGGCGCTGGACGGGGTCGTGGTGACCGTGACCGAGGTCAAGGTCTCGCCCGACCTGACCAATGCCACCTGCTATGTGACGCCGCTGGGCGGCGCCGACATGGCCGGGGTGGTCAAGGCGCTGAACCACGCCGCCGGGTTCCTGCGCCACCACGTCTCGCAGGAACTGGACCTGCGCGTCAGCCCGCGCCTGGCCTTCGCCGCCGACCGCTCCTTCGAGGAGGCGAGCCGGGTCGAGGCCATCCTGAAGCACCCCAAGGTCGCCGGCGACATCGCCCGCGCCGAGGAGCACGAGGCCGCGGATGACGAACCGGCGAGCGGCGAGCCAGGAGACGGCGACGGCGATGGCGCGGCGTAAGAGCGGCCAGCCGGTGAACGGCTGGCTGGTGATCGACAAGCCGCTGGGCCTCACCTCCACCCAGGTGGTGGGCAAGGTGCGCCGCCTCTACGACGCCCAGAAGGTCGGCCACGGCGGCACCCTGGACCCGCTGGCCAGCGGTGTCCTGCCGGTGGCACTGGGCGAGGCGACCAAGACCGTCGCCTATGCCATGGACGGGGCCAAGCGCTATGCCTTCACCCTGCGCTGGGGCGAGGCGACCTCGACCGACGACGCCGAGGGGCCGGTCGTGGCCACCAGCCCGGTGCGCCCGACGCGCGAGCAGATCCTCGCGGTCATCCCGCGCTTCCTGGGCGAAATCAGCCAGATCCCGCCGATCTTCTCGGCCGTGAAGGTGGACGGCCAGCGCTCCTACGACCTGGCGCGCGCCGACGAGGCGGTGGAGTTGAGCCCGCGCGTGGTGCGCATCGACCACCTGGAACTGACCGAACAGCCCGATGCCGACCATGCCGTCTTCGCCGTCGGCTGCGGCAAGGGCGCCTACATGCGCGCCCTGGCCCGCGACCTGGGCGAGGCGCTGGGCACCAAGGCGCATGTCCGGGCACTGCGGCGAACCGCCGTCGGCCCCTTCACCGAGGCCGACGCAATTTCGCTGGACAGCCTGGAGGCGCTCGGGCATGGTCCCGCGCTCTTGGAGCGGTTACTTCCGGTTGAGACCGCGCTGGACGACATCCCGGCGCTGGCCCTGACCGAAGCGGAGGCAAAGCGCCTGCGGTGCGGCCAGGCCGTCAGTCTGATGGCCCGCGTGCACCGCGACCGACTGCGTAGTCTGACGCAAGGGTCCCTCGTCTGTGCCACGGCCGGCGGCAAGCTGGTCGCCCTGGCGCGCTACGAGGCAGGCGAGGTGCATCCGGTCCGCGTCCTGAACCTCTGAAACGAAAGGAGAGGACGATGTCGATCACGGCCGAGCGCAAGGCTGCGCTCATCCAGGAGCACGCCACCAAGGAAGGCGACACCGGGTCACCGGAAGTGCAGATCGCC
Source organism: Pseudomonadota bacterium (assembly GCA_029781795.1). Taxonomy (GTDB): domain Bacteria; phylum Pseudomonadota; class Alphaproteobacteria; order Kiloniellales; family JACOMY01; genus JAKOWB01. The sequence continues at coordinate 3,631 of JAKOWB010000394.1, read as the reverse complement.
GTCCTGACGGAGCGCATCGCCAACCTGACCGAGCACCTGAAGACGCACAAGAAGGACTTCCATTCCCGGCGCGGTCTGCTGGTGATGGTCGGCCAGCGTCGTCGTCTGCTCGACTACGTCAAGGCGAAGGACAAGGCACGCTACGAGGGCATCCTCGAGCGGCTGAGCCTGCGCCGCTAACGGACGCTGGTTGGCACGTACCTGCCATAGAGTTACGGGAAGCGCGGCACGGCTTGGCCGGCGTGCCGCGTCTCCTTGCCGGGCCGAAGCAAAGGGCGACCGCGGGCGCAGCAGCGCCGCCGCGGCGCGCGCCCTTTGCTTGGGTCCGGCAGTTCATGCACCGGCCGCAACTGTCGGAAGGACTGACACATGTTCAAAGTCTACAAGAAGGAGATGGAGTGGGGCGGCCGCCGCCTGACTCTGGAAACCGGCCGCATCGCCCGCCAGGCGGACGGCGCCGTTCTCGTCACCTACGGCAACACCGTGGTGCTCTGCACCGCGGTCGGCGCCAAGTCGCCGAAGCCGGGCATCGACTTCTTCCCGCTCACCGTCAACTACCAGGAGAAGACCTTCGCCGCGGGCAAGATCCCCGGCGGCTTCTTCAAGCGCGAGGGCCGTCCCAGCGAGAAGGAGACCCTGGTCTCCCGCTTGATCGACCGGCCGATCCGCCCGCTGTTCCACAAGTCCTATCGTAACGAGACGCAGATCGTCGCCACCGTGCTGAGCCACGACCTGGAGAACGATCCCGACGTCGTCGCCATGATCGGCGCCTCGGCGGCGCTGACCATCTCGGGCCTGCCGTTCCTCGGCCCCATCGCCGCGGCGCGCGTCGGCTACAAGAACGGCCAGTACCTGCTGAACCCGACCACCGCCGACCTGGCCGACAGCCAGCTCGACCTGGTCGTCGCCGGCACGCAGGAAGGCGTGCTGATGGTGGAGTCCGAGGCCAAGGAGCTGAGCGAGGAGGCCATGCTGGGCGCCGTGGTCTATGGCCACCAGCAGATGCAGGCGGTGATCAACCTGATCATCGACCTGGCCGAGATGGCCGCCAAGGAGCCGCGCGACCTGACGCCGGAGCCGGCCGAGGTCGCCGTGGTGCGCGGCGCCTTCGAGGCCTTCGCCGCCGACCTGGCCACCGCCTATGCCGAGCCGGTGAAGCAGGCGCGCTATGCCAAGGTCGACGCGGTGAAGAAGGCCGCGCTGGCCAGCCTGGGTGACGAGACCGCCAAGCTCGCGGTCGCCCCCGGCGTGTTCAAGGAGTTCGAGGCCGACGTAGTGCGCGGCACCATCCTGAAGACCGGCAAGCGCATCGACGGCCGCGGCACCAGCGACATCCGCCCGATCGACTGCCAGGTCGGCGTGCTGCCGCTGACCCACGGCTCGGCGCTCTTCACCCGCGGCGAGACCCAGGCGCTGGTGGTCACCACGCTGGGCACCGGCCAGGACGAGCAGATCATCGACGCGCTCGACGGCGAGTACCGCGAGCACTTCCTGCTGCACTACAACTTCCCGCCCTACTCGGTCGGCGAGGCCGGCCGCATGGGCTCTCCCGGCCGGCGCGAGATCGGCCACGGCAAGCTGGCCTGGCGCGCCGTGCGCCCGCTGCTGCCGAAGAAGGAGGACTTCCCCTACACCATGCGCGTGGTGTCGGAGATCACCGAGTCGAACGGCTCCTCCTCCATGGCCACGGTCTGCGGCACCTCGCTGGCGCTGATGGATGCCGGCGTGCCGCTGACCCGCCCGGTCGCCGGCATCGCCATGGGCCTGATCAAGGAGGGCGAGGGCGTCGCCGTGCTGTCCGACATCCTGGGTGACGAGGATCACCTGGGCGACATGGACTTCAAGGTGGCGGGCACCGAGGCGGGCGTCACCAGCCTGCAGATGGACCTGAAGATCACCTCGGTCACGCCGGAGATCATGAAGACCGCGCTGGCCCAGGCCCAGGCCGGCCGCCTGCACATCCTGGGCGAGATGGCCAAGGCGCTGACCGCGGCCCGCTCGGACGTGTCGCAGAACGCGCCGCGCATCACCGTGATCTCGATCCCGAAGGACAAGATCCGCGAAGTGATCGGCACCGGCGGCAAGGTGATCCGCGAGATCACCGAGACCACCGGCGCCAAGATCGACATCGAGGACGACGGCACCATCAAGGTCGCCGCCGTCGACCAGTCGGCCGCCGACGCCGCGATCAAGTGGATCAAGGGCATCGTCGCCGAGCCCGAGGTCGGCACGATCTACGACGGCAAGGTGGTGAAGACCGTCGAGTTCGGCGCCTTCGTCAACTTCCTCGGCGCCAAGGACGGCCTGGTGCACATCTCCGAGCTGGCGCCGCGCCGCGTCGCCCAGGTGACCGACGTCGTCAAGGAAGGCGACCTGGTCAAGGTGAAGTGCATCGGCATGGACGACCGCGGCAAGGTCAAGCTGTCGATGAAGCGCGTCGACCAGACCACTGGCGAGGATCTGGAGAAGAAGGACGAGCCGGCGCCGGCGGAGTGATCCTCCCGGCCGTCAGGCAGAGGTTCCAGGGCCCCCGTCGCCGGCCAGGCGGCGGGGGCCTTGTCTTTTCCACGTCCCATTGGACAGGACGGCGGGGCTCTGGCTTTCTGTTGCAGCGCAGCAAGGGGGCCGCCTCATGTCCAAGACCTCGCCCGGCAACTTCTTCGAGGACTTCCGCCTCGGCCAGGTGATCCGCCACGCCACGCCGCGCACGGCGACGGCGGGCGATGTCGCGCTCTACCAGGCGCTCTACGGCGGCCGCTTCGCCCTGCAGTCCTCGGCCGAGGTGGCGCGCGCCACCGGCCTGCCCGAGGCGCCGCTGGACGACTGGCTGGTGTTCCACCTGGTCTTCGGCAAGACCGTGCCGGACATCTCGCTGAACGCCGTGGCCAACCTCGGCTACGCCGAGGGGCGCTTCGGCGCGCCGGTCTATCCCGGCGACACGCTCTCGACGGTAAGCGAGGTGATCGGCCTGAAGCAGACCTCGGCCGGCGACAGCGGCGTGGTCTATGTCCGCAGCGTCGGCAGCAACCAGCGCGGCGAGGTCGTGCTGACCTATGTGCGCTGGGTGCTGGTCCGGAAGCGCGACAAGGCGGCGCCGGCGCCCGAAGCCCTGGTGCCCGTGCTGGCCGCCGGCGTCGCCGCCGAAAAGCTGCTGGTGCCTCGCGGCCTGGATTTCGCCCGCTGGGACGCGGCGCTCGCCGGCTCGCCGCACCGCTGGGGCGACTACGCGGCGGGCGAGCGCATCGACCACCTCGACGGCATGACGGTGGAGGAGGCCGAGCACCAGCTCGCCACGCGCCTCTACCAGAACACCGCCAGGGTGCACTTCAACCAGCACGTCGAGGGCCAGGGCCGCTTCGGCCGCCGCCTGATCTATGGCGGCCACGTCATTTCCCTCGCCCGCGCGCTTTCGTTCAACGGCCTCGGCAACGCGGTGAAGATCCTGGCGCTGAACGGCGGCAGCCACGTCGCCCCGCTCTTCGCCGGCGACACGGTCTATGCCTGGAGCGAGGTGAAGGAAGCCCTCGACCTCGGCCGCCCCGACTGCGGCGCCTTGCGACTGCGCACCGTGGCGACCAAGAACCAGGCCTCAGCCGCCTTCCCCGACCAGGGCGCAGACGGCAAGCGCGAC